>JACPMW010000033.1 GCA_016185805.1 Candidatus Woesearchaeota archaeon | reverse complement strand
GCATATCATGAACATAACGGATGTTGATGACAAAACCATAAAAGGCGCTAACAAGGAAGGGATTTCTTTGAATGAGTATACAATAAAATATGAAAAGGCTTTCTTTGAGGACATTAAATCCTTGAATATTGACAAGGCAGACGTGTATCCAAGGGCAACTGAGCACATCAAGGAAATGGTTGTAATAATAAAGAAACTGCTGAAAAATGGCGTTGCATACAAAAGCGAGGATGGAAGTATATACTATGATATTTCAAAATACAAAGATTATGGAAAGCTGTCCCATACCAAAATAGAAGAATTGAAGGAAGGGGCACGGGTAAAGCAGGATTCGTATGAGAAAGGAGAGGCAAAGGATTTTGCATTGTGGAAATCATATGACAACGAGGATGGAAATGTTTTCTGGGAAACTGAAATTGGAAAAGGAAGGCCAGGATGGCACATTGAATGCTCTGCAATGTCAATGAAATATCTGGGGGAGCATTTTGACATCCATGCCGGCGGAATTGACCTTGTGTTTCCGCATCATGAGAATGAGATAGCGCAGAGTGAAGCGTCTACAAAGAAAAAATTCGCAAATTATTGGTTCCATAACGAGCATTTGCTTGTTGACGGGCACAAGATGTCTAAATCTCTTGGAAATTTTTATACCCTGAGGGATTTATTAGGCAAAGGCTATAATGCAAAAGCGATAAGGTATCTTCTGCTTTCTGCGCATTACAGGGTGCAATTGAATTTCACTGAAGAATCTGTCAAGGCTGCAGACAATGCAGTGCAAAGATTGGATGATTTCATGATTAGATTAAGAGAAATGAAAAATAAAACTAACAACAGCGATATCGCTAAAATAATTCAAAAAACTAAAAAAGAATTTGAAGAAGTCATGGATGACGACCTGAACATAAGCTCCGCATTATCCCGTATTTTTGAGCTTGTCAAAGAAATCAATATATTGCTGATGGAAAATAAAATAGGAAAAAAGGATGCTCAAAAAATAATGAAAATAATGGAAAAATTTGACAAAGTTCTCGGAATTCTTAAGGAAAAAGAAGGAAAATTAAAGCCTGAATTAAAAAAACTGATTGACGAAAGGGAGAAAGCAAGGAAAGAAAAGGATTTTGCAAAAGCAGACAGGATAAGAGAAGAATTGAAGCAGAAAGGCATTATTCTTGAGGATACTAAAGACGGGGTTAGGTGGAAGAAGGTGAAATAAGGTTAATATTTTCAAAACTCCAATTCAATCTCTAAATCTTTTTCTGGGTGCTTGCCTCTCATCGGCTCGAAAACAATGTGCTCTGCTGATGTGGCTGCCTTTATCTCTGCCTCAACTTCGTCAAAATCAATTTCCTCTATTTTTGCCTTTATTGTAAGCTTTTTTATTGGGGTCTTCAGTGAAACTTGCTTCGCTGTTTTTTGCCTTCTTGCAAATTCAACAACATCAACAACGAAATCGCCGATTTTTTCAGCGTGCTCGTCAACCATGTTTATGTCGGGCCATTTTGAAATGTGGATGCTTTTAACCTTTTCATGTTTTCTAAAATATAAATGATAAAGCTCCTCTGTTATGAATGGCATTATGGGCGCCATAAGCTTGATTATTGCCAGCAAAGTTCGGTACAGCCCATATTGCGCAGAGATTCTTGCATCTTCCCCTCTTTTGCCTGCATTGTAAAGCTTGTCCTTTATTATCTCGAGGTAATTGTCACAGAAAGTGTGCCAGAAGAATGTCTCTGTTGCAAGCTTTGTGTGTGAATACTCATAATTTATGAAATTCTCGGTAGCGTCCCTAACAACTTTGCTCAGCTTTGACAAAATCCATCTCTCTGTCAAATGAAGCTTGCTTGGCCTTTTTCCCTTGAAATCTTGCAAGTGCAAAGATGCAAACTTTGACGCATTCCAGATTTTTGTTATGAACTTGCTGCCTGTCACCAAGTCTTTCTCCTGGAAAGGCATATCGTCTCCCAATCTTGAGCCGGCTGCCCAGAATCTTAACGCATCTGCAGAGTATTTGCCTATCATATCACTTGGGTCAATCACATTGTCCTTGCTCTTGCTCATTTTTTTCCCATGAGGGTCAAGCACAAAGCCTGATATCATCACCTCTCTCCAGGGGACGTCATTGTGATGGAAATAGCTCTTGACGACAGTATTGAAAAGCCAGAATGTAATTATGTCATGGGCCTGCGGCCTTAAGCTCATCGGATGAAGCTTTTTCTGGATATTCCTGTCAAATAGTTCAATTGCAATGTCTGGGGTCAATGAGGAAGTTGCCCATGTGTCTAGGACGTCCTTTTCCCCGATGAATTCATTGGAGCCGCATCTGCATTTATGCAATGGCCTGTCAACTAAAGGATCAACCGGCAATTGTTTTTCCTCTGCAACAATAGTTTCATTGCATTTCTTGCAGTACCAAACAGGGATGGGAATTCCAAAATGCCTTTGCCTTGAAATGTTCCAGTCCCATTTCAGGCCATTGATCCAGTTTTCATGCCTAACAATCATATGCTGCGGATACCATTTAATTTTTCTGCCGTATTTTATGAGATCGTCCTTTAAATCAAGGTATTTTATGTACCATTGCCTGGAAACCATGTACTCAACAGTTGTTCCGCACCTTTCGTGGACATTGACTGAGTGCTTTAAAGGCTCTGTTTTTTTGATCACTCTCAATTTGCCTAAATCTTCGACTATTCTTTTTCTTGTTTCTGCAATCGTCAGGCCTTTGTATTGTCCAGCCTTTTCATTCATGGTGCCGTCAAAATTCAAAATGTAAATCTTGTTTTCCACAGGATGCCTTGTCTCCCAGTCCAAAAACTGGGCATCGCCGCTGCTGCAGAAATATACAATGCCTGTGCCGAATTCCGGGTCTATCATTTCATCTATGGTAAGCTCGATTTTTACATTTGTCAACGGCATCATCACTTTTTGGCCGATATGTTTTTTGTATCTTTCATCATTTGGGTTGACAGAAATGCCAACGCATGATGGATACAATTCCGGCCTTGTAGTTGCAAATACAAGCGGCTCTCCTTTTTCCGTCTTGGCCTCGATATATACCAGATTGGTCATTTTCTCTTCGTCCTTCATTTCAACCTGCGCGATTGCTGTCTGGCATTCAGGACACCATATTGTCGGGCCTTCTTTTCTGTAACATCTTTCCATTTTACGAAGTTCGATAAAGCTTCTCTGGCTTATTTTCTGGCAGTGCTCGTTTATTGTTGTATAGAAAATGCTGAAATCCGCGCTTAGGCCGATTCTTTTCCAGTCATAAATAAAATCAGGCCTTATTTCTTCTAGGGTTTTGAGGCATAAATCGACAAATTCCTTTCTTTTCATGAACTGCCCCTTCACATTCTTGATTTTTTCAATCATCCTCTCTGTTGCAAGGCCATTGTCATCCGTGCCAAACGGATAGAATATATTTTTGCCGAGCATTCGCTGGAATCTAACGACAAAATCCTGCTGTGCATAAGAAAAAGAATGCCCAAGGTGCATCTTCCCGCTTACCGTGGGGGGAGGGGTGTCAACTGAATATACCTCTGCCCTGCTTTTAGGGTCAAATGCATAAATTTTTTCCTTTTCCCAGAACTCAAGCCATTTCGGCTCAGATTCCTTGGGATTATAGCTTTTAGGAAGCTCCATAATATGCTGATTTTTCGTTTAGTATTTAAATGTTTAATGTTAGAATTCCTAACATCTCAAGCCTTTTTTGCAAGCCACTCAATTTCCTCTTCGTCCAAAGCCAAATCCCTTACAATATTATTCCTCATTTCTCTATTCCTGAACATCACAGGCAGATAAGGCATTGTGCTTTTTAAGATTTCTTTTTTTGAGGAATGCGTCTTTTCTGCAATTTTGCCAGCAATCTCTTTCTTCTTTGCGGATTTTTGGTTGGCCCACCACAATTTCAAGATGCGGCCTGTGGGCTTGTATTCGACAAGGTGCTCGTACTTCTCTTTTTTTGCAGCCGCAATTCCCGCTGTTATCAAGGCATTGATGTAAACCAAGAACCTGTAGTGCTGCCATCTCCTTATCCTTCTGCTGAAAACATCGGCTTTGCTGAGCATCTCATATGCTTTTGCAAGCTCCTTTGGATTTGTGTACTCTTTTGGAAGATTCTCGTCAATCCAGAGCAGCTGTTCGTCCAAATCCTCCTCAACATTGTCAAAGGCTGAAATTGCTATTTTCAAGTCGGTTGTCTTGAATATCTTGTTCAATGCAATCATGATGTTTTCTGTCCTGTTCCTTTCAGATAATTCTTCCAGGCTCTCTTTAGTAAGCTCTCTTTTTTCATGGGCAAGCAGTTGAAGGTCGTTTATAGCGGCCCTAACATCCCCGCCGCATCTTCTGCATAGTATCTTAAGCACCTCATCCTCATATTTTATTTTTTCTTTGTCACATATCCTTTTAAGAATTTTAAATATGGACATATAATCGAGGGGCTTGAATTTAAGCATGCTGGATTTGCTTCTTAAGGAGCCGAACTTGTTGTCAAATGGGTTTGTTGCCGTGAGCACTATTGGGTATGCGGAATTTTCTATCAGCTTCGTTATTGCCTGTATTCCTCCCCTGTCTTCCCTTCCGGATAACCCATCTATTTCGTCAACAAGGATTATTTTTCCCTTTGCAAACAGGCTTTGCTGCTTTATGGCATTTCCTACTTTTTGATTTATTTGCTCGGTGTTTCTGAAGTCTGATGCATTTACCTCAATTACCTCATATCCAAGCTCGTTTGCTATCGCATATACGGAGCAAGTCTTGCCCGTGCCGCTTGGCCCATAAACCAATGCAGACTTCTTTTTTTGTTTTTTGAAATTCAGTACAAAATCTCTCAATTTCAGCATATTTTCTTCCTGGCCAACCAATTCTCCAGTTGTTTTTGGCTGATGTGTATGGGTTAAGGGGTGCATATTGCAATGGAGTACTTTTCGGTTTTATTAAGCTATTGAATTCTGACAAGTGTCATCACTATTAAATTTTGACATGTCGGAAATTTTTATTATTAATTAAAATTGTAAAAATTTTCGTTGACATGAGTGAGCGAGAGAGTTGAACGCGAGCTCGCGTTCTCGCGAGCATGTCGAACTCTCGCATGTAGATGCGTGCGAGAATGCGCACGCTCGCATTCAACTCACTGCTCAAAAATCGTAACAATTTATTATGAATGATTGCGATTTTTGACAGGCACAATATTTAAATTGGAATTTGCATTCCCATGCCCATGGCTACCAATTCGAGGTTCTTCTTTGTTTTGCTGGCAGTGGCTGCTGCAACGGGCATAGGGAATATCTGGATTTATCCATATTTTTCCTACAAGGAAACCGGATTATTCTTCATTCCCTATTTGGTTGCCCTCATAGTTCTTGGGGCACCCTTGCTCATGCTTGAATTCTCAATCGGCCAGTACTTCAACAGGAATATTGTTGATTTGTTTGCCTCGATAAGGAAGCGCTTCAGGTATATTGGATGGCTCATGATTTTTAATGCATACATTGTGATGAGCTATTATGCTGTTGTCCTGTCGTGGCACATTGTGTACATATTTGTGTCGTTTGGAATGCAGTGGAGGAATAATGTAAATGATTATTTTTTCAACAATGTGTTACAGGCATCCGAAGGCTTTAAGGGATTCACTTCCTTTTCGCTGCCGGTTTTCATTGCATTGATTCTGGCATGGCTACTGTTGTTTTTATATATCAAAAATGGATATGAAAGCATGAAAAAATGCGTTCTTGCAACATTTCCTATATTCATAATATTGTTGATTTCATTTTTGATGTATACGCTGACGCTTGACAATGCGCTTCACGGCATCTATTCCTTCTTAAGGCCTGATTTGAATGCATTGATGAGCCTGGATGCTTGGGCCAATTCCTTTTTCATGGCAATTTTGTCTTTGGGGCTGTCTTTTGGGGTTATGCATGCAATCGGGAGAAAAGGAAAGGGCTTTGTTTTAGGGGCTTCCCTGAATGTTGCCATATTAGAATTAATCATAGGCATTGCAATCGGCCTGATTTTATTTGGTGTACTGGGATTCCTGAGCATGAAGCAAAATACCGGCATCGACAAATTAATTGGAGTTAATCTTGATTTTCCCTTTACTGTTTTGGCGCAGGCCCTTCCCTTTTTTTACAAGCCAACCTTGGCAAGCATCCTGTTTTTTAGTTTATTGTCAATATTCTTTGTGCTTGGAGCTGCTTCGCTTGCATACTCAATAACGCATGTGTTTGTGCACAAATTCAAGGCAAAACACATTCATGCAGCAATCATTGTAGCGGGATTCGGGTTTTTATTCGGGCTGCTGTTCCTTATAAAGCCTGGGCTTTACATCATGGACATCATCAGCCATTTTATGTTCTATAACATTTGCATTGCCATTGTCCTCGAGCTTGTAGCTGTTGGCTGGTTTTCAGACAGTGAAAGGCTGGCTGCATTTATAAACCAGAATTCAATCATGAAAATAGGGAAACTATGGAGATTTTTTATAAGGTATGTGATTCCGCTGGTCATTATTGCTCTTTTTTTTGTAAGGGCTAAATCCGACCTGCTTTTTTACAGCAAATATCCGTTGCCATATGTGCTGGTTTTCGGCATTGGGATTATTGTAATTCCCCTGGCTGCTGCATTTCTAATGCCGCAGAAGATTTTAGACAGATGAAAAGATTTTTAACCTAAAAAGCATAGCTTATGCAAAATGGACTTGTTTTCAATCATACCTATTATTTTGGGATTGAGCCTTTTTGAGATAATCATAAGCGTGGACAATGCCATCATCAATGCAGAAGTCTTGGGGACAATGTCCAAGAAGGCAAGAAGATGGTTCTTGATCTGGGGGATTTTAATTGCTGTTTTTCTTGTAAGAGGATTGCTTCCATGGCTCATAATATGGGCAAATAACCCGGACCTTGGCCCCATAGAGGCTTTCACAGCTTCGTTCAGCAATGACCCCCACATAAAAGAGGTAATTGAAGAGTCATCACCCATTCTTTTGATAGGCGGAGGAACTTTTTTGATATTTTTGTTTTTTCACTGGCTCTTTTTGGAGGAAAAGCATTATGGGCTGATAGGCGAGAAATTTTTTCACAGGCAGGGCATTTGGTTTTTTGCAGTTGTCTCTGTCGTGCTGGCAGTTTTTGTCTTTGTCGCCAACAAAGCCAACCCAAACATGGCCTTTGGTGCAGTAATTGGATCGACTGCTTTTTTCATTACTCATGGCTTCAAGGAGAATGCAGAAAGGGCGGAGCAGCATATGCTTGAAGGCGCAGGGACAATGTCTGATATGAGCAAAATACTCTATCTTGAGGTTATAGATGCAACGTTTTCCATTGACGGGATACTTGGGGCTTTTGCGTTCACCTTTTCAATACCCCTGATATTGATAGGAAACGGCATAGGCGCTATGGTTGTAAGGCAATTAACCGTCAGCAACATAGAGAATGTCAAGAAATACAAGTATTTGAAGAATGGCGCCATGTACTCCATTCTCGCACTAGGATGCATCATGGTGCTGCACAGCTTCGGCCATTATGTAAGGGACAGCGTACATCCGCTTCTATATTTCATTAGCCACATTCCTGACTGGTTCTCGCCTGTTGTCACATTCATAATAATAGGCTATTTCTTCTGGAAATCCTACAGAGAGGTTAAAAAACAATAAGTTTATAAAAAATTATATAGACTTTTCTTTTTAAATTAAAATGGACAAACCAAAACTGACAATTGACGAAATGGCTGTTTTCTGCAAGAGGAAAGGATTTGTGTATCCAAGCGCTGAAATCTATGGAGGAATAGCCGGATTCTATGATTTTGGCCATTTGGGAGTTGAGCTGAAGAACAACATCAAAAAGGAGTGGTGGAAGACTTTTGTCCAGCAAAGGGACGATGTTGTGGGGATTGACGGCAGCATAATAACTAATCCGATGATATGGAAAGCATCTGGCCATGTGGCTGGATTTACTGATGTCCTTGTTGACTGCCAGAAGTGCAATTCAAGGTTTAGGGCAGACACCCTTATTGAGGACAAGCTTAAGATACCTACAGCAGGCATGACTATGGAAGGGCTAAGCGCAGAGATAAAAGAGCACAAGATAAAATGCCCGAAATGCTCTGGCAATTTAGGCGATGTCAAGAAATTTAATCTTATGTTCACAACAAGTATAGGTCCTGTGCAGGGCTCTGCCGCTTATTTGAGGCCCGAGACAGCCCAGCTCATTTTTGCCGATTTCAGATTAGTGCAGGAAAATGCAAGGCTTAAACTGCCTTTTGGAATTGCGCAGATTGGAAAGGCTTTCAGGAATGAAATATCGCCAAGGGAATTCCTTTTCAGGATGAGGGAGTTCGAGCAGATGGAAATAGAGTATTTTGTTCATCCTGAAAAGCAGGATGAATGCCCATTCATTGAGGATGTTATTGATTATGAATTGAATGTCTTGTCTGCTGAAATGCAGAAAAATAAGAAAAATATGGAAAAATTGCATGCCTATTGGCTTGCTTCCATGCACAAGTGGTTTGTCGAGCTTGGAGCTTCACCAGAGCATTTCAGGATAAGGCAGCATGTAAAGGATGAATTGTCGCATTACGCTCTTGACACTTGGGATTTGGAGTACGAGTTTCCGTTTGGGTGGAAAGAATTGCAAGGCTTAAGCAACAGGACGGATTTTGACCTGAAGCAGCACATGGAGCATTCAAAAACAGACCTTTCCTTGTTTGATGAAGAGACAAAAAAGAAAATAATTCCCCATGTCATATGCGAACCATCCCAAGGGGTTGAAAGGGCATTTTTGGTTTTTATGTTTGATGCTTACAACTATGACAAATCAAGGGAAAATGTTGTATTGAAATTGCATCCAAAGCTTTCTCCGATAAAGATTGGCGTTTTTCCGCTTGTATCAAACAAGGCAGATGTGGTGAAGAAAGCCAGAGGAGTTTATGACGAACTAAAGCAGCATTGGGCTTGCACTTTTGACTTAAGCGGCTCGATAGGAAGAAGGTACGCAAGGGCTGATGAAACCGGAATTTATGCGACAGTAACGATTGATTTTGATACTCTTGAAGATGATTCAGTTACAATCAGAAGCAGGGACACAATGGAGCAGATAAGAGTCAAGATTTCTGAATTGAAAGATGTTCTTTCCAAGTTCATGGAAGGGGAAAAATTGGGGAAGATGGGGAAGGGTGTGGGATAAATTTAATCGACATCGGCATTTGGCAATTTTCCTTTAAATCTTTTTTGCTCTTGATAATAATGTTTCCTGCATAAATAGCTCCAACCGCGATTCTTGTATTTTCCTCTTAAAAGGCTTGGGAAAACTTCCCTGTATGCCTTGTTTTTACAAGTGCCATGGTAATCACATTTAGGAATTTCCATAGCCTTTGTCAGCAGTCATTTTATATTTAAAGCTTATCTTGCTACTAGTGTTGTTAGATAAAAATCCAAGAAAAAAATCTTAAATAAAAATCAATTTACTCGCTGTCATCAGCTGCTTTAGAGTCCCCATCCCCTTTGCCCACGTTAACAGCTTTGGGCCCTCTCTCGCCTTCTGTTACATCAAATGTGACTGAATCATTGTCATTCAATGTCACTCCTTCATTCAATCCTGTCTTGTGGACGAAATACTCCTTCCCATCCTCTCCCGCTATGAATCCAAACCCTTTCGATGCGTTGAAAAACTTCACTGTACCCTTCATTTTTACCTCCTCAATGTTTTATTGAACTTACGCTGGCAATCATCGCAATAATTGTTTTTTGCATCAACCTTATGAACAACAAATCTTTTCCTGCATGTCCTGCAAAACTTGATAATCTTGTAGTCTATCACTTTACATATATGAAAACACACTTTCCTTTTAAATGCTCCTATTATATAGGCTCAAGGAGTCCAAGATACCACTGGACATCCTTGCCTAAACTATTTAAACATCAAAACCTTTCCTGTTTTGCTGGTATTTTAAAAATCATGATTTTGTTTCCATAGAGTAAAAGCATAAGATTTATATATAAGCAGCCATTTGAAAATACACAAGATGTAGTATATTGACGACATCTTATATACTATATGTTGTGTTTTCGGGTAAGTAGTGAAAAGGGCGAAAAAATGCAAAAACTTTCTCAGATAAGGAAAAGGGACGGAACCATTGTAGGATTTGACCAAGGCAAGATAACAGAGGCTATTTTCAAGGCTGCAAGGGCTGTTGGCGGAAAAGACAGGAAGCTGGCAATACAGCTGAGCGATAAAGTGTTTGAGAAGCTTCTAAAGATTGACAAGGCTGTTCCAGCTGTTGAGGAAATCCAAGATACTGTGGAAAAAGTGCTGATTGAGGAAGGCCACGCATCAACTGCAAAAGCATACATACTTTACAGGCAGCAAAGGGCAGAAATAAGAAAGGAAAAGCAATTAGTGCTGGAAAAGGAAGAGATTGATGAAGTTGACAAGCACTTTGACGTAAACGCATTAAGAGTATTGAAAGCAAGGTATTTAAGAAAAGATGCGACAGGAAAGCTTATAGAAACTCCAAAAGAGCTTTTCACAAGAGTTGCAACACATGCGGCCTTGCCTGACCTGTTCTACGACAAGAGAGTTTTTGACATTCATTCAATGCAGCCTGTCAATGAACCAAGCGATTTCAAGCCAGCTGTCAATGAAGATCAGTATTGCATAGGGCATTACAAGCTTAATAGATACCATTTGGAAGCTGTCAAGAGAATGTATGACAGGTTCAACATCAACAGGCAGATGAGGGTTTCATGGAACAAGCTCTTTGATATGATAAAGAATGGGGAATTCAATGAATATGAAAGCAACATTGACGAGCTTTATAATTTGATGACATACAAGCTTTTCATGCCAAACACTCCTGCAATTGCAAACTTTGGAAATCCATTGGGAATGGGAAGCGCTTGCTTTGTATTGGATGTGCCGGACTCGATAGAAGGAATAATGGAGACTTTGAAAAATACGGCAGTTGTATTCAAGGCAGGAGGAGGAATGGGCTACAATTTCTCAAAACTAAGGCCGGAAGGAGACTTTGTAAGCTCGACTGGAGGGATCGCATCAGGCCCGTTAAGCTTCATGAGGTTATTTGATACAATGACTGAAGTGATTAAGCAAGGCGGCATAAGAAGAGGGGCAAATATGGGTATTCTGAACAGCAACCATCCTGATATTGAAAAATTCATAACAGCAAAGGAAGGCAACAAAGCCCTTAGAAATTTCAATATAAGCGTACTGATAATGCCTGATTTCTGGGAGCATTATGAAAACAACACTCCCTATCCATTAGTCAATCCAAAAGATGGAAAAGTCGTAAGATATGCAAATCCAAGGCAATTGTTTGACAAGATTGTCTATCAAGCATGGGAATCCGCAGAGCCCGGAGTGATTTTCTTTGACAGGGTAAATGACACAAACCCATTTTATGAGCATCTTGGACCGATAGTGACAACTAATCCTTTTTGCAAAGCAGGATGATGATGGCAACACCTTTGTTGACTGGGACGCCTTAAAAGTTGTTGTGAGAAGCTGCACAAGGTTCCTTGACAATGTAATTGATGTAAACAATTTCCCTTTAAAGGCAATAGAGGAGATGAGCCTTGCAACAAGAAAGATTGGATTGGGGGTTATGGGGGTTGGTGACCTGCTTTTTGAGCTTCAAATACCATACAATACAGAAGAGGGAAGAAGATTCATGGAGCAATTGATGGAATTTATCTCATATTGGAGCAAGATTGAGAGCATAGAGCTTGCAAAGGCAAGAGGAAACCTGCCGTTTTACAATAAGAGCTTCTACAAGGAAGGGAGACTGCCTATAAAAGGGCCTTACACAAATGAAAGGCATTTTGACTGGGACAAAATAAGTGCTGAAATAAAGAGAAATGGAATAAGGAATGGCTATACAACAATCATTGCTCCAACAGGGAGCATTTCAATGATTGCAGGCTGCTCGTCAGGAATGGAGCCTGTATACTCTTTGGTTTATGAGAAAAATGTTAAGGTTGGAAGCTTTTTCTATGTAGATCCTGCTGCTGAAAAGGTATTGAGGGAAGAAGGCTTGCTAAATGAAAAATTAATGGAAGACATTAACCAGCACAAGGGAAGCATACAAGATATAGACTATGTGCCAGAAAAAATAAGAAAAGCGCTTGTAACTGCAAATGACATCAGCCCAGAGGATCATATAAAGGCGTTGGCAGCATTCCAAAAATGGGTTGATTCGAGCATCTCAAAGACGAACAATTTCCCGGCTGAAGCGACAACTGGATATATGAAGGAGAGCTATCTTCTTGCATACAGGCTTGGCTGCAAAGGGGTCACTGTATTCAGGGACTCAAGCATCAAGGATCAGGTTCTTGTTGCCCCAAAAGCAAAAGAAAAAGAGGAGGAAAAAATTGATATTAAGCCTGAGATGAAGAAAACGATAAAAGAGTCGGAAAGCGGGTTGGTATTTGCAAACGGCAATGAGAATGGAGCAAAGCCAATGACAAAACAAACTATAAAAGATTGCCCTGAATGCGGCACAAAGGTTGAATTGAAGGAAGGATGTCTGCACTGCCCAGGATGCGGCTGGGGCTTGTGCATGTAATTTTCTTTTTTAATTATTTAGTCTCTAAAAAAGGGTTGTCTATTATTGGATATTATAGCCAATAAACATATTTCACATAAAAACGCATTACGGAATAAATTTTCAAACACGAGAACGACCACTTAAAAATAATTAATTTTTAAGTTCCCAAAAATCCATAGGATTTTTTAGGATTTGGAAGTTAGTGCGTTGAAAGTGACCCGTTTGTGATTTATTATTGCAATTAATGGGCGAGGCAACTCGATGTGGCAATCGGAGAGTTGCCGAGCACTATTTGTTGTGAGCGAAGCGAACAGATTGAAATTTAAAAACATTCAAAAATAATCAAATAAAATGTCTTTAACTAAAATAAATAAACCCATCAAGGTGCAGGGCGACAATACTGCAGAGCTTGGCCTTGTGCATGTAATAACAGGGGACGGAAAGGGAAAGACAACATCCTCGCTTGGGTTAGCCATGAGGGCAATTGGAAATAACTTGAAAGTTCACATGATTCAGTTTTTGAAGAGCGGGTTTACAGGCGAGATTTACAGCGCAAAAAAGCTTGGATTTTCAATAGAGCAGTTTGGAGTTGATGCTTTGAAGCAAAAGCATTTGCAGGAATTTGCAGACAGGACAGGAACCTTTGTATTTCAGCCTGATGTCAAGGAAAAGGACGCTGCAATGCAGGGATGGCAGCATGCAAAGGATGTGATAAAAAGCGGCAGTTATGATTTGATAATTCTGGATGAAATAAACTGCGTTCTTGCAAAGGGCTTGATTCCAATAAGTGAAGTTTTGGAGATTGTAAAAGAGCATGGAAAGGTTGAATTGGTATTTACAGGGAGGGACGCTCCTGAAGAGCTGATGGAAGCAGCGGATTACGTCAATGTCGTGCAAGGGAAAAAGCATCCTTGGCAGAAAGGGATTGTTGCGAGAAAAGGGATTGAGTATTAAGTCAATTGCTCAATTATCTTCGCCATCTTGAAATCCTTATATGTCAAACAAGCCTCATCATGTGTTGTCAAGGTCAAAGTTACCTTATTGTATCTTATCAGAATGTCAGGATGGTGGTTTTCCCTTTGGGCCTCTTCCCCCACTTTTTGAGCAAATTCCATTGCCTCCTTGAAATTCGCAAATTCGAACTCCTTGAAAATGGAGGAATGGTCGGACATCTCCCATCCGCTAAGCTCCTGCAGCCTGTCATGGATATCTTTGATGGATAAGTGCTCCATAAGCAATTCCATTGATTTGATTTATATAAAGTTTTTGAAAGGAAGATTTATAATTTAAAGCAAAATTCTATATGTATGAGGTTTCAGCATACGCTTGATTTTATTTTGCAGGAAACGAGAAATGTTAAATCCGTGATGGGTGTCGGAATGGCAACTGGATTGATTTCATCACTTGTATTTTATTCAGTATATCCGGTAGAGGCTGAGGAAATCGGAAGGCTCATAGATAACACTGGAAATTTCATGCTTGCTGGTGCGGTATTTGGTGCGGGAGTGGGGGCATTTAACAAGATTTTATACTTTCTAGCAGAGTACTACAGCACAAGGAGTAGGGGGTGCCGATAGCATGCCCAAACTTAAGCTGTCAAAAAACGCGATGATGATTCTCGAGCAGAGGTACTTAAAAAAGGATGACAAGGGGAAAGTCGCAGAAAAGCCAGAGGATATGTTCAGGAGAGTGGCTAAGAACATCGCTCGTGCAGATGCAAAATACAAAGGCAATGTAAAAAAGGCAGAGCAGGAGTTCTACACTCTAATGGCTTCGCTGGATTTTCTGCCAAACTCCCCGACTTTGCTGAATGCCGGAAGAAAGTTGCAGCAACTGGCAGCGTGCTTCGTGCTTCCCATTGAAGACAATATAAGCTCGATTTTCAAGACATTGCATGATGCAGCATTGATACACAAGACAGGAGCAGGCACAGGATTCAATTTCTCGAAGCTAAGGCCGAAAGGGGATGTCATAGAAAGCTCGGGCCTGACCTCCGGTCCTGTCTCCTTCATGAAGATATTTGACGCTGCTACAGAGCAGATAAAGCTTGGAGGCGTCTTGAGAGGGGCAAACATGGGCATCCTGAATGTCGACCATCTGGACATAGAGAATTTCATAACAGTCAAGAAAGATCCAAATGCCCTGACAAATTTCAATGTCTCGGTGGCGATAACAAACAATTTCATGCAGGATGTGAAGAAAAACAAGAGATACAAACTGGTAAACCCAAGGACGAAAAAGGCTGTCAAAAAGGAAGATGCGAGAAGGATTTTCAGGCTTATATGCGAGCAGGCATGGCTTAATGGAGACCCTGGAGTGATATTCATCGACAGGATCAATGAGTTCAACCCGACACCATCGCTTGGAAAAATTGAAAGCACAGACAGCTGCGGGGAGCAGCCATTGCTGCCATATGAGTCCTGCAATCTTGGCAGTGTAAATTTGTCCAATATGGCTGATGGCAAAAAAATTAATTTTGAAAAATTAAAAAAAACTATACATTCGGCTATTCATTTTCTTGATAATGTGATTGACGTGTGCAATTACCCCCTGAAGGAAAATGCCGACATTGTAAAAAAAAATAGAAAGATTGGGTTGGGGGTCATGGGCTTTGCCGATATGCTCGTAAAGCTGCAGATTCCGTACGATTCGGAGGAAGGCCTGGAAAAAGCAGAAGACATAATGAAATTCATCTCAAAGGAGGCAAGCATCGCATCGCTTGAATTAGCGGGAAAAAGAGGCTCTTTTCCCGAATGGAAAAACAGCGCGTGGAACAAGAAAAGCAGATATTTCAAGGGATGCCACATGCTGCTAAGGAATGCAACAAGAACAACAATCGCTCCGACTGGAACCATAAGCATAATTGCGGACACTTCAAGCGGCATTGAGCCCCTTTTTGCATTGAGCTATGCCAGAAGAACAGCAGAGGGAAAAACATTGATTTATTTTAATGAAGGATTGAAAAGTTCGCTGGAAAAACACAATCTTTACAATGATGGAATCATAGAAAAAATAAACAGGGAAGGCTCTGTAAAAAACATTGATGAAATCCCTTATAAAATCAAAAAAATATTTGTTGTGGGAAGCGACATCGCTCCTGAATGGCACGTCAGGATGCAGGCTGCCTTCCAGAAATATGTTGACAATGGAATTTCAAAAACTGTTACTTTGCCAAAGGACGCTGCTGTGGAGGATGTCGAGAAAATATTCATGATGGCGTTTGAGCTTGGCTGCAAGGGCATCTCTGTCTACAGGTTCGGCTCAAGGGAAGGGCAGGTTATTTATCTGAGCTCAAAAAGGGACGAGCAGATTACTTTGAGCAATTTTATCAAAAAATAAAATGGTCACTATAAAAGCGAAAAGATTCATTCTAAGGCCATTTAAGAAGGGTGATGAAGACTTCTTAAGAAAGAACATAAATGACATAGAAATCTACAATCGGACATGCCGCATTCCTTATCCTTATTCCAGAAAACATGCGATAGAATTCGTCAAAACTAATTCTAAACCAAATATAAAAGCAAAGAAGGAGCTTAACTTCGCAATTGATATCGATGGAAAAGTCATTGGAGGAATAGGCTTTAGGGATATGAAAACCCACAGGGCAGAAGTTGGATACTGGCTTGGAAAAAAGTATTGGAACAAAGGAATTATAAGCGAAGCCTTAAGATTGATTACAAATTTTGGCTTTAAGAAATTAAAATTGAGAAGGGTTTATGCCATTGTATTTACAAAAAACAAGCCTTCTGCGAAAGTATTGGAAAAGAACAACTACAAGCTTGAGGGCACTATGAGAAAGTACACCCTAAAAGACGGAAAGCTTATTGATGTGCTGCTGTATGCAAAGGTAAAATGAATTTTTTCATAATCCATGGAGTTTATGGAAATCCTGAGGAAAACTGGTTTCCGTGGCTGAAGAAGGAGCTTGAGGGGCAAGGATATGAAGTCATAGTCCCAAAATTTCCAACGCCATTAGACCAGTCTCTGGAAAGCTGGACAAGGGTTTTCTCAAAATATGAGGGCAAGGTAAACGAGGAAACCGTGCTTATAGGGCATAGTTTAGGGGCGCCTTTCATATTGAACTATTTGGAAAAAACAGGCAAAAAAATAAAGGCTGCAATCTTGGCTGCAGCATTCCACAGGCAGCTTGGAATCCAGTATGATGAGATAAACAAGACTTTTGTGGACAGGCAATTCAACTGGGAAAAGATAAAGCAAAGCTGCAGCAAATTTTTTATTTTCAATTCAGACAATGACCCATGGATACCTTTGGAAACAGCACAGGAATTGGCAAAGAACCTTGGCGCTGAATTAAATGTAGTGCATGACGGGGGCCATTTGAATAAGAAATCAGGCTATGAGGATTTTCCCCTTCTTCTGGAAACGATAATAATTGAAATATAGCAAATGACACAAATTTTTAGACATAATTATGTCATTTGCTTGTCGAAAATCAGTCGAATGGTGAGCGAGGCGAACCTCGCAAGCCACTGATTTTCGAGCATGCTCGGAAATTGTAACAATTTATTATACATTTTTTGCAATTTCCGACTTATTACGAGAAGACAACAATTGTCTAATAAATTTTGTCTTCGAGTATAGAATAAAACAATAACGCTTAAAAATAAGCAAAAAATTCTAAAATTATGGAAAGGCGCATATTCACAGTCCTGTTCCTTGCAGTTTTTGCGACAATGCTTGGAGCCGGCATAATAGAGCCGTTCATGGCCATTTATGCAGAGAGCCTTGGGGCAAATGGGCTGATGATAGGCTTAATCTTCGGCTCTTTCACTCTTTCAAGGGCAATATTCACTCCATTAATCGGAAGATTCTCTGATTTCAAAGGCAGGAAAAATATAATGCTTGTTGGATTGGCAGGCTACACAATACTTTCATTTTTTTATGCAGCTGCATCAACAACAACGTCATTGACCATTGTAAGGTTTCTTCATGGATTAGCAAGCGCGATGGTGCTGCCGATTGCAATGGCCTATGTTGGCGATATAGCGCCAAAAAACCAGGAAGGAAAATATCTTGGCACATTCACAATATCATTTTTTTTAGGATTGGCATTCGGCCCCATAATCGGAGGAACGCTTCATGATATTTGGCACATGAATGCCGCATTCTACGCAATGGGCGCAATAAGCTTTCTTTCATTGCTGCTGCTCATATTCATGCTGCCTGAGATAAACGCGCACAGGCATGTTCATCCTTCTTCAATCAAGGTTATCCTAAAGGACAAGACAATGCAGGCCATGCTAATGTTCAGGGCAGCAAACGCTTATGGCATTGGCGCTGTCATGGGCTTTCTTCCGCTGATTGCGCAGCGCTTAAATGTAAGCGTTTTCCAGATAGGATTTATTGTAAGCGCCAATCTTCTGACATCATCGCTTCTGCAAAGGTATTTTGGAATCGTGGCTGACAGGAGCGATAAAATAAAGATGACAATAATTGGAAGCATAATGATGCTTGCTGCCCTTGCGCTGATGCCTTTTTCAACAGGCTTTTACACATTGCTCTTTTACAATATGCTGATGGGCCTTGGGTCAGCCGTGTCAATACCTGCAGGCAGCGCCATAACGGCAAATCTCGGAAGGAAGCTTGGAATGGGCTCCGTCATGGGGCTTTTCAACACTGCCTTTGGGATTGGCGGCGGGATAGGCCCGATAATGGCAGGAATAATCATGCTCGCAACAGGCTTGTCATTTGTCTTTATATCAAGCGCCTTGGTTGTGCTGGCAGGCACAATCTATTTTTACCATCTCATGAAAGGCAATACTGAGTACAGGATAAAAGCGCACCCGATATAAAATGGATATTTTTGCGCATGGGTTATGGAGCTATGCAATCTTTCATAAAAAGAAATATGTCTGGCTAGCTACATTGTTTGGGCTGCTTCCGGATTTTTTGTCCTTTGGCATTGTTTTTGTCATAAACTTTTTCAATGGAAATTTCCACAGAGGGCCTCCGCCAACAAATTCAGTTCCTGAATGGCTTTTTGCCGCATACAACATGACCCACAGCTTTGTCATATTTTTAGCTGTACTTTTATTGATTTATTTGTTTACAAAAAGATGGTTTTTGCCATTGACAGCGTGGGGCATTCATATAATTGTAGACATACCGACTCATTCATTTAGGTATTTTCCCACACCCTTTTTATGGCCAATTTCTGATTATAAGTTTGATGGCATAAGCTGGGGCACACCATGGTTTATGATTGTGAATTATTCTGCTTTAATGCTGGTTTTTATTATGATTGCACACAATAGGGCCAAGGAACGTAAAAGTTTAAAAAACAGCAAAAAATCCCTGATGCATGGATATAGAAAAGCTTAAGCAGGAATATAAAACTAAAAAAGGCATTATAAAGGAAAGATTAAGCCAGTTTGAAAAGTTCTTTAATGAGCCGTATTCATGGCATTACATGAATGGGGAATTAAAGCTTCTTCCATCAGAAACAAAAGATGACAACAGGATTTTTGAGGAAATGGCATTCTGCATTTTCACAGCCAACACAAGCGCAGAAATGGGGGCAAAAGCAGTTGATGCGGTAAGGAATGTGCTGATAGGCGGAAATGCTGCAGATATGACAAGAAGATTGGAAGGGATTTACAGGTTTAACAACGTGAGGCCAGCCCATATAATACACACAAGAACTTATTTGAAAAATTCTTTGAACTTCCAGTTGAAAAATAAAATAAAATCATTCAAAAATAAAAATGAGCTGAGGTATTTCTTTGCATTGAACAAGGACATTAAGGGGTTGGGAATGAAAGAGGCATCGCATTTCCTGAGGAATATCGGGTTTAAAGGCTACGCCATACTGGACAAGCACATAATAAACTCGCTGCACGAATTTGGGGTTTTGAAGACAAATGACAAGCCAAAAAATGCAAAGGAATACCTAGAATTCGAGCAGAAATATATTGATTTCTCGAATGAGATTGGAATTAACATGGACGAATTGGATTTATTTCTGTGGAGCAGGAAGAACGGAAGGATTTTGAAGTGAAATGCAGCGAATAAAAAATATAGAAATTATAATGAAAATCCTAAAAAAGGAAATGGGCAGATTCCAAAATCCTGTCGCGACAGAAATTAGCAAAACAACAAGAAGCCCTTACATGGTTTTAATTTCATGCCTTCTTTCTTTGAGGACAAACGACAAGATAACTGGGCCAATTTCCAAGAAATTGTTTGAGATTGTGAAAACACCCCATGGAATATTGGTCAGGAAATATGGTGGAAAAGTCCCGGATGACTTTAACAAACTTATGGAATTTAAGGGTGTTGGAAGGAAAACAGCCAATATAGTAATGACTTATGGTTTTTTCAAGAAGGATTACATAGCCGTCGACACTCATGTAAACAGGATACCAAACAGATTAGGATGGATAAAGACAAAGAAACCTGAAGATACGGAAGAGCAGCTGAAAAAAATATTGCCGAAAAAATACTGGCAGGACTTCAATGACCTAATTGTCACATTCGGGCAGAATATCTGCAGGCCAATAGGTCCAAAGTGCTGGGAATGTCCTGTAAACAAGTACTGTGATTATTACAAGAAGGTTTACATCCCTTCACAAAAGCAGGAGACAGTCGCCATAAAATTTCTAGATCCCAACACCCTGAAATAAAACCTGATACAGCAGATACCCATTAAAGCCCAGAATGACAATTGCGAATACTATTGCAAAGATTGTTGTTATTTTTTTGTTAACAAGCTCTTTCATTATGCCTTTATCAGCTGTATAAATAATCAAAGGTATCAATGGCAAGGGAATAAGCAGGCTTAATGCAACCTGGCTTAGAATAAGGATTCTCAATGGCTCAATGCCCAGAATAACTGCAATCGTGACTGGAATGACATTTATGAATCTTGTTATCAGCCTCCTGACCCAAAGTCTTATTCTGAAGCCGGTCAATCCATCCATGACCGATTGGCCTGCAAGCGTGCCTGTAACAGAAGAAGATATGCCTGCGGAGAGTAGCGCCAAGGCAAAGACCAAAGCAGCAAACTTGCCAAATAACGGGATTAGGGTTGTATAAGCCTGGTCAAGGGTTGCAACTTTTATTCCAGCGCTGTAAAAAGCAGCTGCTGACATTATGATGATTGCTGCATTGATAAACCCGGCAATTGTCAAAGAAACAACATTGTCTATTAAATGATACTTCAATGTCTTGAGCTTGCTGCCAAAATCGGCATTGATTATCTTGTTCTTTATAAGCCATGAATGCACGAACAATGCATGCGGCATTACAGTTGCCCCTATAATTCCGACAGCAATCAAAGCGCTCTCGCTTGTCAATATGGGCTTGACAGAGTGCACTAAAATCGAGGACATATCTGGTTTAGTAATAAACAATTCATAAACATAGCCAAGGCCAATTATTGATACAAAAATGATAAAGGATTGCTCCAATGTTCTAAACCTTTTTTGTGTAAGCAAAATTATAAGCAGAACATCTGCAACTGCGATATAAGTGCCCCACAGCAATGGAATTCCAAAAAGCAAATTTAAGGCAACAACAATTCCCAGGAACTCTGCCAGGTCGGTAGCCAAAATTACAATTTCAGCTAAAATCCAATAGCTCCAGATAAGCCATTTTTTCTTTAGCTTTTCTTTAACAATCTCAGGCAAAGAGTAGCCTGCAATGCCAAGCTTGCCTGATAAATACTGGAAAAGCATTGCCATTCCGGATGCAAGCCATACAACCCAAAGCAAGTCATAATTAAAAGAAGCGCCTCCTGCAATATCGGTGCCCCAGTTGCCGGGATCCATGTAAGCAACGCTCACAATCAGGCCGGAGCCCATAAATGCAAGAAGCTTCCTGTCAGAAAATATCTTAAAATATTCCAAAAGTTTTTTGGAATTCATTTTAATGCCTTATCCCAAAACCAAAAATCCTGTCCCATACATTATCAAAAGCCCTGTTAAAAATCCAAGGACGTTTGTCACAGTAAAAAGTGAAGTCCACTTGCCCTTTGCCATGTAATGCATTATGTCATATGAAACATCAAAAATTGCGCCTGCACCAATTGAGAGGAACAACACCGCTAAGGCAGGAGAGTATGCAAAACCGCCAATGACAGCGCCAATTATTGTAGGCGCTCCTGCCAATAATCCCATTATGACAAGATGAAAATAGAAATTACCAACTTGCCTTACGAATCTGGTCAATGGAGCAACTATTGCAACTCCTTCAGTAACATTGTGAATCATAAATCCAATTACAAGCAGACTTCCTAATGCAACCTCTCCAACTGCATAAGCGCTTCCTATTGCAAGCCCTTCGCCCAGATTATGCAATCCTATCCCAAGCGCAATCAAATAACCAAAAATTAAAGCCTGGAAATGCTCTCCTTTAATTTGCCTATGGTGCTCTGACTTGTAGCTTATGGCAGATAAAATAAGGATGGACAAGGTAAATCCGATTAATATTATTCCAATTCCATTATATGCATTGGGTATTGCTTCCAAAAGGTCAAATGATTCCGCAAGCGCATCAAATCCCAAGAATATAAGCAATCCGACCGTAAACGCAAGCAAAAAGCTGTACCATCTTTCTTTCAGCATTCTCAAAAACGGAAGCCATAGCAGCCCTAAAAGAACGGGAATCACGCCAACATAGATTCCAAGCAGCGCAAAGGCTTTCAGATAAAAGCTGTTGAATACTGGTGTTATGGAAGCGACTTCAGTTTCCTTTTCAAAAGTAACGCCATTTCTGGATACTAAAGTTATTTTTTCAAAATCTCCCTCAAGCCATGGATAGTTTATTTCAATTTTTCCCCTGTCTAGAGGTTCAAGTGTAGTGGTTGGAGTCATTTCAAACTGCCAATAAGCGTCGTTTACAAGAACTTGTGCTATTGTGACTGGCTCAGGGCCGTCATTAAATACTTCCAGTGAAATATGCTCGGGTGAAAAAACAACTCTTTGTATGAAAATATTTTCTATCGGAACAACTGATGATTTGAAAACTCCTAATGGGCCGAATTTGACAAATATCAAAAGAAGAATCCCTAACAATATAAGTGGCAATAAAGCCATCATCAAAAATTTTACCTTACTTTGCTTTTCTGGTTGATTTTCCATTTTATTCTGTTACCTCAAAGAATCCCATCCATCCCAATTCCGTGAATTCCGAAACATGGGCATGGAACATGTACATGCCGGGGTACTTGAACCTTACATCCAGTATGGACCTTTCTGCCTGCGCCATGGAAACAATGTCAGTGTAAGAGTTTGGCTCCTGCCTTGTGCCGGTCCTGTACTCGTCAAAAAAAGTTGCATGTAGATGGAAAGAGTTCACAGGGTCAAATTCAACGATATTTATCAGGTATATCCTGACAAGCTCGTTCTTCTTTACTTTTATTGGATTCATTGCATAGTAGAAAGCCTGGGTATTTACAGCATAAACCTCATTTTCCCCGTCCAAATTTGTGTCGAAAGCATTCATTACAATTATTAACTCCTTGTCCGGCTTTGGCCTTGTGTCATTTTTTGGGTCAACAATGTAAGCGCCGTAAAGGCCTTTGCTTATGTGCTGTTTTAGAGGAACGGAATGACAGTGAAATAGGTGAACTCCAAATGGATCGGCTTCAAACTCATAAGTAAAGCTCTGCCCAGGGTAAACAAAATCTTCAGTCATAGCACCATCCATTGCAGAAGGATGAAATCCGTGAAAATGCATCGTATGCGGCTTTGTTCCCTTGTTTGCGAAATAAATCCTTATCAAATCTCCTTCTGTAGCCCTTATTGTCGGGCCTGGCACCTGACCATTATAAGTCCATGCAGGAAAGAAAACTCCAGGCGCTATTTCTATTTCCTTGTCTTCTGCATGAATCCAGTATTCCCTCAATAAGCTTCCATCCTCTCTTTTCGTTTCCTTGTAATACTTTGCACTTTCAGCAGGAGCAAGATTGTTGAAATTCCATGTGCTCAAATATTCCATAGGGTCAAAATCGCTTGATTCATAATTGCCTATAATTCCTATCTTCTCCTGAGCTGTCCTCTGCAAGCCGTTTGAATTATGCCTGAAGTATTCAAGGCATCTTGAATCAGTGGAATTTGGATTTGTGCAGAGATTTCTTGCTATCTCCTGCATTTTCTCAAAATCAGTTTTGGCATGCACATCTTCAGGCATAAATTTTAATGCAAGCGCAATTGCAAAGATGAATATTAGTCCGATTATTATTTTCTTGTTCATTTTGCATCAAAGAAGATTAGGGTATTGGCTTTCCATGGGGGTCCATTTTTGGGTTATGGAGCAGTTTCTTCAGCTTTTCCATTGACTCGTCGCTGAAGGCATGCTCAAGCCGGTGCGCTTCCCCATGTATTTTTTTTGACTGTATTTTCAGTATATTTTTTAAAAACAGCTCAATCAAGCGATGCTTTGAAGTCAGTTTTTGTGCTATTTTTTTCCCTTTTGGCGTAAATTTTAATTTAGAGTATTTCTTGTAGGAAATCAACCCTTCCTTATTGAGTTCCCTGGCCATCTCTGACACGCTTGGCTTGGAAACATTTAGGTATTTTGCGAGATCGATGGACTTGATTTCGCCTTTCTCCTCTTCCAGTATATACAATCCCCTCAAATAGTCTTCTCTGTTTGCTGTAAACATAAAGTTAGGTTAACCTAACTAATATATAAAGGTTTGGGTCAGGCTACAACAGCAAAAGTAATATAAACATTAAGACTATGCCGATATTATGGCCAAAAAGTATTTCACTGTTGAAAGCGCCCAAAGCCAGCTGCCCAAAATAAAAAAATCTCTGGCAAGGCTTCAGAATTTGAAGAAAGCCATATATTCAATTCTTTCTGTCAGGATAGACCCAGACGAAATCGGATACGAGGAATCCCTTGAAATGAACACCAAGCTGAGCAAGGAATATCACAAGCTATCCTATGATTTCTACAGCGAGCTGGAAAAATTCGGCAATAGGGGGTGCTTGTTGAAGGATTTGGACCAAGGATTAGTTGATTTCTACTGCAAATTTGAGGGACGCGATATTTTTCTATGCTGGAGGCTTGGGGAGAGCAGAATAGATGCATGGCATGAAATAGACGAAGGTTTTGCAGGCAGAAGGCCCTTGATGGACATTGAAAGATGAAAGCAAGGGTCGACTGGCTTGAATGGGGCAAGGAAGCGTTTGAAAGGGCAAGAAAAGAAGACAAGCCAATTTTGCTTGACTTGACCGCTGTTTGGTGCCATTGGTGCCATGTGATGGATGCAACCTCTTATTCTGACAATGAGATTATAGATTTAATAAACAAGGATTTTGTGCCTGTCAAGGTTCATATTGACAAAAGGCCCGATCTGAGGGAAAGGTACAACATGGGAGGATTTCCCTCTACGGTTTTTTTAAATATTGATGGAGATATCATAACAGGAGACACCTATGTTCCGCCTGAAAGATTTAAGCTAATGCTCGAGGCTGTAAGCAATAAATACAAAAAAAGAAAAAAGGAAGTTGAAAAAGGAATTGATGAGTTAAACCGAGTGCAAAGTGCTAAAGAAATCAAGAAACAAAATTTAAGCGAGGATATAATAAAGGAAATCCTTATTTTTGTAGAAGACAGCTTTGACAGCTTTTATGGAGGATTTGGTCTGCAGCCAAAATTTCCCTCTCCAGATGTTCTAAACTTGTTATTCATGCAGTATGAAAAAACAAAGAACAAGAAATATCTTGATATGGCAACAAAGACACTGGATGGAATGCACAATGGAATTTACGACAAAATTGATTATGGATTTTTCCGATATTCGGTTACTCAAGACTGGAAAATGCCGCATTACGAGAAGATGCTTGAAACAAATGCAGGCTTATTGAGGAATTATTTAGATGCTTACAATATCACCAAAAACGAAAAATATAAAGAAATTGCAGAAGAAACAATTGAATATGTAAATAGGTTTTTGTCTGATCAGGAAGCTGGCGGGTTTTACGGGTCGCAGGATGCTGATGATGAATTCTATAGTTTAAGCCCAGAAGAGAGGAAAAATAAGGAATACCCAGACGTTGACAAGACTATTTATACTGACTGGAATTCCATGATGGTTTCTTCTTATATAAAGGCAGGGACAATATTAAGCGATGAAAAAGCAGTAAATTTTGCCATAAAAACAGCCGACTTTATTCTCGAGAATTGCTATGAAAGCAAAAACGGTTTATTTCATTATTTTGACGGAAAGCCAAACATTAACGGGCTATTGAGCGACAATGTCCATTTTCTAAATTGCCTGATTGATGCTTATGCTTCAACAAAAGATGTGAAGTACATGGAAAGGATAAAAGAAATCACAAGATTCATATTAAAAAATTTTTATGATGACAAGATTGGAGGCTTTTTCGACAAGATTCTGAAAGACGGGGATTTCGGCGCATTAAAGCATAAAGACAAGCACTTTTTGGAAAATTCTTTTTGCGCAATGGTCTTTTTAAGGTTGTATTTTTTAACAGAAGAAATTGAATACAAGGAAGCTGCTGAAAAAACACTGCTTTATTTTTCTGAGAGCTGTGTTAATTTTGGGCATTTTGCAGCAATGTATGCCCTTGGCGTTGGCATGCTTTTTGGCGGTGAAATTTCAAAAACTTAATAAATAACTTCAAAAATCAGTTCTTTATGGCTAAGTTAACTACTTCTGTAAAAGCAATAAAAACTGAATTAAGCAAAGTCAAGGATAATGCTTTGCTAATCGGCTTCTTCAAAGGCAAATCAAGCTTAAGTCCGGCATTGAAAAAATTAGACAAGAGATACGGCAATGTTATCAGTTCTTTCATCAAAAGCCATGATTTTAAGGCGGAAAAAGGCGAAAACCAGCGTATTTTTGTTGATAAAGGCATAAAAAATATCATTTTAGTCGGCTTGGGGGAAGAAGAAAAATATGGCTTTGATATTCTGTCAACAATAATTGCAGATGTCTCAAAAAGATTGAGGGACAATAAAATAGAAAGTTTCAGCATTTTTTTGGATTCTTTCACTAACGGAAAGTTTAAGGATGAAGAAGCTGTCGAAAAAATGGCATTAGGCTCGTTAATCGGCTTGTACCAATTTACTGAATTCAAAACAAAAGACAAGGATAAAATAAAATTCGTGGACAAGGTAACAATAATGACAAGTTCATCCAAAAATTTTGACAAGAGCATAGGGTATGCTTGCATAGTCGCTGATACAGTCAACAAGACAAGGGATTTGGTCAACACGCCTCCAAATGTTGCGACTCCGGCATATGTTGCTGAATATGCCAAGGGGCTTGCTAAAAAATCCGGATTGAAATGCACCACTTTAGACGAAAAACAGATTGAAAAAATGAATATGGGATGCTTCATTGCTGTTTCAAAAGGCAGCATAAACAGGCCAAGGCTTCTTGTTTTGGAATATAACGGCGCTGGAAAAGGCAAGAAGCCGATTGCAGTTGTGGGCAAGGGAATAACTTTTGACAGCGGCGGATTGAATTTGAAGCCCTATCCTTATATATTGAATATGAAAGATGACAAGGGCGGGGCAGTTGCAGCAATCCATGTCATTGAGGCATGCTCCAAGCTAAAGCTGCCTCTGAATTTGGTTGTTGTTGCGCCGCTTGCTGAAAACATGATAGATGCTGACTCTTACAGGCCAGATGACGTATTAACGGCCTATAACGGAATGACTGTAGAGATAAAGAATACTGATGCAGAAGGGCGCTTGGTGTTGGCAGATGCCTTGGCATACACTGCAGACAAGTTCAAGCCTGAGGTCATAATAGACATTGCAACCCTGACAGGCGCCAGCCTGGTTGTTTTGGGTTATGTTGGCACTCCATTTGTATGCACCGATGAAAATATGAGGAAAAAGCTCAACAATGCGTCTGCAAAAAGCCTGGAAAAATTATGGGAGCTTCCTTTATGGCAGGAATATGATGACAGCCTGAAAAGCGATATTGCTGATATAAAACACATAGGTGATGAGGGGGAAGCTGGTGTAATAACAGCTGCTATGTTTCTCAAAAATTTTGTGAATGATGTTCCATGGCTGCACATTGACATAGGCACAACAGTATGGTCAAAGGCTGACAAGGGCATGCTTACAAAAGGGGCAACTGGTGCGACTGTAAGACTGTTAATAGAGATGCTGAGGGAGTGGAAATAAAACAATACTTTTTTAAAACATCAATTTTTCCTAAATTCTGATTTTTATGTATGATGTGATTATTGTTGGAGCGGGCGCAGCGGGAATGACAGCTGCAATTTACACCTGCAGGAAAAAGCTGAAGACAGCAGTATTGAGTATAGATATAGGCGGACAAACAAATTTGACAAGCCACATAGAAAATTATCCCGGCACAGGTCCGATGCATGGAATTGAA
>JACPMW010000002.1 GCA_016185805.1 Candidatus Woesearchaeota archaeon | reverse complement strand
TATGGAACTGTTGAGACTGTGAAAAGTTTTGACAGGAGCCATATTGCTGATTATTACTACAGCCATTACATTCCAAATAATATGGTAATTTCGATTGTTGGGAATGTTGCCAATGTCAAAGAGCAGATTAAAAGATATTTCAATCATTTAAAGCCTAACAAAAAAATACACAGGAAGATTGCCAATGAGCCATTGCAAAAAAAGATAAAAAAATTTGTAGAGAAACGAAAAACCCTAAACTCATACATGGTGCTTGGTTACAAGACAGTGCCAAGGCTTCACAAGGATAGCTACGCCCTTGATGTTATTGCAGCAGTGCTTGGAAGAGGCCAGTCCGGATGGATTTTTGATGAGATAAGGAATAAAAGAGGCCTGGCTTATCAGGTTGGGGTGAATGATGAGAATGAACTCGATTATGGAATTTTTGCTGTGTATACAAGCCTTGACAAAAAGAACATAGAAAAGGCAAAAGAAATCATTTTGCAGCAGTTCAGAAGGCTCGGGAAAATCAATAAAAAAGATCTTGAAGAGGCCAAGACCTATATTGAAGGCAATCATGCGCTTGAAACAGAGGACAATTTTTCAAGGGCTGACAACCTTGCTGTATGGGAAACAATAAAGGACGCAAGGCTGGCTGACTCTTATTTGGTGGAAATCAGAAAAATAACCATTGATGATGTCAGAAATGTAGCAAAGAAATACCTTAATGATAGGTATACTTTGATTGTTATAGAGCAGAAATAACTATTATGGAAATGCCTTTCTTACCAACTCTTCCTTTCCTTTCATCTTTTGCCTTATCGGCTCGAGCAGCCTGTTGACTTCCTCTGCAACTGCATTTTTCAAATCCATAGGATGCAGTTTTTTGGCCAAATAATCCTCTTCAAGCTTCTCGTAGCTTTCATACCCTATATCACCGCCAAATTTTTCTGTTCTTTTTACTCTCAAAGATTCTTTGCTGTCTGCCTTGTGCACGAAAATAACATATTTCAAAAATGCCAAAACTCCATTGTTTTCAACAGCAATCGGGCAGTTGGCATTCTGTATCTTGCTCCTGACTGCTTCTGCGGAATCAAGCAAGTCAATCTTTGACTTCTCCTCTGAGGCTGACATTTTTGCACCCTGTAATCCTGGCAGCATTGGAGTCATTACTTCCACTCTTGCTTTGTATCCTAATCTTGGAAGGTTTTCCCTTGCAAAAGCCAGTATCTTTCTTTGGTCAATTCCCCCATATTGTACATCCATGTCCATATACTGCTCATCCAAAGTTTGAAGTATTGGGTAGATAAAGCCACTCAATTTTGGGTTTTCCCCAAACCTGACAACGCCTGCAGCAGCCCTTTTCGTCCTTTCAAACGTGTTCAATGCCGCCAATCTGTAGACATCCAATGTATAGTTTTTTTCCAGCTCAAAATCGCTTCCCCTCCTGAATTCAAGGCTTGATGTGTCAATGCCCAATGCACTTATCATGGCAGATATTATTTCCTTGTAATATTTCACCCTGTGGTCCAATAAGTCAAATGGCGCTTTCTGGTCGTCAAGGTGCGCATGTATGTCCGCAAGCAAAATTGTGAATTTGAAGCCTGCCTTCAGGAAATCCTCAACCTTAGTCATTGGGATGAAATACCCAATATGAATCCTTCCTGTTGTCGCTAAACCGATATATCCCTTAGGATTCTTTTTTTGCTCAAGAAGCTGCTTTAGCTCATCCTCTGTTATAATCTCCTGCGTGTTTCTCTTTATCAGGTCAAATCTTTGCTCAACATCCATAAAGAAGAAGTTTAATGGTTAATATTTAAAGGTAGCGTCCTTTAAATTAGAAAATCGAAGATTTTCTTTATTTAAAGTTTTGGAGAGTTATCGGGCTTTTCCTGATGCACTTTTTTCAATATCATTTGGGATGCTGCCCCAACCGAAATTCCAAGTATCTCCAAAGCAAAGAACATTATCATGCTGAATGGCAGGTTTGAGACGTAAGTGCTGAATCCTGTTGTGTCAGAAATCGCATTTCCTGTCGGGATTATCTTTGCAGGTCCGCTGTCTGTGTATATTGGGAGCATGAAATAAACCAGCAAAGCAATTAATGCTCCAGCGTAAGCGCCTTCTTTCATTAGGTTCGCTATGATAAAGGTAGTTAAAATAATTTGTGGTTTTAACCACTGGACATCTTCACACAAACTATATAAACCAATTCTGTCGTTTAAGCATGATGAAAATACCTGTATCCTTATTGTCTGCCTACATGTACTGCTCCAGAAAGCTGTTTCTGGAAGAGGTGTTGCTTCTTGAAGAGCCTCCAAAAGAGAGCCTTATAATGGGCTCCATAAGGCACGAAACATATGACAAGATAAACAAAACTGAAGAGGAAATTGTAACTTCAATAGCAAAAAGGGTGGGATTGGGGGAAATACAGGAGCTATACAAGCAAAAATACCTCCAGATACTGAGAAAGGCTGTGGCAAACAACAGAAATAGGCTCAAAGAAGCCAATCTGAACATGCTGGATGCCTACAGGAAAAGCTTCTTCTTCATAACAGAAGAATCACAAATGCGCTCAAGCAATATTTTCAATTTTATTGAAGCCAACAATGTTTTTGGAAAGGAGCTATGGGAAAAATTGACCCCAAAAATCATTTCAGAGCTTAAAGTTGAGTCAAATGAGCTGAGGCTGAAGGGCATAGTAGACCAAGTCCACATTTACAATGATGAGTATGTGCCTTTCGAGCTCAAAACAGGCAGAACTCCACAAGATGGAGTATGGCCATCCCACAGGATTCAGCTTGCAGCCTATTCGTTGCTCATGCAGGAGCATTTCAAAAAACCTGTAAAAGAAGGATTTGTAGTTTATCTAGACACAAAAGAAAAGAGGCATATTGCGATGAACCCTTTCATGAAGGAAGAGGTAAAGCAGATTGTTGATGATGTCATCGCCTTGCTGGAAAAGAAAGAGCTTCCTGATTTCTGCAATAATGAAAACAAGTGCAGGAAATGCGGCCTGAAGCAGACTTGCTACGATGAAAATGAAATCAATAATCTGCTGAAAATCAATGTGCCGGCTTAAAACATGAGGTTAGCGAGCGAAGTATAGTAAAAGGCACAAAAATTTGAGCAATAAACATGCCTTTTACTTATTACGAACGGACAACTATTGCTCAATAGATTTTGTCCGTGAGTATAGTTGAATGTGAGCTTGCGAATAGTGGAATGCGAGTGAACTCGTTTCACTCGCTCACATGTCGGTCGCGTGCAACTCGCTGAATTTCAAAACATTTAAATATAACTTGGTGTATAAAGTCTGAGTATTAACTGAAGAGGGATAAACAATGCCTGAAGACGACAAGAAATTCTCAAAGCAGCTTATTGGAAAAACAGTTGTTTCAAAGACCGGAAAGCGTTTTGGAGAGGTAGGCGACATCATATTTGAGACAAGAAGCGGGGAATTAATACATATGGTGCTTAACAATCCTACGTCCTACACAGAAAAGCTTGAGCTTGAAAAGGACAAGGAAGGCCATATATTGATACCATTCAGCGCTGTCATTGCAGTTGGCGACTTCATGGTTGTTGCTGAAGAGGATATTATCTAAACATTTTTAAAGCAATTTTGTTTCTTTTAGTCAATTTTAAGGGGTTTTGAATGCAAGAAAGCGCTCTGTGGACTGAAAAGTATAGGCCAAGTGATTTCTCTGAGATAAAGGGCCAGAAAGAGATAGTCAAAAGAGTGAAAGCATTCGTTGAGCAAAGAAACCTGCCCCATTTGCTATTTGCAGGGCCTGCGGGGGTTGGCAAATCAACATTAGCCATAGTTGTGGCAAAAAAACTATTTGGTGATTCATGGCGGCAAAATTTTTTAGAATTAAATGCAAGCGATACGAGAGGGATAGACACTATAAGGACTAATGTAAAAGATTTTGCCAGAACAAGGGCAATTGGCGATGTCCCTTTCAAAATAATTTTTTTGGATGAATCTGATGCATTAACACGCGAAGCGCAACAGGCTTTAAGAAGAACAATGGAGAACTATACCCAAACATGCAGATTTATTTTAAATGCCAATTATTCTTCAAAAATTATTGATCCTATACAGAGCAGGTGCGTTGTCTTCAGGTTCAGGCAGTTGGAAAAAAAGGACATTCTGGAGATAGTTGAGAAAATAGCTAAAGACGAAAAGCTGAAAATAGATGAAAAGGCAAAGGAAGCTTTGGTGGATATTTCTGAAGGGGATTGCAGGAAGCTTGAAAATATCCTGCAAAGCTGCGCAGCCATATCAAGCCACATAACAGACGATTTAATCCACTCCATGTCTTCTGTTGCAAAGCCAAAAGAAATAAGGGAAGTTTTGGAATTAGCATTGAAGAACAGGTTCATTGAAGCCAGAAACAAGCTTCTTGACTTGATGCTCAATTATGGATTGGCCGGCATTGACGTAATAAAGCAGATTCAAAAGGAGATTCTTGAATTAAGCATAGATAACAAGTCAAAGATGATTTTGATAGAGAAATGCGGCGAGATAGAGTTTAGGATGACAGAAGGAAGTGATGAGTTTGTTCAGTTAGAAGCCTTGCTGAGCCAGTTTGCCATTGTAAACAATTAAGTGTCTGCCAGGTGCTTAACTAAAACTTTTGTCTCTTTGTTGTCAAGAACATTATAAGTTACTTTGACTCCCATAACCTTTTCCAGGTCAACCCTGTCAGTTACAAGATCAACAGTGCATGTTATTGTTCTCTTTCCGCTTACCAGAATGACCTCGCCTTTATGGCCACCATCCAATCCTCCGCATTTGAGGCCGGTTACGACAGGGTCGGATGGCACTTCTGTGATTTCAACTGTAACCCTATTTTCATTTTCCCTTCTTTTCCTTGGATCTTTAGGACACCCTGACTCGAAGTTCGACGGCTTGTTCCTGTCGCTGAATATCTCGACATTGCCAGATACGCTAATATCAAAGCTGAATGAAAGCTTATCTTTTCCTACAACGCTTTGCCTGAAATTGCTGACTTGGACAGGGGCAGCTGAACTGAATGTTGTCCTTGCCCCGTTTGGCTTGCACAGGCTGTTGTCCCTGATGTTTATCATGTCCCTCAATACACAAAGCTTGGTATTTGACTGGGTTTCATAGTTATAGCATGCTTCTGCCCTAAAAGTGAATTCTGTGTTGCCACTGAATT
>JACPMW010000020.1 GCA_016185805.1 Candidatus Woesearchaeota archaeon | reverse complement strand
GGATGCTCCATCACCACAATCTGGTATTTGCTCAAGTTGCTGATAAATCCATGCAGCCCATAAATATCATTGCTTTGGTCGTCAAAATAAATATCAGCATTCAACGTTTCATTCATGAAATCTTTCAGGAAAGAATCTGAAGGGTCCTGGTAATAATATGCAGCCTCTACATTGTAGCTCACATTAACGAGGGGATAGCCTATCGCACAGACTCCGTTTATATTCAGTACCTCGCCCTTTTCGTTGACAAAGAAAACAATAAAATCATAAGGGGTTGCAAACCTTACTTTGCTTCTTACGTAGTCATATTGCTTGAACTGCTTGACCTTTGTGGAATTTATTTTCTGGTCGTCTGCAATTCCTATCCTTAGCACAGTTGTATTGTCCCAATTCACAGGATAGCCTGGCAAAGCAAGCGAGGAAGACAATGCCTTTGCATCTTTAAGCAAGATTTCCAACTCTCCTTTTTCCTGTTTCTGGAAATTGGAGGTATAGCTGAAATAAACAGCCAAAGTGAATGTAAAAAGCAGCAATGCTATTGCAAAGTCCATATACCATGCTTGCGATTTTTTATATGCCTCAGTTAATATATATAACACCTCCAGTTTTATTTATCTTGTTTGTCCCTTTCGTAAAGTTTCCAATTGCCCTTGGAATGCCTACAAAATAAACTTCATTTTTAGACTGGACAATTATAGTGTAGTTCTGCACGGTCAGTGAATAATTGATATCCTCAAGCTTGTCAGGCACTTCAAATACCCTTACATAGCCGTCTTCAACATTTGCTGCAATCAGTGCTTCCTTCTGCAGCTTCAAGGCAAGGTCTTTCACGGCTGCGCTTTCCCTTTCTGACCTGAAGTCATTCAGCTGGTCAAGAGATGCGATTTCAAAAGCTATGGCTATCAGGAAAGCCAATCCTAAAAATACGTAAAATTCAGCACTAATCTGTGCCCTAGAACGCATTCTTCACCTCTTTTTTACTATTTAATTAAATCTACTTTGAAATTTTTCAATCTGGCTTCCTATATTACTATGCAGATGTTGGGAAGCCCTAAAAAATTCCTATGGAATTTTTGGGCACCAAAAATGCGAAGCATTTTTTAGTGCGACGTTTTTTGAATTATTTTATTATTAATATTTATTTTTAATTTGATGTTATTTGCACATAGCCTTCTTCTGCCTTGATTGTTATTATGTGTATGCCTTGTGATTTCGGCAATGTTCCGCTTATGTTGACGGAGGAAACCTGCACAACATCTGTCACTCCATTTCTTGTCTTTACCTTAAACAGCACTTCCCTGCTTGAAAGACTTATTGAGTCTATGCTGTCCGGAAAATTAAGCTTCAGGGTTGTCTGGGAAGGCTTTCCAAGGTAATAAACTGATTCTGATGCATCAACTATTTTCCTTGCAACCTGCATTGCCTGGCTTGTAGCTACCGTGTCGCTTGAATCGGAGGTATAAGTATAATAAATCAAAAGTAATGGAATTGTCATCAAGGCCGCAAATCCCATTATGAACATGTACTCAACGCTGACCTGGGCATTGCTCATTTTGAACGCTTGATTCCCTTCGGCTTCTGCTTTATTATCTGCTCTATCTTCTTTCCGTCCTCTTTAAAGCCGAATTCTTCGCTTATCTTAAGCACCCTAAAAGAAGCGACAATGAATGCGATATAGGCGAAAACCACGAAAATATATTCAGGGTATGAAGAATAAGTGGCATGCTCGACAGTCACTTCATTAAAAAAATTCCTTGCAGTCTGCCACACCGAAAAGATTACAATAAAAGCCAGGCAAATCGCAAAGTTATCCATGTACCTTCTTATAGACCCCTCAGTCAATCTGCTCCTTGCCCTTGAAATGAGGAGAAGGGAAGCAATGCCGAACACCACAGTTGTAATTCCAACTAATGCCAGATGCACCATCAGCCTTCACCTCCAATATCCACTCTAACGTCAGCGAATTGGGTCAGCTCGTCCAGTAAAGCAGGCTCGGTTTCTTTTTCAAGCGTGATGATTATGCCCTTGGTTTTCCACTCCCTCATCTTCCCGGTCAGAAAATGAATGAACCTTGCCATGGTGGCTGGCTTGTTGAAAATTGACAGGGTATTCAAGGAATCAAAAATAATAAACCTGTCGCTTGGCAGGGCCTTGACTGCCTGGTCCATGGCAACGCTCAAGTCGCTTAATTTCTCGGGGCTTCCTATGTAAAGGCAGTTCTCCACTTTCTTTGCCTCTGTCCTTGAAGCCACATCAATGAAGATTATAAGCCTTGTATCAACGCCATTATTGGCAAGAGTTCTCTGCATTATCTCAAATGGCTTGTTCAGGGTAACATAGACCCCAGGAATATTCTGCTCGCTGAGAAATTTGACGACATCAACAGCTGTTTTTTGGTAGCTTTTTGCATCAACTGTTATGAGAAGTATGTAATCTTTCAGGCTTTTAACCTCTTTTTTGAAAGTGTCAAAAACCAAAGGTTTTTGAGCAGTGGCATGCGAGAGCTCGCTTCGATGCTCTCGCTCGCTCATTCCAGCGGAAATCGCTGGATTATTCTTGGCTGAAGCGCTAAAGATTTTGCCTCTTGCGATTTCCGACATCTCTTTAGCTTCAAGCATTCACACCACTTTTTCCCGTAAAGGCTATAGCTATGAATATAAACTTTTCGTAAAGCACAAATCTTTTATAGTAGTGTAGTGTAAAAATACAAAAAAAGGGTGATATTTTTATGGATTTAATAAAAACAGGCGTGCCTGGCCTAGACCACGTTCTTAAGGGCGGCTTAAGAAGAAATTCTTCCATTCTTGTGACAGGCGCTCCCGGAACTGGAAAAACAATATTGGCTTTGCAGTTCATTTATTATGGGGCAAAGGACTACAATGAGAGCGGGATTTTCATATCCACAGAGGAAAGCCTGGAGGTGCTTGACCAGAGTGCAAGAAATCTTGGTATGGACATTAAATCAATGGTTGACAAGCGCAAGGTATTTTTTGTGCAAAAGCCGATAGCAACGCTCAAAGGGGGATTGTCCTCCATTAAGGGGCTTGTTGAGGCAATCAAAAAAAACAATGTAAAAAGAGTTGCGCTTGATTCCTTAATTTTCTTTGAATACCTTTATCCAAGGTTTGACGGCAACAAGATGGAATTCAGGCGCCAGGTTCTTATGTTTATGCAGGAGATGAAAAAGGCAGGAGTGACATTCCTTGTCGTCTCTGAAAGGTCAATTACAGATTTTGACAGGCTTACTTACGACATGATGGATTTTGTTTTTGAGGGCATTATCTTGCTGTCAAGAATAAGGAAAGGCTCTTACTTTGAGAGAGTTCTTACAGTTGCGAAGATAAGGGGCCAGGACCACAGCCTCGATGTTTACCCTATAACTATCGGCAGCGACGGCTTGAAAGTCCTGTTTGACCAGACCCCGTTCTCTTTGGTTGAGAAGGATGAAGGGTTTAAGTAGAAATTTAAAAAATTAGTTATGTACCTTCTTCCCAAGAGTTGAGATACTTGATTTGCTCCTCATCCAATTGGTCTATTTCAACACCATAGGCTTCTAACTTAAGCTCTGCAATAGTGTTGTCTATTTCCTCTGGAAGCTGGATTACTTCTGGCTTCATTTTACCCTTGTTTTTTGCTGCGTATTCGCAAGCTAGTGCCTGTCCGCAGAATGAAGTGTCCATAACCTCGCTGGGATGCCCCTCAGCTAAAGACAAATTAACCAGGCGTCCTTGGGCTAAGCAGGTTATTTTATGCCCATTTTTTAATGTAAACTCTTCAACTAAAGGCCTTATTTCTTTTACGCTTTTAGCCATAGCCTTCAGCCCTTTATAATCAATTTCCACGTCAAAATGGCCTGAGTTGCATATAATTGCGCCATCTTTCATTTGTTCCATATGCCTTGTTTTTATAACCTTGATGTCCCCTGTTACTGTTATGAAGATGTCCCCAACTTTTGCTGCATCATCCATTTTCATGACTTGATAGCCATCATACAGTGCCTGCAATGCCCTAAATGGATCAACCTCTGTCACAATAACATTTGCACCCATTCCCTTTGCCCTTAATGAAACTCCTTTGCCACAAGAACCATAGCCTGCTACAACAACGCTCCTCCCAGAAACTAATACATTGGTGCCTCTTTTAATGCCATCCCAAGTTGATTCGCCTGTTCCTATGTAATTATCCAGCAAATGCTTTGTCTTGTTGTCATTTACAGCGATCATTGGATACTTCAATGCATTGTCCCTCTCCATTGCCTTCAATCTTATGATGCCTGTTGTTGTTTCCTCGCAGCCTGCAATTATGTCCTTGATTAAGTGCTCATGCTTCTTGTGAATCTCAGAAACAAGATCGCAGCCATCATCAATTGTTATATTCGGCTTGAATGCGATTACATTGTTCAAATACCTGTAATAATCTTCTTTTGTTTCCCCTTTATATGCCCAAACCTTAATCCCTTCCTTTGCCAATGCAGCAGCAACATCATCTTGTGTGCTTAATGGGTTGCATCCAGTGATTGCAATTTCTGCCCCTCCCTCTATGAGCGTTCTTACAAGCACTCCGGTTTCTTTTGTCACGTGGAGAGCCATCCCGATCATTATTCCATTAAGCGGCTTTTCTTTAGAAAATCTCTGCTTAATTCTCATCAAAGCCCGCATCCTTGATTCTGCAAGCTCAAGATTAAGGAAGCCTTGCTCCGCCAGCCTGATGTCTTTGACTTCATAGTTTTCTCCTTTGTCCATTTAAATCACCATAAACGGGAATTTAGATTTATTTATAATCCTTTTCAAATTTAAAATTCCCTTATTGCTTGAAATTCTTTATATCTTTTTTCTATATCGCCCATCTTAAGAGTTTTCAGCCTGTTAAGCCCAAAATCCTCTGCATTGTGGCTTGCCACAACGCTTCCGTATACTATTGCTCTCCTGAAATTTTGCTCGCTTAAATCATTTGTCTTTGCAATGTACCCTATGAAAGCGCCTCCGAAAGAGTCGCCGCATCCTGTCGGGTCCTTGATGTTCTCAAGCGGGTAGCCGGGAGCGCTAAAATGTCGCAAATCTTTGAGATGCGAGTGAGCTTCGTTGCGAACTCGCTCACATTCCTCTGATTTGCGAGCATCACGAAAATGCTCGTCTTGTGAGCGAGTACTTTGCTCACTCGCATGCCACGCATTTTCGATATGTTTGTTTTTAGTGAACAATAATGCCCCATGCTCCCCTTTTTTTATGATTATAGCTTTTGGCCCAAGGATTAGCGCCTCGTTTGCGGCCTTCACAAGGCTTGCAGTGTTGAACAGCTGCCTTGCCTCGCCGTCGTTAAGCAGCAGGACATCGGCCTTTTTTATCACGTCCATAAGCTGCCTTTTCTTGTGGCTTATCCAAAAATTCATCGTGTCAAGAACTACAAATTCCGGCTTGCGCATCTGTTTTAATGTTTCATGCTGCTGCTCCGGGTCAATGTTCGCCAAGAAAACATACTTTAAGTCTTTATACTCTTCAGGCACCTTTACCTTGAAATTCTCGAGGGAGTTCAGCTCTGTTTTTTTTGTCTTGGCCTCATTCATGTCATACTCATAAAATCCCTCCCAGTGGAAGGTTTTGTCATCCGTCTTCAGGCCCTGCAGGTTTATGCCCCTGTTTTTCAGGAGCTTGATGTATTCCTCTGGGAAATCCCTCCCTATCACAGAAATCAGCGCAGGCCTTGAAAAAAAGCTTGCTGCAAAAGATGCATACGTTGCACTGCCTCCAAGCGCTTTTTCAACCCTGCCAAACGGGGTCTCGATTGTGTCAAAAGCTACCGTCCCGATAATCAAAATATCGCTCATAGAAAAAATAGAAATCAGGATGTTTTATAAAGTTTTGCTCAAAACTTTGTTTTTATTCTTCGTCCCCCTCGTCTTCATCTTCGGAATCCTCATCATCGTCTTTATCATAATCTTCCGCATCCTTCGTGTCATCGTTGTAATCATCATCGTCTTTCTCGTCTTTATCGTTATACGCGTCAAACTCTTCATCATCTTTTGCCATTTTCAGGGCTGATCGTGAATGCAAACTTTAAAAAATTTTCTATTTGGCGTCAGCCCATAACCTTGAAAATTCTTCGGTAAATTTTCCTGCGATTTTTTCATTATGAAATACCAATACATTCTCATCATTTTTTGTGTCAGCGCTTAAAGTTGGATTGAAGCTTCCGGTTATTGTAATTTTATCGTCTATAATAAGCACTTTGTGGTGCATCGTGTACTTATTGCTGTCCAGCTTGATTTCCAGGCCAAAATTCTTCAGCCTTTGGTATTGGGAATTTTTGACATTCCTTTGCCTGCTCTCTATCAATACAGAGACATCAACGCCCCTCGATTGTGCCTTGAGAAGCTCGTCTGCTATTTTTTCATTGGTAAAAGTAAAAAAAGCCGCTTTGACAGAGCCTTCGGCATTTTTAATCTCATTTGCAATTCTGGATGCACAATCATCCTCGGGGCAGAAATAGTTTTGAATATTGATGTTGTTAACATTAACTACCGGATTCTTTACTTTGTTTCCTTTCCCGAACTTCCCGCTCCAAAGCTCTTCAAACTCATCCTCATAGTTTTGCGCCAGCCAGCTTGAATGAATGATCACCACATTATTGTCGTTGTAATAATTGTCATTGTCAGTCGGGTTGAATGAGCCGGTCAGCACAATCCTGTCGTCTATAATGCAAAACTTGTTGTGCATCAGCTGCTCATTGCCGTCCATTCTCACTCCGTCGCCCTTTATCTGCTCCTCATAATTGCTGCTGTCAATAACAAGCTTTACATCAGACACTTTGCTTTTTCTGGCAAGCGAATTTATGATATTTTTCAAGTCCAGGTCATAAAATGCGCAATGTACGGAAAAATTGGCTGCCTTTATCCTGTTTTCAAATATTTTGCTGCAGTCTGTTTCTGGGCAGAAATAAACTTCCGGATTTTTTGATATCTCATGGGGCACATCAACAGCCTTTCCAGTAATTCCGGCGCACCCAAATAAAAACACCAAAGAAAGCGCCCAAGCAGGCATATTAGCGAAAGGTTTAAATACAAGTTTAATCATTTTAAAGTGATAATAGGTTCAATCCATTTCATAGTGATAAATCATTAAGCCAAAAGTTTAATGATATCTATCACCTCTTTTTTCCCGGCAGGACTTTGTAAAAGGTTCTGCTTGGGTTTATGCTCCTTACTTCCTTTTTTTGGATATAGTCTTCTTTCTGGCAAAAGAAACAGCGATTGCCCCGACAAAAACGCCTATAAGGAATACTCCCAGTAGATTCTTATCAATTTCAACATTGAAACTTTTGGCCTTTCCATTGCTTTCTTTAAAATAAATGTCCAAATTTCCAAGCTCCAGGGCATATTCAGAGTACAGCAATGCAGAGAACAAGTCGCTGTCCTTGAGGGAATTTGCATATTCGTAATAGCTGTACCCCAAAATCGGGAATACCCCTTTTGATGCTTCCCTTGCAATGTTGTTTCTGACTATCTCAAGCTTTCTCTCGACAAGATTCTTATATTGTGAATTGTCAACTCCAAAGACGCTTAATATTATGTCGACATCGGCCTTTGCCTTGCTTGCAATGGAAAGGCACAGCTCATAATTGCCTTTTTTCAGCTCTGCATTTGCCCTGTCTATGTCATGCTTTATGCTGTCCAGCGAATTTGGAAGGTACAATTCGACGTATTGCTTGCGCTCGTCAGCCTCGCTTATCTTGTTCTGGCAGGATTTTTTAAGAACGTCCTTGTTCAGGTTGAATGACTTGCCTTTTTTCCCGAGAAATGAAGACCATGAATGGGCCGAATTGATTCTTTCAGATGCATAGGCCAAGGTTCTTGCAGCCCTGTCTGTTTTATTTGTTTTGTTCAGGATTTCAAGCGCCTGTTGAATGTAGTCATCAGCTTCGGCAAGCCTTTCCTTTATCACTATATAGGATTCCAAATCTGTTATTGTTTTCTTTTCCAGGCTTTCAATGCTGTCCTTAAAATCATTTATGTCCCTTTTGATTCTCTCAGCTTCCATAACAGACTCTTCTCTTGTAAGATTTTTTGAAAGAAGTATAATTGTGGAATACTCAACATTTGCGCCAAAGCAATAGCTGGCGGATGAATAGAAAGTCTGCCTTTCAAAAGCCTCCCTTCCCTTAATTGTCAAATTTTGGGCATTCTCCCTTAATGACGAGGCATTGAATGAATAATTTGATTTTAAATCGGCCTTAAGCCTGCTGCTCCTGTCACATAAGTTTTTGGCCAGGGACTTCATTGTATTTTTGTATTCCTCGCTTATCTCTATTTTCTTAAATTGCTCGTTTATCTCCTTGCCGGTGAATTCCTTTACAGCCTCGCTCAATACAGAAACTTCGACTATCTCTATATCCAGCTCTTTCGAGAGATTCTTCAGGTCTACTGTAGTGTTGTCAATCCTTGCTATTATCTCGCCAGCAGGTATGAATACCCTCTTCAATCCTGCTTTTTTCGCAGCCTCGATTTTTGCCTTTAACCCTCCAACAGGGCCTATCAGGCCTCCTGAATTTATCGTGCCTGTTATCGCATAATCCTCATTAAGATTAAGGTTTTCAAGCATAGCAACTGTAAGTATTGCAATTGAAGCGCCTGCGCTCGGCCCTGCAATAATCGCGGAATCTGCAGTTATTGTGTAGAAAAAATCAACATCATCACATTCTTTTTCAATTGCATCGCATGCAATCGCCTTTGCAAACCTTGTTGACATCTGGGTGTCTGTCCTTGTCAAGGGAAACGTCTCAAGGAACACCCTTCCGGAGCCCGGCTTTATCTCAAGATATAAATCAGCAATTCCCCCTTCATAGCCGGTTTCTGTCTCCTTGACAGCCAGTAATTTCATGTGGCCCTGCTTGGCAGATGCTATGGGAATTAATAGAACTGCAATAACAAGCAAAAAAATCAGCTTTTTCATAGTTTTTTTCAGAATGTGATAATTAAACAGGGTTTAATAATTTTTGGTTTAGGAAATGGGGCTCTTTTAGTTGGAAGAATCGGCACCCTCATTAGAATTTTTGTCATTATTTGTCAATTTCTCAGTATACCTGCATTTTGGGTATTTGCTGCAGCCGTATTTATATATTCCTAAATATAGATTAGAATAGCACTGGACATGCTCGTATGAAGTTTATAAAGGATAAATCCTATCTGACTTGGAAAATGAACAAAAATAGAATACAAATAGCATTAGAAGATTTCCCAGACGATGTTTATGTATTGCTGGAAGACGAATTTAGGGCAGATTTCTTTAAAACTGTTTGGAAGACAAATAGAAGTTACAGGCATTTGGCTAGGAAGATAGGTGTTTCTGCGCCAACCATGCTTGCTTGGAGAAGAAATAAAGATGGTGGACATTATGAACGTTTTATTTCTATTAAAAATTTGAAAAATATATTAGAGTATTGCAAAAATTCAGAATCTCCCCTATTTGATTTTCGAATATTAGAAAAAAATGTTAAATGCATAAGAGCAAGACATGGTCAATTAAGGATTTACAAACCAAAGTTACCTATAAAAGATTCTGTTGAATTAAGAGAAATTGTAACCCACTTACTATGTGATGGTTACGCGTCAAATAAAAAGCATATGACCTCCAAATATGGATTGACAAGTTTTGAAGGTGTAAAAGAATTCCAACGAGAACTTTCAATATTTGGAGACATTCCAGGATTGAAAATCAGAGAGTATATATCACCTAAACGCAGAGCAGTTATGTATAATCTACACTTTCCAAAAGCGATAACTAAAATTTTATCTCATAAATTCAAAATAGGATTTGGCTGGAATAAGGGGAGACTGCCACAGGAGTTTGTGAATGGTGATAGAAAATTATTAGCAGCAATTGTTAGAGCGTTCTTTATAGATGAAGGCTCAATACATGATTTATCTGTAAAGTTTTCATCGAATAATCCTGAATTATTGAATGATTTAAAAATAATCTGTTTAAAGCTAGGTTACAAAACCTTACCAATTAGGCATGGCAGAACTTGCTATGTACTTCCCCTATCAAATAAAAATTTCATGGAATTTTATACTGATATTATGAATATCTCCCCATTACCAATTGTTAAGAAACAGAATAGATTAGAACTTGGTTTAAAATTGTTGAATAAGAAATACATTCATTTTGATATTGAAAATCAAATAGTAAATAATCTTAGGAAAGGCCCTATGACAAGACCACAACTTTGTGAATTAATTGTTGCCAGAAGAAATAATATCATTCATCATCTTAACCGATTAAATCAAAAAAATATCATTCAATTATCAAAGCAAAGAGCACACGGACAAGGCGGCGGTTTTATTTGGGAGCTGTGTCGTTAGCTTTATTGGTTAATGAGGCGGTATATCTGCATTTAGGAAATTTATTGCAGCCATAAAAACTTCCATAGATACTCTTTCTTAAAACAATTTTACCTTCTTTGCATTTAGGGCATGGTTTTTCTATTTCACCCTTGGCAATGGCTTTTGCTTCTATACCTGCCGCACCTTCGGCATATTTACTCTCACATTCGGGATTAACACAAAAATCTTGCGGACGTTTTCCTTTTTTGATGGCGGTAATCATAGGATACTTGCAAATTTCACACTCTCTTTTAGTAGGTTTTAATAAAGCATTAGATGGCAAATTAAATATAGTTTTACAGTCTGGATATCTTGAACATGCAGCAAAATACCATTTTTTGCCTCTTCTAATATGCAGATTCCCTTCCTTGCACACTGGGCAAACTCCAAGAAAAGACATCTCATCCTGTGTTTCCCTGTTTGCTTTCTGCAGGTCCGTTCCAATCTCTTTTTGGTGCTTCTTCAGCTCGGCTGTTATCTTGATTATGGCTTCTTTCGCATCCTCCAAAATAATCTCTTTTTTTTGATTGCCTTCCCTTATCTTGTCCATCTCCACTTCAAAATGCCTTGTCAGGTCTTCATCAAGAATCTTTGGGCAGTATTTTTCCAGCGTCTCAATGGTCGAGATGCCAAGATTTGTAGCTTCTATGGCCTTTCCCTGCACATATCCTCTCTGGAATAAAGTATCTATTATCTCAGACCTTGTAGCCTTTGTTCCAAGGTTCCTTTTTTCAAGCTCCTTTATTATCGAGGCAGGAGTGTATCTTTTTGGAGGCTGGGTTTCCTTGCTTATCAGCTCAATCTTGCTGACTTTTATTTTGTCGCCTTTCTTCATGCTTGGGAGCTCGATTTCCTCCAGCTTTACATAAGGAAAATAGAATTCATGCCATCCTTTTTCTATAGTCCTTGTTCCTTTGGCGATGAAAATTTCGCTGCTGCAGTTTATTTCAGCAATTACTGTCTCCCTTGTGGCATTGTCCGCAAAGGTTGCAAGAAACCTTTTTACAATTAAGTCATATATTCTTGATTCCCTTTCGGTAAGCTCTGCAGGAGCAATTCCAGTCGGGTAAATTGCAGGATGCGCTGGGTCAGTCTTCTTTCCGTTGTTCGGCTTTAGGGATGATTTTTTCAACAATCTTCTTGCCAAATCAGAATATTGCTTTTGCTTGCCTAAATCATTAAGGACTTTTGTATAGCCTATTGCCGGAGGCAATTGCTGGCTTGAGGTTCTTGGATATGAGATATACCCTGAAGTGTAAAGCTCCTGCGCTATTTCAAGAGTTTCTTTGGGAGAAATATTATGGCAGCGGTAAGCTTCAACTTGCATTGAAGTAAGGTCAAATGGAAAAGGAGGAATCTGGCTGAACTGCTTTTTTTCAAGATTGTCTATTTTTGCCTCTTTCTGGCTTTTTGTCTTGCTTATAACTTCGTCAGCTTTTGATTTTTCCCAGAACTTGTCCTCTTTATGCCAGGCAATTATATCCTGCCTGTTGTAGTCTCCAAACAGTTCAATCTGCCAGAACGGCTTTGGAACAAATATTTTTATTTCGCGCTCCCTGTCGACAATGATTTTCAGGGCAGGGCCCTGCACCCTTCCGGTAGACATAATCTTGAATGCGCCGGTTGTCTTGATTGCAGCTGTAAGCGCACGGCTATAATTGACCCCATTATAGAAATCTAAAAAGTGACGAGCTTCCCCTGATTCTGCCTGGCCCCATTCTAGATGTTTTGTTTTCTTATTGTAAGATTCTCTTAATTCATCTTTTGTCAGGGTTGAGAATTTCATGCGGTTTGCATCATTTCTTTTGCACAGATATCGCACTATATTCAGCCCAATGACCTCACCCTCCTGATCAAAATCTGTGGCTACTGTAAATTCGTTGGCATCTTTTGCAAGTTTTTTAATTGCATTAAGATATTTTTTAGTAAACGCTGCTCCTCTGGAATTCTCGAAAACAGGTTTCCATTCTATATCAAATATGGGGTATATCCAGCCTTTCTTTACTTTTTCAGCTAGACCATACAAATGGCCAACAGCGCATGCCACGATAATATCCCTTTTTCCATGCGTTATTTTATAATATGGCACTCCTTGATAATTCTCCTTTATAGACTTTCCATCTGCCAGGGCTTCGGCTATCTTTTGCGCCGCTGCAGGCTTCTCTGTGACAATTAATTCGTACATAAATATCAGAATTTGGGAAATTATATAAAAAAGTTGTGAAAAAGCGCTAATTTCCGATTTTCACATTATTTTTCAGCGCTTTCAGCAGATTTATCGCGCTCATAACGGCAAGGTAGCTTGTCCTCGGATTTTTGCTTGGGATATTGTTTGTTGCTGTTTTTATTATCCCAAAATTTCCAGTTGCTTCAATTTCATGGGTGTTATATCTTGTATTTTTGTCAGCAACTATTTTCACTCTTATGTTTTTGAATCTGGAAGCCAAAAACAATGTTGCAGCAACATTTATGTTCTGTGGAAACCCGTTTATTGCATTCTTCAAGCTGCCTTCAAAAATAATCTTTTTATTTCTTATTTTTTTCAGATTAATCCGATTTTTTAACACGTACGGTGCATTTTCAAGCCCCTTGACAGGTTTTGTGGTAGTCAATTTCAATGATTTTATTCTTCCTGAAACTGCCTTGATGGCATCCAGCCCTGCAATAGCGCCCGAAGGCAGGAATATTTCACAATCCTTTATTTTTTCAAGCAGCCCAAGATTGTCAATTAAGCCGCCTGTGCTCATTACCAACAATTTTTTATTGTCATTGTCCAGATTTTTGTTTGCCAATATGTCTTTAACGGCATCTTTTGCCGCAGACTCTATTATTAAATCGCATTTTTTAATTAAGTCATTAACCTCCATAAATTTTGGCTTACTACTCTTTAGCCTTTTAACCAGCCTGTTAACTTTGTTTTTATAAACATCATTCAACCCAACCAGTCTAAATTTCTCTTCTTTGTCAATAAAAATGGATAACTCGCTTCTTTGCAGAATTAGTTATAAATCCCATTGAAATGACATCTACTCCGCAATCATCATACTCCATGAAATTTGACGGGTTTATGTTGCCTGAAGCTTCCAGCAAAACATAATCATACAGCTCCTGTTTTTTCAGCTCTTTAATTATTGGCATAATTTCTTTCGGCCTTATATTGTCCAGCATTATTGCAAAAAGATTTTTGCCTTTGGTTTTTTTATTGATGCTCTTTATCGCTTCTGCAGCATAAAGAGCATGCTTTTTATTTTCGACTTCTATCTCGACATATTTTGACTTGCTTTTAGCCAAATCAACGACTCTCTCGAAATTATAACCCAAGGCTTCAAGATGGTTGTCCTTTACAAGTATCCCGTCGCTTAATCCAATCCTGTGTGTCAGCCCCTTTCCTATGCTTACAGCCCTTTTGTCCATGCCCCCCCACAATGTTTTTCTTGTTGCAGCGAGCCTGACATTTTTCAGTTTCTTGGATAATTCATCTGTCAATGTCGCTATGCCGCTCATTCTTTGCAGCAAATTCAGATAAGTCCTTTCCCTCTCCAAAATTTTTCTGGCAGGCCCGCTTATTCTAACCAAAATCTCCCCTGCTTTTATCCTGTCACCATCATGCCTAAGTGGATTGATTTTAAGGTCGTCATTCATCAGTCTGAATTCATCCAAGCCGGCAAAAATTCCATCTTCCTTTGCGATTATGGATGCAGAAATGTTTTTACTGCCGTTAACCAAAGATTTTGAAGTCGCATCTCCAGATCCAATGTCATTTCTCAGCAATATCTGCAAAAACTGGCTGGCAAAACTTCTGTATTTTTTATTTTTTACACTTAGCTCCTTGCTTCTGTCCCAGAATTCTAGAACTAGCTTGTCCCTATGCGGCATTTTTGGAAAATTTCAGCATGCGGTCTATTGCTTTTCTTGCATTTGCTATTATGCCTTCAGGCAAGGTTATCTCATGCGTATTATGGACTAAAGACCTTGCCACTAGGGGCAGAGTTGTTGATTTCATGTAAGGGCACACATTGCAAAAAGACAAAAAGTTTTTTTCAGGAACGTCCTCCCTCAATTTTTCAGCCATCCCGCATTCAGTAACGACAATGAAATTCTTTGAATTGTCGTGCTTTGCAAACTTTGCCATTCCACCGGTGCCGCAGACATGATCGGATATCTTCAGCAGTTCGTCTTTGCATTCTGGATGCGCTATGACTTTTGCATCAGGGTATCTTTGCTTGAAATCCATCAAAATTTCTGCATTAAGCTTGTCGTGGACAAAGCAGTACCCGTCCCATAAAATAATCTCTTTGTCTGTGTGCTGCTGCACGTATCTTCCAAGGTTTTTGTCGGGCAAAAATATGACTCTTTTGTTCGGCAGCGAATTCACTATCTCAACTGCATTTGCGGAAGTGCAGCAAATGTCGGACATCGCCTTGATGTCGGCACTTGTGTTTACATAGCTTGCAACAGCTGCGTCAGGATATTTCCTTTTGACTTCTTCCAGTTTTTCCACAGTAGCCATGTCCGCAAGTGAGCAGCCAGCATCCAAAGTCGGCAGCAAAACTGTTTTTTCCGGGCTGAGGACTTTTGCGGTTTCTGCCATGAATCTGACGCCGCAGAAAAGGATTATATCAGCCTTTGTTTCGGCTGCCTTGACGGATAAGCCGAGGGAATCTCCTATATAGTCAGCGATTCTGTACATCTCCGGCCTTTGGTAGTTATGCACAAGAATAACTGCATTTCTTTGCTTTTTCAATTCCAAAATAAGCTCTATGAGCTTTTCCGTGTCGTTGGCAAAGCTTTGAGGCATTAATCTCTGGTTCATTTGCACTATCAAACTAATTTTATTTAAATACTTAAGTGAACAGGCAATCATCCTTGCAAAAACACAAAATAGCGGCAAAATTTGCCTATAATGGAAAACTATATTAATCCAAATGTTTTCCTTTGCCGTATGTATCTGATAACCGCAAGGGATGATAAGGAATCGCAAGAGCTTGCAAAAAATGCAGCGAATTATCTTAAGGAAAACAGGATGAAATACGCGCTTGGCAAAGAAATCCCGGCAGGCAATAAAAAATATGTGGCTGATTATGAAATTATCATAGCCATAGGTGACAATAAATTTATTCTTGAGACTTTCAGGAAGCTTGGAAAATTGCAGATTCCGGTCTTTGCGATTGCATCAACCCAAAGCTTTCTGGCGCAGGCAAACTCCCTGAACTTCAGGCATTATCTCGGATTGATAAGAAAAAAGAAATATGAAGTCTTCAGGAGGGCAAGGCTGATAGCAAGATTTAACAAGTCAGTAACTCCGATCGGATTGAATGACATCGGCCTTTTTTGCTCAAAAAGCGCTTCATTGCTTGAATATTCGCTCAAGCTGAACAACGAAGTGTTTTGGAAGGACTCAAGCGACGGAATAGTAATTGCAACTCCGACAGGAAGCACAGGCTATTCCTTCTCTGCCGGAGGCCCCATAATACTTGGAGAGCCCCATATACTGACAATAGCATCCATCTCTTCACTGGAAAAGCATTCCCCTTTGGTTATCGCGGATGATGTGAAAATAAAAATCGCAGACATAAGCGGAAATAATCCTGTAATAATTGTGGACGGAGAAATAAGAGTGCCTGTCCATGCAGATGAAATAACAATTGAAAAATCGCCCTATGACGCAAATTTTGTCATATTTTCAAAGGAATATTCCGTTGAAAGCAGGCTGAAGAAAAGGACTCTTAAGACCAACATAGACAGGCTCAAGGACATGCCTGCGAGCGCAAAATTGGTGTACAACCTTCTTGTGCACGATGGAAATATGACCCAGAAAGAGCTCATAAACGCGTCTTTGCTGCCTGAAAGAACTGTAAGGTATGCTTTGGACATTTTGATAAGAAATAACTTGATAACCAGCCAGCCCCATTTCACAGATGCAAGGCAGACTGTTTACGGGATATGAACAAGCCATAAGATTAAAAAGCACGTTAATAATCCCACTGCCATGTTTGACGAAGTGATTAGGAAAATCCTGAGCGCAATAGGGCAAAAAGACATGTCCAGAGAGTCATACCCAAAATTTTCAGGCGAAGGGTACGCAGCATACAGGATTGATCCTAAAAATTTTCACGAAATCAGGAAATTTAATCGCGATAAAAAAATCGCTTTTGTCGACGGAGGCAATGCTGAAATAATTGGCTCTGCCAGCTTTTCATTGAGCCTGTTAAGAATTTGCTATGCCCTATATCAGGACAGCAAGAAGCTGGGGTTTAAAAGATTCGAGATTCTGTCCTTTACACAGGCAGTAAGCCAAGGCAATGAGATTTTCTATAAGACTTCCTTTTTCAAGACTCCAAATTCCATAGATTTGGGCGATATTTCTTTTAGTTCACTTGACAATAGCCTGATGGTCGGGGTTAACAGGGCAGAAATAGGGAATGTCGCGAATGCCATAAGGAGACTTGCTGAGCTGAAAGTGGCAAAATTTGTAGCTGACAGCAAAATCGCTGACATGGTAGTTCTGGATGGAAATCTGCAGGCTACCTTGACAAGTGAGAATAAATATCTTGATGAGCTTTATGAGTCGTGCAGCAGGAATAATATATTATTGTCGGCCTTGAGCAAGACAAGCTCTTTGTTCACAGATGATGGAAATCTTTTGAGTGCTGTGCTGGAAGATATAAGTGCTCTTGGCTCCTGGTTTTACCATCCAATTGCTGAAATAAGCAATCCAAGCCATAAAGCAGAGATGTTTTTTGTCAAGTTTCATGACAAGTCAAGGCATATTTTCAGGTTCGAGATTTTCAACATGCAAAAATCAAATGCTGAAGAGGTAATCAATTCGCTGGCAAGCAATTCCAATGACCCTGTTTTTATCGGCTACCCTTATGGGATGGTTGAAGCGGACAGAATTGCAAGAATTGGCAAAAATGAAAGGGAATCCTTAAAAGCGCGGTTTTTATTCAGGCTGCAGGACAAGAACATCGAGAAATACCTCAATTCCAGAAATGCGCACGAAATTCTGGATAAGATAAGTTTTTAAATAATAAGATAAATAAAATCTTCATGTATGATGTTATAACAGTCGGCTCTGCCACTCTTGATGTTTTCGCCAAGACGCGTTTCTCCGAACTGATAAAAATAATAGATCCAAAAGGAGAGACAGATTTGCTTGCTTTTCCAGCCGGCTCAAAGATTTTGATAGACGAGCTTGAATTCACGACTGGCGGCGGAGGCACAAATACTGCAGTTGCTTTGTCAAGGCTGGGCCATAAGGTCGCTTTTCTTGGCAAGCTTGGCCAGGGCACCAATTCCGATTTTATACATAAAAATCTGGTAAAAGAAAAAATAGACCTGCTTTGCGCACATGGAAAAGGCAATGCAGGCTACTCTGTAATTCTTGACACCCTGGAACATGACAGGACTATCCTGACGCATAAGGGAATTAATGATGATTTAAGGAACAAAGACATCCCATACAAAAAGCTCAAGACAAAATGGTTTTATTTCTCTGCAATGATGGAAGAGTCATTTAGAACTTTGGAGAGGCTTGCGGAGTTCGCACAGCGAAACAACATAAAGATTGCATTCAACCCCAGCACTTACCTTGCCGAAAAGGGATATCAGCACTTGAAGAACATTTTAACAAACACAGAACTGCTTGTCCTGAACAGGGAAGAGGCATGCTTATTGGCTGGAAAAGAGCCTATTGAAAGGCTTTTGCTCAAATTAAGAAGCTTTGGGCCAAAAATTGCTGCAGTGACAGACGGAAAGAACACATTGCATGTTTTTGATGGAAAATATACCTATGCCTGCTTCCCCCCTCCTGTCAATATTGTCGATGCCACTGGCGCAGGAGATGCTTTCGCAGCATCATTTTTGTCAGGCTTGCTGAGAAAAAAGGACATTGAGTTTGCAATCAGGCTCGGAATCGCAAATGCACAGTCTGTTGCAAGCCATTACGGGGCAAAGAACATTTTGTTGGGACACAATGAAGTGATAAAAGCAATGAAAAAATTGAAAATAAAGGTGCATAAGAAAAAAATCGGATAAGATTAATCAACAGCCACTAAAACATTATCTCCTTCTACTTTAACTTGGTAAGTTGCAACCTTTGCAGTAGGCATAACAGGAGACACTCCGGTCTTTACATTAAATCTCCATCCATGCCACGGGCACGTGACAACGTCTCCTTCAAGAAATCCCTCTCCAAGAGGGCCGCCCCTGTGCAGGCATGTATTTGTCGTGGCAAAAAATTCCCCGTCAACATTAAATAAGGCAACATCTGTGCCATTGACATTCACAACCTTATTTTCGCCCGGCTTTAAGTCTGATGTGCTCGCAACTCTTGTAAAATTTGGCATGCTGGAAACTAATTAAGGTTCATATATAAAGTTTTTGCTGAACATAACTCTATATCAAATCCAAAACCTTTATATTTAGAAAAATTAGCTCTTAAATAAAAGCAAGGTGACGGCAATAAACAAGCAAAAAAAATTTATTCTATGGTTTGATGAGCTGGGCATTGAAGATGTCCCCTTTGTCGGAGGGAAAAATGCCTCTCTTGGCGAGATGCACAGGAACCTGACAAAAAAAGGCGTCAAGGTTCCAAATGGCTTTGCCGTTACATCTTATGCATACAATTATTTTCTCGAAAAAGGAAATGTAAAAGCCGAGCTTAAGAAAATTCTAAAGGAATTGGATACGAAAGACATGAGGAATCTTTCAGAAAAAGGAAGAAAGGCAAGAGAAGCGATATTGAAAGCAGAGCTGCCGGGCGAATTAAGAGAGGAAATTTCAAGTGCTTACAAAAAATTATGCAGGGAATATGGACAGAACACGGATGTTGCTGTCCGTTCAAGTGCAACAGCGGAGGATTTGCCGGATGCAAGCTTTGCAGGGCAGCAGGAGACTTATCTTAACATCAAGGGCGAGCATGCATTGATGGATTCAACAAGAAAATGCTTCGCTTCCTTGTTCACAAACAGGGCAATATCATACAGGACCGACAGGGGCTTTGACCATTTCAAGGTTGCATTGTCTGTTGGCATTCAAAAAATGGTGAGGAGCGACAAGGCCTGCTCCGGAGTCATGTTTTCCATCGATACAGAGACAGGCTTCAAGGATGCTGTCCTGATAAATGGCGCTTATGGTTTGGGGGAAAATGTGGTGCAGGGCAATGTAAACCCCGACCAATTCTATGTTTTCAAGCCGACATTGATGAAAGGCTACAAGCCCATAATAAGCAAGAAGCTTGGAAGCAAAAGAATCAAGATGATTTATTCGGAGCATGGCGCAAAGCAGACAACAGAGAATGTTGGAGTCCCATATGAAGAGCGGTTCAAGTTTGTATTGGGTGATGACGAGATACTGCAATTGGCAAAATGGTCGTGCATTATCGAAGGACACTACTCAAAAAAAGCCCGCAAATCCAAGCCCATGGATATGGAATGGGCCAAGGACGGAATTTCAAAAGAGCTTTTCATAGTGCAGGCAAGGCCTGAAACGGTACAAAGCCAGAAAAACCCGAATGTGCTTGAGGAGTATGTGCTCAAACAAAAAGGAACTGTTCTTGTCACAGGCTTGAGCGTTGGAACAAAAGTAGGCTCTGGAAAAGCCCATGTGATAAAAAGCGTGAGCGACATCGGCAATTTCAAGGCTGGAGAAGTTTTGATAACTGAAAAGACAGACCCTGATTGGGAGCCGATCATGAAAATTGCTTCTGCAATCGTAACCAACAGGGGCGGCAGGACAGCTCACGCAGCTATTGTTGCAAGAGAATTGGGAATTCCTGCAATTGTCGGCACAGAAAAAGGAACTGAAATCGTCAAGACAGGCACGGATGTCACTGTAAGCTGCGCCGAGGGAGAAATTGGCAAAGTCTACAAAAGCAAATTGAAATTTGAAATTCACAAGGTTGACCTGAAAAAGCTGAAAAGGCCAAAGACAAAAATAATGATGAATGTCGGCAATCCTGATCAAGCCTTTGATTTTTCATTCATCCCGAATGATGGCGTCGGATTGGCAAGGGAGGAGTTTATCATAAGCTCATACATCAAGGTGCATCCTCTTGCATTGCAGCATTATGAAAAGCTAAAGGACAAAAAAGTCAAGGATATTATTGCGCAGCTTACTTATGCGTACAAGAGCAAGGTTGATTATTTTGTCGAAAAGCTTGCGCAAGGGGTTGCTATGATAGGGGCTGCCTTCTATCCGAAAGATGTAATTGTAAGGATGTCTGATTTCAAGACAAACGAGTATGCAAACTTGATCGGGGGCAATGAATTTGAGCCGAAAGAGGAAAACCCAATGCTTGGCTGGAGAGGAGCATCAAGATATTATGCAGGCTCCTATAGGGAAGCTTTTGGATTAGAGTGCCTTGCAATGAAAAAGGCAAGGGACGAGATGGGATTGACAAACATAAAATTGATGATACCCTTTTGCAGGACTGTTGACGAGGGCAAGCTTGTAATCGAAGAGATGAAGAAATATGGCTTAATTCAAGGCAAAAACGGGCTTGAAATCTATGTGATGTGCGAAATTCCAAGCAATGTCATATTAGCAGATGAATTTGCGGAAATATTTGACGGCTTCAGCATAGGCTCAAATGATTTGACACAATTAACTCTTGGCTTGGACAGGGACTC
>JACPMW010000031.1 GCA_016185805.1 Candidatus Woesearchaeota archaeon | reverse complement strand
AGAGGTCGTTCTCCGTGTTTTGAAATTAATTTCCGTAATGCGTTATCTGTTAATTTTATCTAAATTTAAATTTTTAATCAATAAATGGCTTATTTTTCCTGACGAAGTCCATAAGATTGTCATTGTTTGTATAATATTCAGCCATTATCCTTCCGACTGTGTCGACGGTATTTACATTGTGCTTCACCATCCACTTCAATATTATAGCTTTTTCATTAAGGGACTTTGTGATTTCGCTTTTTGTAAAGCCGGTGAACATTTCTATCGTGCTCATAAGCGACTTCGAGTTTGCAACTTTTTGCAATACGCCTTTTCTTATGTCTAATTGCAAAAGCACGTTTGGCTCGGACTCTGGCGTTATCTCCGCTATTTGGAAGGTTTTCCTAACTCCTGTCCGCCTGTTCCTGTACTGCACAACTATCATTGATATTGCCGGCAGCATTGTTTTTGGAATTTCAATGGGGGGATTTGTAAGCCTTGTTATCGTTTCGCGGGTGTCATTCGCATGCACTGTTGCATAAACAGAGTGGCCCGTGTGTATCGCTTCAAAAAGCACTTCAGCCTCTCGTTTCCTTCTGATTTCCCCGACTATTATCCTGTCTGGCCTCATTCTCAATGAATTCACTAGCAGGTCAAGCATTGAAACCTCTCCCTTGCCTTCCGGATTTGGCATTCTTGTTATCATGGGAATCCAGTGCAGGAACTTTGGCAGTTGAATCTCGCGAGTGTCTTCTATGCTTATCACCCTCTGGTTAGGGGGAAAAAAATTTGCAACGACATTCAGCATGCTTGTTTTTCCGGTTGCAGTTCCTCCTGATATCAGCGTTGACAGCTCGTATTGCACCCCAAGCCATATCAGCGCAGCCGCATCAGCTGATAGGGTGTTGTCAGTTATGAAATCGGTGATTGTCCATGGCTTTGCCGCAAATTTCCTTAGCGTTATTGTGTTGCCTGCAACTGATATTGGCTCAAGTGTTGCATTCACCCTGTCCCCTCCCTTTAAATGTGCATCCATCAATGGCTCAAGGATTGTCAGTTGCCTTCCCACCCTTCTTCCAATCATTGTGGCATAATGCCTTATCTGGTCTTCATTTTGAAGCATGATGCTTGTTTTCAGCCAGCCGAACTTCACATGATAAACCCATACGGGCTCTTCAGCGCTGTTTACAGCAATCTCCTCCAGGTTTATGTCGTCCATCAATATTTCAATGCTGCCAAGCCCGAGGCTTCTTTGTATAAGGTAAGATTTGAGAAAATTTGCTGTGCTTTCGTCAGCATCAGGAAAGTGCTTATTGACAAGATTTGTTATCGCATCTATGAACCTTTGCTCTATAACTCCCGTGTCTTTTGTTGTGAGTATGTCAACCATCCCCAGGCTTACCTGCGCTGTCAATTCCTCTCTTATCTTTTCAAGTATCAGCTCCGTATGCTTGCTTATTGTGGAGATTGAAACGTCATAGATAGGGACAAACTCTCCTTTTTTTTTGTATATCTTTATAGTGATTGGTATATTGTCAGAAATGAAATTATAGGTTGAAAGAATCTTGATGTCTTCCTTTTTTGGAGATATAACAGGAGCCTTAGGCTTTTCTTCTTTCCTTTTCTGCAGCTCTATCGGGGAAAGGCCTGTAACCTGCACTTCTTCAGAACTCTGCTTATTTTCCTTGCTTTTAAGGCTAGTCCTCTTCAAAATTCCACCTCTTTTTTAAAATTAAATTTGATTTATCTCGAATTTAAATCCGTCGCTTCGCGACAAAATTTACTGCTCGGCTTTCGCTTCCCTGCCAATCGCTCAAGCCTCGCCTATTAATTCAATAATGAAATCAAAAGCGGTTCACTTTTAACTGTAATACAGCCAAAAGTCGCTCTCGTGATTGAATCTTTTTATTGGTTTTTTATCAATATTTTGTTTAACAATTTTATTTCTTGAACACCGAGCCGAATTCCTTTAATTCCGTCTCGAACTGGGCTTTCTTTTTGTCAACCTCGTCAAACTTCTTTTCCAGCTCAATCATCTGCTTTCCGACATCGCCCTTGCTCGCGCTCAGCTGGAATGACTTCGCCTTTTTTATCAGCTCTATAAGGCCTTTTTCCAGCTCGTCCCTGTCCTTGTTTACCCTGTCCACCAAATTGACGACAGCCAGCTTTTTCTTGAAAAAATCCTCCACTTTTTTTGTTATGTCCTTGACATTGGACACTTTCTTCTGCTTTTGCGCTATTTTTTGCACTATCCTTTCCTGCAGCTCCATTACTTTTTTTTCCTGCTCCCTGCTCCTCTCTATCAGCGGCTCTATTATTGCCTTTTCCTCTTCAACTCTTTGCCTTATTTCGTCTATAAGCAATGTAAGCTTTTCTATATGCAATTCCGAATTTGTTATTGCAGTGTCCTCATCTGCAATTTTTTTTTCAATCAGCCCTATTGTGCCCTTTAATTCTATTAGCTTTTGATTGAGTATTTTCTCGCTTTCCTCTATTGATTGCGCTTCTGCCTTTTCCCTTGACAGCTCTTCTTTTTCCTTCTTGATGTCAGAAATTAGGTCCTGATACTTTTTTTGCTCTCTCTCCACTTGCTTTGTCAATTCCTCAATTTTTTGCTTGGCGTCATTCTTTTGCTCTTCCACTTGCTTTTGCAGCTCGTCCTTCAGCTGCTGGTACCTTTCCAATTCCTTTAAGTCTTCTCTTACCGTATCAAGCTCCATGCCAAGCTCGCCTTTCATCACGTCAAACTCTTTTTTTACCTTTTTCAGCTCGCTCGCCTGTTTTTCAAGAAAGCTCAGGCTTACTTCCGCCTTCCTGACAAAAACATCTTTCTTGCTTGTGAATTCCTTGGATTTTGCATCAATCTCCTTTTTTGTCAGCTTTCTTTCAACAAGGTAAGGCTTTGTCAGCTTGTATTCAACGCTTATTATGCCCTCTTCCTCAAGAAAATCCACCCATTCCTGCGTGACAGT
>JACPMW010000006.1 GCA_016185805.1 Candidatus Woesearchaeota archaeon | reverse complement strand
AATCACTTTCATACTGACAGTCATTGCAAATGGTGTTGAGAACGGATCTGACAAATTGAATGAAAGATACCAGCTCGGAAACAATCTGCTCAGGAGCACTTTGCTTTATGTCTTCATTTCAGGGGCTGTAATGCTGATGTTTAATATAATTGCAGGAAGGATATTGACAGCGACATTGAGCGCTTGATAGAAACATTTAAATAAATACATTGCATTAGCCAAGTTATGCCTAAATCAGAATTGATAGAGATACCTAGGGAAGAATATGAAAGCATGAAAGAAACTCTTGAAATACTTTCAAATAAAAAGTTAATGAAAGATATAAAGGAAGGTATTGAAGACATTAAAAAAGGCAGATACATAACTTTTCAGGATTTTAAAAAGAAACATCATTTATCATAAACACTTTTTCTGTGCTCGATTTCTATTACAAAAACAATCAGCCGGTTTTCCTCAATTTCATATACAATCCTAAAATCAGCAATTCTATAAGACCACAATCCGGCAAGGTCACCTGTCAGGAGTTTGCCGTAGAATTTTGGATTTTGAGTCAAATTTTCCAAATGTTTAACTATAATTTCAAAATTATTTTTATCCCTCTTTTTGAGTTTTTCGAGCTTTTTATCAGCTTTATCAGACAAGATTAATTTAAACATAAGAAAATTTAGCATCTTTTAAGTATATAAGCTTTTAGGGAGAAAATTTACTTTTCTCCCATTAAATTTAAAAATGGGGCGGATGGAATTTGAATCCATGATTGTGGAAGAACACTAAACGTGAACCTTTCACCACGGTCTTCAGCCGTTTAAGCCAACATTATGTTGTGTTTCGTTTCAAATCTCCTCATCATCAGCATCTTCAATGTCTTCTTCTTCCACATTGAGGTCTTCATCTAAATCCTCGTTCTCTTTTGCCGGAATGTTTGTCCTTATTTCAGAAGAAGTTTCCTTGCTTAAATCAGCATTTGCTTTCCCGACAACTTCAAGCTTGCCCATCCTTCCTGCTGTCAGCTGCATTTCCCCCTGCCACTCATTTACATAGCCATTGATGATGTGGACTTTGTCGCCTGCCTTGATTTTTTCTATCTCCTCATTCCATAATGTAAGCTTTATATCCCCTGTCTCGTCCTTTGCGATTGCAGTTGCCACTCTTCCGGCCTTGCCGAATTTTTCAAACTCTCTTGGAATTCCTACATCAATAACATCTACAATGACATCAACATTGCCCTGCTTTGGCTTAAGGTCCTTGATTTGCATTTTAGGATGGTATTATGATAATTTATATTTAAATTTATGCCTAAAAAATAAGAAACCACAAACTTTAAATAAGCGTCAGCTATACTTTGCTTAGCGCATGCTCGCAATATAATCTAGATTTTGCAGAGAGCGTGCGTGGAATTATTTATTTAATTCTACGCTTATTAGACTGATTTATTAAATGTGATTTTTATGGAACGTACATTAGAAAAACCTAAGGATAATGACCTGAAGCAGGTGGACAAGACTATCTGGGAAATCCCGACATCCTATAAAAAAGGGATGCTGGTGCCAGCCAGGATTTACGCCACGAAAAAGCTTCTTGATGAAATGGATGCAGGAGTTTTCAACCAGGTGACAAATGTTGCATGCCTTCCCGGAATCCAGAAATACGCTTTCTGCATGCCTGATGGTCATTGGGGATACGGCTTTCCAATTGGAGGAGTGGCTGCTTTTGACGCAGAGGAAGGAGTAATTTCACCTGGCGGCATTGGCTTTGACATAAACTGCGGAATGAGATTAGTCACAACAAACCTTACTTTCAAGGAAGTGCAGCCAAAACTTAGGGAATTAGTGGACACTATGTTCAAGACAGTTCCTTCCGGAGTCGGCTCAAGGGGATTTGTGGATGCAAACAAGTCACAATTCAAGGAAATAATGTCTTATGGCTCGAAATGGTGCGTTGAAAACAGCTATGGATGGAAAGAGGATTTGGAAAGGACGGAAGGGTATGGAAAGATAGACTGGGCAGAGCCTGAAAAAGTGAGCCAAAAAGCGATTGACAGGGGAATGAACCAATTGGGAACTTTGGGCTCGGGAAATCATTATCTTGAAATACAGATTGTGAGGGCAGAGAATATTTTTGACGAACAAATTGCAAAAAAATTTGGAATTAATGAAGCGGAGCAGATTGTTGTGATGGTGCACTGCGGCTCAAGAGGATTCGGGCATCAAATCGGGACAGACTACTTAAGAATTTTTGAGGGAGCAATGAAAAAATATGGGATAGAAGTTTATGACAGAGAATTAGCGTGCGCTCCTTTCCAAAGCAACGAAGGCCAGGATTATTACAAGGCAATGGCATGCGCCGCAAACATGGCATTTGCAAACAGGCAAGTGATTTTGCACAGGATAAGGGAAGGATTCTCGAAAGTTTTCAGGACAGAAGCGGAGAAACTGGAAATGCACATGGTTTATGATGTTGCGCACAACATAGCAAAACTGGAAGAGCATACTGTTGACGGACACAAGAAAAAATTGATTGTACACAGGAAAGGAAGCACAAGGGCATTTCCTCCAAATCATCCAGAACTTGCACAGCTTTATAAAAATACAGGGCAGCCTGTGATTATAGGGGGCTCAATGGAAACCGGAAGCTTTTTGCTTGTTGGCACTCAAAAAGCTATGGATGAAACGTTTGGAAGCACAGCCCATGGAAGCGGAAGAACAATGTCAAGGGCTGCTGCAAAGCATCAAGTGAGGGGAGAGCAACTGCAAAAAGACATGGAAAAAAGAGGAATTTATGTGAAGGCAACTTCAATGCCTGGCTTGGCGGAAGAGGCTGGATTTGCGTATAAAAATATTAATGATGTGATTGACGCTGTTTCACAGGCTGGGATATCAAAGCCGGTAGTAAAATTGGTCCCCTGCGGGAATATCAAGGGTGCCTCGAGTTTGACTACGATAATATTGTTTTTTGCAATACTGTTTGTTTTATTTTTAGCTTCAATTCTTTAACTTCTGTTTCAACGTCTTGCCACTGAATGAAGCCCATTTTGTTAATTTTATAAATTAATTCTCTTTTCGCTATTTTTTCAGGGTGCCTTATTGGAATCTTGCTTAGCAAATCTAAAGTTTGAGCCTTCTTGAATGTCTCCAAAACATAGTAGTCTTTGTTATATTTAAATAAAATCCCATTATTATAGCTTTTATCCCCTATTTTATGATTTTTATGCATTGACAAGTTATATCCTAAACCTTCTAATCTTCGTTTTATTTCTTTCAGGAAATCTAAATTTTGGCTAAAGAACCTTATTACAAATTGAAAGTATTTCCCAGACTTCTTCAATATTACACTCCCATCAGAATCTATAAATCCAGCCAAAAAATCATTAAAATTGTTAGAATCTATCCAATTAGGTATTATCCCGCTTTTCGAATCTAATAAGAATGAGAAGCTTTCTAAATCTAAATGGCTTTGAAACCTATACATATTCTGCTTTTTTGTTTCCTTGTAATTTGCAATGCCATACTTTTCAAAAGTTTTGCATAATAAATCCACAAAAGTCTTATGTGTTGAATGGGTTATCAGTTTTAAAGTATAATCTGACTTTTTTACCGGAGTTAAATCGCCTAAAACCAAGCCATAAATATAAGCTTTCTCTTGGCCCGATAAATCAAACTTTTTCTTTTCCTTTATATAACCCATAGCCAATTGAGCCGACCTGCTATCCAAAATAGTTATATTATTTTCACTTAATATTTTTTGTATAGTATTTCTACCTATTTTTAAGTTTCTTGATAAAGCCCTTATCGGTACCTTATTATTATACTTTTTTATCAGATTTTCAATATCAATATGTTTTCTTGTTCTTAAAATAACTCCCCCTATATCACTTCTCAGCTTCAAGCCAGACTTCTTCAAGTGATAGCCTAAAGTATTGTAATGTATCTTAAATTGATGCCCTTTCTCTAAAAATTCAGCAGTCTCTTTAAGGGAATTGCCTGCCTTGTAATACCCACAAGCTATCTTAACAAGATCTTCTGTTATCATTTTTATCAACCTCCAACGTTTTTATTTTATGTTAAACTTTGGAGTACAAGGAAAAAGAGAATGTTAAGCGAAACTGCGTAATTGATTTTTGTGCTAAAAGCCGAAAATCATTATTTGGCAGTTTTGCGTGTTCTCTTTTTTCAAAATAGATAGAATTCAGCCTTTATATACTTTAGGCAGGGATGTCCAGTGGGTAGTGGCTTTACGTCTTGAATCTAGTAGTATCCATAATCTTGCAATCGCCACTAGTCCATTCCTTAGTATCAAGATTAAATGTGTAACATGGATTTTCTTCATTTAAAATTGGCAATGCTGTGGTTATATTTTGTAATGTGAAATAAAAACTTGTTACCTCATCTCCTAATGTAAATACTTTTGTATCTATTAAAGCAGTAGAACATAATTTTGAGTTATCTTCTATATAACAATTATAGTGAACATCTGATAAATATTTTGAACTAAAACTAAAAAGTATTGTTTCTCCTTTTTTCAGGATTGGAACATTTATTCTAAAACCTTTATCTTCATACAGGCCTGAACCTCTTTTAAATTCTATTCTTTGGTCATCCTGTAAAATATCTTTAACTATAAAGTCAGAGAAAGTATAAATTAGTACATTTTTTGCATCTACTTTGCTTGGATTATGAATCATATATATGTATTGGGTACAACTAGGACATTTTTCTTTATAATAAACATAATCAAAACTATGTCTATAAACTGTGTCGTTTCCTACTTCTTTTCTTATTGGAAAATTTATCATTACAAATCTTTCTTTATTTATACTTGGGCTATTAGCCATAAGGGTAACATGTACGTTGCCCTTAGCAGAACTATTACGTATTGGTTCAGTTACATAAGTACGAAATACTATAAACTCTATTTTTGGCTTTTCTTTCTTAGAGTCATATAACTTCTGAAAAACTATATCAAAATTAAATTCTATAAAACTATAAATCAATAACAATGTGAATAAAACAACTAAAGCAATTATTAACTTCTTTTTTGATAATTTAATTCTATCAAACAATTGTTTCTTAATTTCTTCTAATACTTGTTTTATTATCTCTTTTAAGTTCATTTTATAAGTATAAAATAGATGTTATTTAAAACTTTAATGATTCTTTTAAACTAATGCATAAATTTAAATATTATCAACCTTTCTGATTAACAATAAAATGCCAATCGTTTTGATACAAATCCTAATTGCAGTCCTTATAGTCAGCCTTGTCTCTGTGCTTGGAATCCTGATTTTTTTCCGCGAAAAAACATTGAATAAAATCTTATTTTTTCTTGTAAGCTTTGCAGCAGGAACACTGCTTGGAGCTGCATTCCTCGACTTGCTGCCGGAAGCGCTTCAAGGAGGCTTTAAGGAAAGCGTCCCTATTTTTATTTTGCTCGGAATCCTGTCTTTTTTTGCATTGGAAAAATTCTTTTATTGGCATCATCACCATACCGGGCATGAGCATGAAGAGGCGCATGGATTTACCTACCTTAATATGATAGGGGATGGAATTCATAATTTTCTTGATGGCGCAGTGATTGCAATAAGCTTCATGAACAATACTGCACTTGGAATCATAACTACAATCGCGATAATCGCGCACGAGATTCCCCAGGAGATAGCTGATTTTTCTATATTGATTTATGGCGGATTTTCCAAGGTTAAAGCGCTTGTTTTCAATTTTCTGACGGCTTTGACTGCTGTTTTAGGGGCATTGGCTGCTTACTTCTTCTCAAGCGCGATAGAGAACTCAAGCGTTTTTATGACTTCGCTTGCAGCCGGCGGCTTCATTTACATTGCAAGCACCGACCTGATACCTGAGATACACAAGGAAAAAGACTTCAGGAAATCCCTTTTGCAGCTTGCCTTGCTGGCATTAGGGATATTATTAATATGGATTGTTGGAGAAATATTCCATAACTAAAAATGAACATAAACAACGACAAAACCAGATACAAATTCCTTGAGGACATTGCAATAGCTGACATAGCTTATGAAGCCTATGGAAAAGACTTGAATGAGCTGTTCGAGAATGCGGCTCTTGCTATTTTTGAATTGAGCGCTGACCTTGAAACAGTTGACGCTGCCAAGAAAGTCGAATTTGAGCTGGAGAATGAAAAGCTTGATAATTTATTGTATGATTTTCTGTCAGAAATATTGTTCTTGAAGGATTCAAAATACATGGTTTTCAAGCACGTCCATGTGACTGTCAATGGAGGCAAGAAAAATAAATTAAAGGCAATACTTGAAGGCGACAATATAAATCCTGAAGTGCAGAGCCTGGAGAATGACATTAAAGCTATTACCATGCACATGTTCGAGCTGAAAAAAGAGAAAGGCCGGTGGAAGGCAAGGGTTGTCGTGGATATTTAAATTCTGCTCCTTATAAAATAAAACAGGGATTTAACCAAATAATAGTTTATTTCATAGAATATATTGAAATAGAAAAAGCTTATTGCAAGCATGACCAAAAACTTGGCTTTGTCAAGCATTTCCTATTTTTCCCTGCTTTTTTGAGCCAAGCAGATGAGTTTTGATCGAATCCTTGATGTTTGCAACGAATTTGAAGCCGAAGGTGACCTTATTGTTGACAATCATCAGCTCCCTTTTCTTGCCGCTGACAAAGTAATCTCTCATAGATTTTTCCCTTTGCTGCTGCGGAATTGAAAGGTCGTACATATGCTCGTTTTCCAAGATAAGCTTGGTGAATTTCCAGTAGTCCTCTGCGCCGCTTGATTTCTTGTCATAAGTAAATATGGACATTTTTGCCTTTGGAGCTTCCTTAAGCTTGGAGTTGGCCCTTATCGGCTCCGCGACAAGAAGCGGGCTGAACTCCTTTTTCATCTTGAACAGGATTTCATCGCATACCCTGATCCTCCTGTCAAACATTGTCGGGAGAATAGAGCTTACAAACTCCGTATGGTGATTCAAGTTATTGAACTCTACGATGCGCTTTATAGTTTTTTCAAGTGAGGCATACCCAAGCACATCAGTTGAAACCGGAATGATGACTTCACTTGCGTATTCAAGCGCGTTTTTATTCAAAAGCCTCCACGATGGGGCGCAATCAAGAATTATATAATCATAATCATTTACCTGCGAGAATTTCTTTTCAATGAACTTGACGCTATCCTTTTCCTTGCCTATCTGCTGCTCAACTTCTGCAAGCTTGTGGTCGCAGTGCATTATCTCAAGATTTTTTCCAAGCTTTGTAATGCACTCACTGAAATTTGCGTCTTCCATGACGAAATGATATAAATTGTAAGGAGCGTTGATGCTGTTTGTTGTGCTTATGTCCCCTTGAGGGTCCAAATCAACTAAAAGAACTTTTTTGCTGTTTCTTGACAGGCCTGCTGCAAGGTTCACAGCTGTTGTAGTCTTGCCGACACCTCCCTTCTGGTTGAATATAGCGATTTTCCTCATGAATTCACCTCTTTAGATTCAAAGCTAGAAGCTAATCTTAAGTTATATTTAAATGTTACGTTTTCCTATATTGATATAGGAAAAGGTATACTAAATAACCGATAATTATATATACTTATTATAATATATTATAATGTGATTGAAATGCCAGAACTATTCAAAGCAAAAGTAAGGAAGGTTGGGACATCACTAGGAGTTTTAATCCCAAAAGAAATTGCCCAGCAGGAAGAAATAAAGGAAGGACAGGAAATACAGCTAAGCCTATTGAAGCAAAGAAAGCTGGAAGAAGTTGAGGCAATGATTGAAAAAATGTTTGGAACAGCAAAAGGCGCAAAACCATTTGAAAGAGACAGGACTGACAGGCTGGAAAGATACTGATGCTGCTTGACACTTCTGCTTGGGTTGAATTCTTCATTAAAAGTGAAAAAGGTGAAATAGTCAAAAGATATCTTAAGACAGAAGAATGCCAGACAAGCATTGCAACTTTAGCTGAAATTTCTAATTGGGCGATGAAGGAAAACCTTAATGGCAAAGAATTAACAGATTTTGTGATTATGTCAACTAGGCTTTTGCATTTAAATCCCGAAATATCTTTTTTGGCAGGTGAGTTAAACTTCAAAAGGAAAAAAATTGTGAGGAACTGGGGAATGATAGATTCTATGATACTGGCTACTGGATTTATTTACGGCTTGAAAATTCTTACAAAAGACTCGCATTTCAAGGATTTGGAGAATGTTGAAATCTTATAGATTGAAATTTAAAGAAGGAAAAGTTTTCTATGTGTTCCTTAGGGTTTTTAGGGAAAGTAAATATTTAAATGAGGCTAATTTTCTATTCTTATGGATAATAAGCCATTTGTATGTCCCTATTCAAGATGTAATAATAAAGAGTTTAAAAGTAGATGGGGCTTTCGTTCGCATTTACACTATAAACATCCAAGTTTTGATACCATAATTGGATTGATAAGTATTATACTTGCCATTGTATTTTTTATATTTGGTTCAAAGTTTTCTTACTTACAGTTCCTTGATGTACAAAATAGTATCGAAAATTTTAAGGAAGATATCAAAAATACAACAATCGAGTCTAAAAATGAAATTTTATTTACTCTTATAGAAACGGATAGTTTAGGAATACCTGATGAAAAGAAAGACATTATTTTTAGAAAAAAATATAATTTATCTTATCAACAAGTAAGAAATATTCTAATCTATTCAAGTAGGACAGATGACGAATACCTAGCTTTTAATAGCTTATTTTTCGGAGCTTATGCACCGAGTCTTTATCACTTCGATATAGCATTATATAAAAAACCCAGAATTGATTTAAATATCGGAAAATCAGCAGCTCTTATTGGTTTAAATAGAACTTCTGAAGCAAAAGGAATATTATTTTCAATTCAAAACAATTCAGAAAATCAAAAATTTATTTATAAATTGATTGGTGATGCTTATTGTTATGAAGGAAATTATTCAGAATGTGGTAAATACTATTTATTCTCGTTAGACAAATATTTTGAATCAAAGCCACCTTGGGATACCAAAAGTTTAAATATCATCACTAGACTTTGTGAAGGCAAAGCAATTGGAGTCATGAATATAAAAAATGTATATGTGGTACCTTTTGATTCACAAAAAAAATTATGGTGTAAAGTTCAATCAGGCAATTATACTTTTGAAGGAGTATATCATAGATAGTCTTTTTTGGTTAGAAAATAAATTCCTCAAACCGTCCAAATCTCTATACTGGGCATATTTCTTGCCCCAATTTCTTCCTCAATTCAAAATTCTAGTCACGAATTGTTTATAAATTTTGTTTTATCGTTGCCTTTTTCATACCTTTAACATAACTATATACTTTATGTAGCATTTTATTCTTGTCGCTAATATTCCCAGCAATCAGATCCACTATAGCGCTTCCAACTATAGCCCCGTCAGCCCCTGCTTCGATGACATTCCTTACATGGGTTGGAGAGCTTATCCCAAAACCAACGCACAAGGGCTTGCCTGAGAATTGCCTTATTCTTCTTATCAAGCTTAAAGTTGAGCTTCTCAAGTCTTTTCTTGCTCCTGTCACCCCCAATCTTGACACAACATACACAAAACCGGTTGTATTTTTTGCTATTTCCCTTAGCCTGTTGTTATCTGTGACAGGGCTGACTATCAACACTGTGTCAAGTCCATTGTTTTTGGCATATGCTGAAACTGCAGAATACTCTTCAATAGGCATATCAGCAATTAAAATGCTATTGACCCTTGCCTTTTTTGCATCGATGTAAAACTTTTCAATTCCGTATTGGTATATTAAGTTAAAATAGGACAAAAGACCGATTGGAATATCTGTATGTTCCCTTAATTCTCTGATAAATCCAAAAACTTTTTTGGTGTCCATTCCGCTATTTAATGCCCTTATATCTGCAGCCTGTATGGATGGGCCGTCAGCTATTGGATCGGAAAAAGGCAGCCCAAGCTCAAGCATGTCAGCCCCTGCATCTACAATTCTTTTGGCTATCTCAAGGCTTGTTTTGTAGTCAGGGTCGCCAATCACAATGAATGCTGCAAGCGCGCCTTCCTTTTTTCTTTTCAAGTTTTTAAATGCTTCACTGTATGAAATCATTTTATTATTCCTTCAATCTGGTCCAAATCCTTGTCCCCTCTTCCGCTGAGATTAATAATAATGACATCGTCTTTTTTTATTGTTATTGCCTTTTTCATCACATAAGCGACAGCATGAGCTGATTCCAAGGCAGGAATTATTCCTTCTTCTTTGCTCAATAGCTTGAAAGCTTCAACAGCTTCTTTGTCAGTTGCGTAGGTGTATTCAACTCTTTTCAGCTGCCTCAGAAGGCTGTGCTCTGGCCCAACTGCGCAATAATCCAGGCCGGCTGCAACAGAAGAGGTGTTATGAATCTGGCCATAATGGTCCTGCAGCACATATGTTTTTGTTCCGTGTATAATGCCGACTCTTCCAAGCTTTTTATCGCTGAATCTTGATGCATGGTTTCCGCTTTTAATTCCAGAGCCTCCTGCTTCAACGCCAACAAGCCTTACTTTTTTGTCTTCAATAAATTCATTGAAAATTCCTATTGCGTTGCTTCCGCCTCCGACACAGGCAACTATGCAGTCAGGAAGCTTTCCCTCTGCCTCCAAAACCTGCTTTTTAGCCTCTTTGCCTATGATGCTCTGGAAAAACTTTATCATCGTGGGATAAGGGTGGGGGCCAAGAACAGAGCCAAGAAGGTAATGAGTGCTTTTCACATTTGCAGTCCAGTCCCTTAGCGCTTCGTTTATAGCGTCTTTCAGCGTCTTTGAGCCGCTTTCGACAGGAATAACATTCGCTCCAAGCAGCTTCATCCTTAGGACATTCAGCTTCTGCCTTTCAATGTCTTTTGTTCCCATATAGATGTCTGACTGGAAACCAAGCTTTGCGCCTGCAGTGGCAACTGCTACACCATGCTGCCCGGCCCCTGTTTCTGCTATCAGCCTTTTTTTGCCGATATGCCTTGCAAGCAAAGCCTGCCCAAGTGCATTGTTTATCTTGTGGGCGCCGGTGTGCAGCAAGTCCTCGCGCTTCAAGTATATTTTGCAGCCGAGCTTTTTGCTTAAATTTTTGCAAAAAGTAAGAGGAGTTGGTCTTCCTGCATATTTTTTGAGCAGCTCGTCAAGCTCTGCGTTGAATTTTTTGTCATTCTTTAATTTTAAGAAAGCAGCTTCCAATTCCTCTAATGCAGGCATCAGGGTTTCAGGCACAAAAATTCCGCCAAAATTCCCAAACTTTCCAAGTGATCTCATCTTGCAGCCTCGATAAATGACTTCATTTTGCCAAAGCCCTTTTTGCCGGGATAAGACTCAATGCCGCTGCACACATCAACTGCATAAGGATTTATTTTTCTGATAATTGATCTTATGTTTGCAGCATTCAAGCCGCCGGCAAGGAACAGATTCCTGCTGTCCAATTTGCCTGCAAATTTTAAATTTATTTTAATCCCTGTTCCGCCAAAAAACCCTTTTTTAAATGAATCAAGCATTATGTAGTCAGCTTTGCAGCCTTTTATATTTTTTATGTCTGCCATTTTTTTTATCCTGAACGTTTTAATTATTTTTGTGCCCAAAGTTTTTTTTAATTTTGACACATGCCCATTATCTTCATTTCCGGATAATTGCACTAAATCAAGCCTGCAGAGCCTGGCAATATCCTTAATATTTCCAAAATTAGAATTTACAAAAACGCCTACCTTTTTTACCTTTTTAGGCAGTTTTTCTATAATTTTTCTTGCCCTTGATGCCTTAATGTATCTTGGGCTTTTGGCATAAAAATTAAACCCAATGTAATCTGCCCCTAATTTTGCGGCATTTGCAGCGTCTTCATAGCTTGTGATGCCGCATATTTTTATTTTTGTCATTTTAACAGGTATTTTATTTCTTTTTCCAGATTATAAGAATTCATGAATAGTGTTCCGATTAATGCGGCATTTACCTTTTTTTCTATTTTCTTAATATACTCTTTGGAGGAAATGCCGCTTTCGCTCACTGTTATCTTATTTTTTGGTATTTTACCAATAAGCCTCAATGTCGTGCCTGTATCAACCTTTAATGTATTGAGGTTCCTGTTGTTGATCCCTATTATGCCTGCACCGATATGCAGAACTTTTTGCAGCTCTTTTTCAGTATGGGCTTCAACTAAACAATCCATGCCCAGGCTTTCAGCAATTCCGATAAACCTTTTTAAATCCTGAGTTGATAAAACAGACGCAATCAAAAGTATAGCGTCAGCATTGTAAAGCCTTGACTCATAAATCTGGTATTCGTCAATTATAAAATCTTTCCTCAAGACAGGAAGCTTGGTCAGCCTGCTCATAATCTTCAGGTCATCTAATGAGCCCCAAAAAAATTTTTTGTCAGTGAGCACGGAAATGGCATCCGCATGCTTGCCGTATATCTTTGCAACTTTATGAATGTCAAATTTTTTTCTGGCTGTTCCTTTCGATGGAGATTTTCTTTTAAACTCTGCAATGAGATTCAGCTTATTTTTTGACAATGCCTTTTTAAGGCTCCTTTCGGAATTCTTCAGCCTGCCTTTAAAGCTGGACAGGGGCAAATTCCTCTTGCTCATTTCAACTTCCTTCCTTTTGTTTTCAATTATTTTGTCCAGCATTTTTGTTCGTAAATTCGATAAGCACATTGAGCTTTTCAATAGCTTTTCCTGAGTCTATAGACTGTGCAGCCAGCTCAAGAGCATCTTTATAATCGGCAGCTGTTCCAGACGCTAAAATCGCTGCAGCCGCGTTCAGCAAAACAATGTCCCTTCTGGGCCCATTATCGCCATTCAGCACGCCCAATACTATTTTTGCGTTTTCTTTTGGAAAGCCTCCCATTATCTCATTTAAAGAGCCCAGCTTAAACCCAAATTCTTCAGGGTTTAGGTAATAAGATTCAATATTTCCACTTTTTAATTCGCAAACTTTTGTTTTTGCGCATATGCTTATCTCATCCAAGCCACTGCCATTTACCGCAATCACACGGCTGCTGCCTAGTTTTTTTGCGGCTTGTACAATATCCATCAGCAAATTTTCGCTGAATACCCCGATTAACTGTGACTTTGCATTTGCAGGATTTGTCAAAGGCCCAAGAATGTTGAAAACAGTCCTTACTCCGAGCTCTTTTCGGGCATTTGCCGCATATTTCATGGCAGGATGAAATACAGGCGCAAACATAAAGCCAATCCCAGCATCTTCAATGCATTTTTCAACTTGTTTTGGCTGCAGCTCTATGAAAATTCCCAATTCCTTCAGCACATCGGCGCTTCCGCACTTGGAGCTTATTGACTTGTTGCCATGCTTTGCGACAGGAATGCCGGCACCGCTGACAACAAAGGCTGCAGCAGTTGATACGTTAAAAGTATTTGAGCTATCGCCGCCTGTGCCGCAGGTATCCACCAAAAGAGAGACTTTCGGGCTGATTGAATGAGCTTTCTGCCTCATTATTTTTGCGCATGCTGTTATTTCCTCTACTGTCTCTCCCTTGCTTCTTAAGGCAACGAGAAAAGCAGCTATCTGCGAGTCAGTTGCTTTGCCTTCCATTATCTCATTCATGAGTTGCTCTGCCTCACTTTGAGTCAGATCATGCCTTTCGACAAGCTTTGATATCCCTTCCTGAATCATCTTATCTCACCCAGCAGATTCTCTATTATCAGGCCGCCACTTGGAGTCAGTATGCTTTCAGGATGGAATTGCACCCCTTCCACAAAGAATTTTTTATGGCGAACACCCATCACTACATTTCCTGTCTTCGCGCTTACAACCAATTCATTTGGAATTTTTAAGCCTGCCAGAGAATGGTATCTTCCCACCTGAAACGGATTTTCCAGGTTTTTATAGATGGTTTTTTTGTCATGCATTACTTTTGACGGCTTGCCGTGCAAAATTTCAGGCGATTTGTCAACAATCCCGCCAAATGCCTCCACTATGCACTGATGCCCCAGGCAAACGCCAAATATCGGGATTTTTCCGGCATAATGCCTGATAATTGCCATGGATGCCCCGGCATCTTTTGGGGAGGAAGGGCCGGGCGATATGACTATCAATTTCGGAGCAATCCTTTTTATGATTTTTTTTAAACCATCAAGGCTTATATTATTCCTGTAAACAAAAACCCTGCATTTTCTCTTCTCAAACTCATCAACAAGATTGTATGTAAACGAGTCAAAGTTGTCAATCATAAGTATATTCATTTTCACTCACCTGCCAGCTCTATAGCCTTTAGGCAGGCATAGGCTTTCCTTTCAGTCTCAAGGAACTCTGCTTCCGGATTGCTGTCGTAGACAATTCCTGCACCGGCCCTTACATAGGCTTTGTTGCCCTTAATTCTTACAGACCTTATCACAATGGTGCTGTCCAAATCGCCGCTTGGAGTTACATACCCGACTGAGCCGCCATAAAATCCCCTTTTTGCCTTTTCATAAAGCCTAAGCAATTTCATGGCCTCAACTTTTGGAGCGCCTGTCAGAGTGCCCATGTTCATGGTTGCAGTGTAGGCATGCAATGCGTCCAACCCATTTTTTAGCTTGCCTTTTACATTCGATACCAGATGCTGGACATGCGAGTATTTTTCCACAACAAAAGGCTCATTGACAAACCTTGTGCCCGGCTCTGATATTTTCGCAATGTCATTTCTTGCAAGGTCGACAAGCATCACATGCTCGGAGATTTCCTTTTCATCTGTCTTGAGCTCAGTTTCGTACCTTGAGTCAAGGTCTGCATCAATTTTTCCATTTGCGAAGCCTCTTGGCTTTGTGCCTGCTATCGGCCTTATTTCTGCAATTTTGCCTTCATCGCCTTCCACGCGCAAGCTCATTTCAGGAGATGAGCCCAAAAGAATCCCAAATTCATTGTTGATGTAGAACATGTAGGGGCTTGGATTCAATTCCCTTAATTTTTTATAAACCTCAATAGGCCTTTTGTTGAAGCTTAGGCTTATGGTCCTTGAAAGAACTGCCTGGTAAACATCGCCTTTTTTGATGTGCTCTTTTATCCTCATCACAAGCCTTTCGAATTCTTTTTTGCTTGTATCAGTTTTAATTTTTAGAATTGTTTTTGAATTTGCTTTTGGTGCGTTCTTTTTTGGGCTTTTATGCACTGCATTTTTGTAATTTTCAATCTTACGCATACATTCTTCATAAACTTCTTTTTTGTCATCTGTAATCAGCGCATTTGCCACAAGAAATGTCTTGTTTGCCTTGTGGTCTGTCAAAAACAGGTTGTCAAGGAAATACAACAGGTAATCGGGATCTTGGGTGACGTCAATTTTATTCTTCGGCAGGTCCTCAAACTGGCCAATGAAATCATATGAAATGCAGCCAAAAAGCCCTGCATACGGGACGAAAGGCTTGAGAGTCGGTCTGAACTTGAAGGCAATTTTTCTTATTATGTCCATGTGGTTTGGCAATTTCAGCCTTTCCGCTTCGCTCACCATGCCTCTTTTCGGCTTTAGCCTTCCAGCAATCTTCCTTTTCCTGTGCTCGACCTCATCACAAAAGCCAAAATCATTCCTTAAAAAATCAAGGAACCTGATGCCTGTTTCATTCAGGGCTGAAATCTCAAACTTTTCATCTTTGCCTGCAACCTTCAGGCACGGGTCAGCGCTTCCAAGGCTTTTTTCCCCGTATTTTGGGACAATGTCTGCAGATTCAAACAGGATAGAGTTTTTTTTATTTCCATAGTCCGACAATTTTGCGAAGTATTCAACAGGCTGCAATGTGTAAGGCAATGTTTCTACGACAGGCACGATGCTGCCGATCTTCGCGTTCTTTATGATATTAAGTGCAGATTCCATATTCCAAGCATTTTTGAATGCTATAAAAATATTGTGACATAAAATAGTTAAATTTATAAATAAAAGCATAAATGGGTCTTTTATGACACAGAATATCTCGGATAAAGTGGGCAGTTTTCTGGATAATGATTTTGTAATAAGAAAATGCCTGTTCAGGAATATCTTAAGCCTGAGGGCGCTTTCCAGGCACATCATTAAAAGGCTGGATCTGAAAGAAGGGAACATGGATGCAGTGATAAGCGCCATAAGGCGATACAAAAAAACAGGAAAAGAGGAAAGCGGCGAAAAGCTAAGGAAGCTTTTTTCAAGAATAGCAATCAAGACAAGAAGCAATATAGCAGATATAAGGGTGCAAAAGAATAAAAGAAGCGTTGAGGGCATAAGCAGGCTTAATTCTGTAGTTGACATTGAAAAAGGGGAAATCATAAGGATAATTCAGGCCGAGCAAAGCATAACAATAATTTTGGACGAGAAGAATCTGGACAAGTTCCACAGCATTTTCAGCAAGCCGGGCTGCATCTCTCTTGATAAGGATTTGGTTGAAATAAACCTGCAATTTACAGAAGAGGCGCAAAATATAAGGGGGATAGTCGCTTTGGTAACTTCCAGCCTAAACGCCGAAGATATAAATATTGTCGAGGTCATGAGCAGCGCCCCTGAATTGCTCATCATCATAAAAAAAGAGCATATTCTCGTATTCTTCCTCTTCGGCAACTTCCTCTGCCAATAAGTCTTCTGCAAGCTCATGCGTGACTATGTCCTTTCCATGAGTCTTGATAGACAGGTCATTGTACAATTCTATTGCATGCCTTTCCATTCTTATCAAAACTTCAATAAATCCCTTGATGTTGCTTCTATTTTTTGGAAAATTTACCTTGCCGAATCCTGCAATCTTTTCAATCTCTGCCATTGTCTGCGGAGGCTCTCCTCCCAGCTCTGCAATTCTTTTTGCGAGCCTGTTTGCGTGGCCAAGCTCGCCTTCAGCAGCTTCCTCAAAGATTTTTTGATAGACGGGAGTTCTCAAGCCTGATACTATATTTGCTGCAAGAGAAGCATAGTAATGCACAACCCACTCAAAAGCATAAGCCTTGTTCAATTCATTCAATAGCCACTTATGGTCTAGTTTTGAAATTTCTTTTCCTTTTTGTCCCATTAAAATCACCAAAAATTCAATATTCAAAGCTTTGCCCGCAGCCGCAGCCGCTTCCGCTCTTTACATTTGGGTTGCTTATCTTGAAGCCCCCTCCTTGCAATGAGTCAACATAATCAAGCTTTGCGCCTTTCAAGAAATTCATGTTTTCCTTTGATATTATTATCTTTACGCCCTTGTCTTCAACAGCCAAGTCCAGGTCTGTTGTATTGTCATCCAATTCCAGTCCATACTGGAAGCCGGAGCATCCGCCTGGGACAATCTCAACCCTTAAGCCAGAGCCCTCCTTGCTGTTTTCCTTCAGAACTTCCCTCAGCTTTTCAGCTGCCTTGCTTGTGATAATAAACTCTTTCCCTTCATCAAATTTTGACTCTTCAACTGCAACATTCAATTTATTAATAACTGCCTGCACTTCTTCATCTGACATCCCATGGCCCTTGAAGCCCTGCTCCAAAGTTTCATGGTAAGAAACATGGCAGCCAACGCAATGAACTCCCGCAGACTGCAAAGGCTCTATTACAGCCGGGTATTTGGCTACAACGTCGCCTATTGTCATTTCTTTAGTGATTAATTGCTTTATTTTTGCTTCCTGTTCCATCTTAATCTTAACTATTGTTAAGTATTCTAGTATATAAATGTTATTGTAGCTATACCTCAGCCTTTAACAAAATTTATATTCTTCTGGCTGAATAAACATAATTATCAAAAAAGATGGTGAAGGTATTTAACAGCTTAAAAGGGAACACCTATTTTAACTTATTTGCCACTTTTGTCCTTATTTTAGCCATTATTTTGCTTATTTTTCCATATTTTAATGATAAAAAATCAGATAAAGATATTCTAAAATTAGACTTAGAATTAGAAAATGAAAATTTGTACAATAATCAATCTCTGAAATTCCTGACAAAGCTGGAATCCAATAAAAAATGTGACGGGCTTCTGCAGTACGAGGTATTCAGATTGACTAACATTACCTTGGCCATTAATAAAACCGAAAGCATCAAATTCAACGGCAAAGTTTCCAGAGACGCCGCATTCTCTTTAAATCAGCTGCTGCCAAATGATTATATCCTAAGGGCAAAAATAAAATGCAATGATAATCTGGGAATTTCTGCCGCCAGGTTTAAAATAATTGGAAACGAAACAGGTGCTGGGGATATCAGTGATAAACTTATAGCCAAACAAAATATCAGCAATGATAAACTCTCTGAAATTATGTCAATTGAAAACATGGCGGAAATATCCACATCTGAAATTATCGCTTTAAGCAGTCACGACCCTGATAAAGCTGAACAAATGTGCAATTCTTTGAGTACAGAAAAAAAGGATGAATGCATTTCAGGCATAGCGGAAAGGACTAAAAATAAGGACTTTTGCTCTAAAATTCAATCAATTTCAGCTAGGGATGGATGCTATCTCAGCCTTGTACTTGAAGGAATTCAAATTGACTGCGCAGATGTTTATGATTCATACCAAAGAGGAGCCTGCTATTCATTAAAAACAAATCAAGGGCAGTTATCATGAAGAAATCGCAAATAACATTTTTTATTATATTTGCAGCCATATTAGTCTTGATTGCGTCATTAATTGTATACTCTTCAAAATTTCTCATCAAGACGAAAAATGCCCCTTACGAACTAAGCAGAATAAATGCTGACAGAATAATTATCAAGGAGTATATGCAAAATTGCATTGCCCAGGTTTCTTATCCCTTAATTTTTGAAATTGCAGGAAAAGGAGGATCTTTCAATCCAAATTCAGGAGCTTATTGGAACGGCACGGAGCTGAATTCACTTGCTTATTACAAATCCGGGGCAGGATACTTAAATAATCTGCTTTTAAGGCAGGATATGGGAAGGGAACTGTCTGATGCCATCAAACAGAACCTGAAATCCTGCATAAACCTGAGCATATTCAGGGAGAAGGGATATGAAATATCAGAAAATGAAAATACAGTCAATGCCACAATTAATGATAATTCCATAGTAATAAAGCTGGAATACCCATTAAAATTCAAAATTGGCCCAAACACCATAGATTTCAACGAGTTTTCCTCTATTTTGGAGTCTTCTTTAGGCGAAATATACGGGGCTGCCATTGACATTGTCAACGAAGAAATAACTTATGGGTATTTTGACAAGGAAGATTTTATGCTGAAGCACGGCAGCATAATCAGGGTTGAAAAGCACAAGCCTTATCCTGATATAGTGTACATAATATCGAAGACGGACTCAAAATTAAAAAAAGATTTGGCATTCAGGTTTGCAATAAAAGGGAAAGACACTGCGGGGAAAGAGATTTTGAATTACGGCAACAGCTTTGGCTGCTGCACCAATAAGGCTGACGGCATTTGCTTCAAGAATACTGACCCTTCCAAATGTTTGAATAACATTTATCAAAGCAATATAAACTGCGGATGCCCAAAAAATTTGAAATCTGATGCAGAAGGGTGCTGTGTTGTAAAGGAACAAAATTCAGATACTTGCGAATTGACAGATGAGAAGGCATGCTCTTCAAATGGCGGAAAATTCTACAAAGATGATTTCAGATGTGCCAAAGCAGACTGTGCAAACTGGAGCTGCAGGTCCACTTATAATTATGTCAAGGATGATTTTTCCGGACCTTCAAAAAAACATGGTGAATCTTGGTGCAGCTATGAAAGCATAGTGGGAAAAGGCCTTGATTATGTTGGAACAAGGCACTACCTTCATTCCTGCATAGAAGGAAAAGAATATGTAGAAGAGTGCAGGGACTTTAGGGAGGAATTATGCGCAGAAGGAATAATGGGATTTTATGACCAGTTTTACTCAAAGGGATTCTGCAGGGTAAACAGGTGGTATGACTGCGCAGACCAGAAAGATGAATCTTCCTGCAAGGATGAAAATCTCAGAGACTGCTATTGGTCCGGATTTTTGTATTCGCAATTGAAGTGCCATCCTGAAGTTCCGCCAGGGTTCAAATTCTGGAAAGGCGATGGAAAGGCAATATGCAATTCTGCCAGCCTGGATAAGGATGACTATGGAAATGACTATCCAAAAAGCTGGGGCCACTCCGCGCTTCTTTACTGCCAGAGAACAGGAGATTGCGGCAATTACAGGAATATAGCAGAACAGATAACAGAGTTTGGCTATTACAACAGGGATATTATACCTGAGCAATGGGCCTATTTTGACAATGGATACACAAAAAGAGGCGACGAATTTGGCGTGAAATTAAGGCTGTATTCAACTGATTTAAGCAAGTCCGCTTTGATTGCAAGAGGCACTAGCGGAGGGTATGCTCGATGCGACATTTGGGAAGCCCCTTTTGCCGGAGATTGCAAATTGTGCAGCAACTCGAAACTGCACCCGTGCACAGAGTACAGGTGCAGAAGCCTTGGAAAAAACTGCAACTTCAGAAGCTCCGATAATGCTTGCTCAGCTGGGAAGCTTGAGGACATTCC
>JACPMW010000009.1 GCA_016185805.1 Candidatus Woesearchaeota archaeon | reverse complement strand
AGATGGGGTGTTTGTCGGGCCTCATGCATGCTTTACAAATGACAAGCTGCCGAGAGCGACAACAGAGGACGGAGAGCTCAAGACAAGCCAGGATTGGACAGTGGCCAAGACTTTGGTGAAGAAAAGGGCAAGCATTGGGGCCAATGCAACGATCTTATGCGGCGTAACAATAGGAAAGAATTCGCTTGTGGGGGCAGGCTCTGTAGTTACAAAAGATGTGCCAGATAATTCAATTGTTGCGGGAAATCCGGCAAGAGTAATTGGAAAAGTTAAGGATTTGATTTAAAAGTTAGGTTATTAAAGAATATAACACACACAAAACGAAATTTCAAACCCGAAAACGTCCTCTGGAAACAAATCGAGTTTGAGGAGACCAGTTTGGGTTTGCTGCATTTGCTTGCTTAGATATAATGCAACAATACTTTTGAGGGGCACCCATTATTATATGCAGAGCATGGGTCTCCAGTCAGTGTTTGAAATTTTAAATATATAATAATGATATAAAAAATCAAAATGATAAAATTTGTTGACTTAAAACAGCAGTACAATTCCATAAGGGATGAAGTCAGGAAGGCGATTGACGGAGTTCTTGAATCAACTTCTTACATACTTGGCCAGCAGCTATCTGATTTTGAAAATGAATTTGCCAGGTTCTGCAATGCAAAGCATTGCATCGGGCTGAACACAGGGACATCTGCGCTGCATCTTGCGCTGCTTGCAAAGGGCATTGGAAAAGGAGATGAAGTGCTTACAACTCCAAACACTTTTTTTGCAACCTGCGAGGCCATCTCTTACACAGGTGCAACTCCGAAATTTGCGGATATTGATGAGGATACATACAATATGGATGCTGAAAAATTGAAAAAGGCAATAACGCCAAAAACAAAGGCAATAATCCCTGTTGATTTGTATGGGCAGCCGGCTGACATGAGCGAGATTTTGGAAATTGCAAGAAAGAATAATCTGAGCGTGATAGAGGATGCCTGCCAGGCCCATGGGGCTGAGCATCACAAAAAAAAAGTGCCAATAGCGGACATTGGATGCTTTTCCTTCTATCCTGCAAAAAACCTGGGGGCTTATGGGGAAGGAGGGGCAATTGTAACAAATGACAAGGAATCTGATGAGCTGATAAGGGCTTACCGCGACCATGGGCAAATAAAGAAGCATGTGCACAAGCATATCGGGTACAATTACAGGCTTGAGGAATTGCAGGCTGCTGTCCTAAGGGTCAAGCTAAAGCATCTTGACGAATGGATAGAAATGAGAAGAAAAAATGCAAAAATATATGATGAGATGCTTGAGGATTGCGATGTTGCAAGGCCTGTTGAGAGGAATTACAACAAGCATGTTTATCACTTGTATGTTATAAGGGCGAAGCAAAGGCAGAAACTGATGGAGCATCTGAATTCAAAGGGGGTACAGACAGCAATCCATTACCCGACTCCAATTCACTTGCAGGAAGCATATTCATTTCTGGGCCATGAAAGAGGAAGCTTTCCAGTTGCGGAAAAGTGCGTCGATGAAATAATCTCATTGCCAATGTACCCGGAGCTGAAGCAGGAAGAGATAGAGCTTGTTGCCAAATCCATCAAAGAATTCACAAAATGAGATATCTCCATTATCTTCTGGCTGCATCAATAAGGAGGCTAAGAAAACGGTACGCAAAGACAAAGTATCTTGACTATCATAAGAAATCCCTGGAGCTTGACAAGCCAACACTTGTTTTCACGCATGACATTGACGAAGGGTACGAGCCTAATATTGACGAAATAATTGACATTGAGAAGAAGTATGGCATCAAGTCAACAATGTTCCTGCTTGCCATGTCACATCCATCAAAAAAGTGGGCAAGCAGGAATTCGAAATGGGATTTCCAATACCATGCTAATTTCATCGGAAACAGCATGAAGAAAGTCATTGAGGAAAAGGGGATTATAGACGAGCTTATCGGGAAAAAAACGGAAATCGTAAGAGCGCACCAGTATCATTTGCCTGACCTGAAGCTTGTAAAGGACTACTTCAAGGCAGACTCAAGCTATGACAACTGGACAAAATTAAGCTTGTTCAAGCCATTTTTAACAACGCTTGGCCTGATAGAATTCCCGCATCTGCCGGAGATAGAATTCATCAATCTGCACAAAGGCAAGGGTGAAAACATCAAGGCGCTCTACAAGGATGTTGTTGACATTGCCAGAAAAACAAATGGCTTGCTTATTGTCCTGACGCATCCGACTCCATTCAAGAAATGGGGCAGGCAGATACAGGAATTTTTCATGACGCAGGATGGCTTCGAGATAGAAACATTGCATGAAGTCATGACTAAATTGAGAAAGAGGAATAATATAACATACAATCCTAAGTTTTTACGACCTCATTGAAAATCTTCATTATTTTTTCTTTTATGACTTTATTCCTGAACCCGTATCCGTCAAGAAACCTTAATCCGTTATTAGGCAATTTTTTCCTTAGTTTTTTATCATTTAATAGCTTAACAATAGACTCTCCCAGTTGCTTTGGATTTTTCTTTTCAACAAGATAAGCGTCTTTTTTATGAACAAAAAACCTTTCTGTCATTCCAGCCTTTGTTATGATGCATGGAACTTTTGAAAGCATTGCCTCCAGAATAGTTGTGCTGAAGCAATTCTCTGTTGCGCTGCACGCTATAAATATGTCAGATACCGCAAGATAGTCCTCAACATTTGGGGAAGGGCCTGGCGTAATCAAATGCTTTTTAACGCCCAATTTTCCAATCTGTCTTCCAATTTCGCCCTTTAAATGCCCATCTCCAACCATAATAAATTTGACATTTTTCATTGACTTTACTGCATAGGGGATGGAGTTTACAAAAGTCAGAGGATCTTTTAATGGCTCGAACCTTCCAATAAAAGTGACTACAAGCTCATTTTTTATCCTTAGCTTTTTTTTGATTGCAGCTTTGTCATGGCCTTTCAGAAATTTTTCCTCGTTCAGGAAATTTTTGATGTCGACAACATTCTTTGCGCCCATTTTTTTGATAATCTCAGCCATGTCATAATGCGCCGATGTCACGGCATCCATTCTTTTTACTATAAACTTGTTAAGCCATTTTGGCAGCATCCTTATGCTTCCTCCATGCTCTGTCAAGACAACCGGCTTTTTATAAAGCCATTTCAAAGGCAAAGCCACCAATCCTGACAAGGCCCAATGGGCATTTATTACATCGCAATCTTTGGCTAACTTCAATGACTTGAGCATAAATGCTAGCATGAAGAAAGGGGCTTGTATTTTTGCAATGAGGCTTTTATTGAAGCTTTCACCCATGCCTCCCGTGTAGGTCAATGCCTGCAGCCTTTTTGGGTAGAAATAGCTGAAGCGATAAATCCTGACATTGTCCCTTAACTCAAATTCACTTGTATCAGGGCCTCCGGAAGTCACAACTGTAACATCTTCTCTCTTTGCCAGTTCCCTTGCCCACGAGTGCATGAAAGGCACCCAATAGTCATCTTTTGACCTTGGATAAGAGGTGGCCAATATGCATATTTTCATAGCCCAGAACAAAACATGGCATTATTAAAAGGTTTTCCCTCTAGTTTAGCAACCTTTTTATATGGCTATCTGTTGGTTTGAGGCATGGGGACAGGCAGAAGAATATACAAAAATACCATTTATTTGGGGGCAGCTGAAATAGTTTCCAAGCTGCTGCAGTTTGTTGTGATGCTTTATGCTGCAAGGCTTTTAAGCAAGGGAGATTTTGGAAAGTTCAATTTCGCATTGTCGTTGTCTTTGATTGCCATAGTGTTTGCAGACCTGGGGATTAATTCCTTCTTGATCAGGGAAATCTCAAGGGACAGGAGGCTTGCGGGCAAATATTTCATGAATGCATTTTTTGTCAAAATTGCCTTGGCTTTCATCACTTACTTTTTGATTGCGGCTGCATTGAATGCCCTCAATTATCCCATGGACACAAGGCAGATCGTCTATATAATCTGGATTTTTGCAATACTGTCCACATTCACTGAGCTTTTCTATTCCATTTTCAGGGCATTTGAAATGATGCAATATGACGCTTTCCTGAAGATATTCAGGATGGCTTTGCTGACTGCTGCAGGCCTCTACGTCTTGTTCAGCGGCTATGGCATTGTTGCATTCAGCTATACTTTTGTGCTTGTTGAGCTTGTGGTTGTTTTAGCCGCATTCCTGATCGCACTCAAAAAATTTATAGCAATAAATCCTTTTTTTAACTTTAAGTTTGCAAAATCAATGCTGAAGAGCGCGCTGCCGTTCGGGCTGGCTTTTGTTTTCGGCAGCATATACTTCTACATTGGAAGCGTCATGCTCTCAAAGATGAGGGGAAATGAGGAAGTTGCTATCTATAGCGCTGCCTACAATCTTGCCCTTGCGCTCTTATTCATTCCGACTGTGTACACAAATGCAATCTACCCCGTGCTTTCAAGATACTACAAATCATCAAAAGAAAAGCTCGGCATATTGTACGAGAAATCGTTCAAGTATCTCTACATCATAGGCCTGCCGATATCTGTCGGCTCTTATTTTCTGGCCGGCAGGATCATGCAATTTTTCTATGGAAATGAATATGCATCCTCTGCAATAGCGCTGCAGATAATATCATGGTACATGTTCATCAAGTTCCTTAATTTTCTTCTTGGGACAACGCTTTCGTCAATTGACAGGCAGGATAAAAGGATGCTTGGGCAGGGGCTGACAGCAGGCTTTAATGTGCTGCTGAATTTTATGCTGATACCGAAAATCGGATATGTAGGGGCTGCGTGGGCAACTTTTGCAACAGAGATATTTTTGTTTATTTTGTATTACCTGTATGTCTCCAAAGGCCTGTATTTTTACAACTTCGGCAGAATTCTTGCCAAGCCGCTGATTGCTACGGTTGCCATGCTTTTGGTCATAAAATTTGCCGGCTTTGGGCTGATTCTGACAATACTGGTTTCTGCGCTTGCTTATTTTGCAGCCTTGTATTTTTTAAGGGCGGTTGACGAAGACGATAAAAAAATAATGAGGACAATTTTCCAAAATGAAAGGCTACAGCAGGATAGGTGATTTCTATATCCTGGAAGGTGAAGAGCGCCTGATTAAGCACATCCTGCCAGATAAGTATATCGGGCAGAATCTGAGCCAAATAGGTTCTGATTATTTATTAAGGTTTTTGCAAAACGAGCTTAATGATCTGTTGCACTCATTCGTCAATGGGGGATTTTCATACAAAGGCTACTTTCTTTTTCCTTTTGCCGCGGATATTTCAAAAAGCAACATCAAAAGGATAAACAAATTAAGGGAAATTGCCGCTTTCCTGAATGACAATGGCTATGATTTCTCCAATTCAGCCAAAATGCATGATAATGATGCAAAAAAAAGTATTGGTTTTGCAGCCATTTTATCATCCCTCTACAGGGATTTTTCATCTGTCAAAAGCAAAAATGCAAAGCATTTAAAAAAGCCAAAATGCATGGAATTTGGCGCTAAAGGCTACAAAAAAAACGATTTGGAATATTTGAGGCCGTTATTTGAGCTGAAGGGCTATGCAGGCAGAAATTTGAGGCAATATCTTGCAGGGTTTTACCTTCATGGAAGCTTTGCAACAAGGGACTACATAAAAGGATGGAGCGATGCTGACACGCTGGCAATTGTCTCCAAGGAAACGATAGATGAGCCGAAAAAACTGCTGGAATTGAGGAAGGGGATGTTTTACATGAGGCATTTTCTTTGCAGGATGGATCCATTGCAGCACCATGGAAGCATTGTTATCAGCGAGCATGATTTGCAGAATTATTGCAATGTGTATTTTCCGGTTGAAATATTCAAGTATGCAAAATCCTTTTTTAGGGATGAAGTAATGGATGTCAAATTAAGGGGGCACTCGCAGGAGGCCCTTGCCAAATTATTCTGGTTTGTCAACTACTTCAGGAAACTGAAAATTGAAAAGAGGCACAATATGGGAAGCTATGAGGCCAAAAACCTGCTGCACTGCATCACGTTATTCCCAACCATATACCTCAATGCAAAAAACATATTTGTCTACAAAAAATTCTCATTCGGCATTGCACGAAAAGATTTAAGGAGAAACTGGAAAGTGATTGATGAAGCAAGCGCTATAAGGAGGAACTGGGGGGGATTTGGAAAAGTGCCTTTCCTGGATTTTGCATCGAGAGTAAACCCGCTGCTTGCTTACCAGCTGAACTCAAAAATCATGGGATTATTCAGAAAAACAGACATCAGCATTAAAAATTTGGTTAGCGGCATGTTCGACCTTTCCGAAGAGGCTTGGCTCAGGATAAAACAAAATGTCAAAACTGAAATATAAATTTTACAACCTGCCAAAAAGGCGCGTCTTAGAGGATTATGAAGAATTGGCTGGATACTTGGTTGACAGATACTGCAAGATAAAAGGCCTTGTGTCAATTTATGAGTGGGGGGATGTTTCAGATCCGGGAATTTCTGATATGGACCTTATTTTTGTATTTAAAGAAAAAAAAGCCTCTTCCATGCCTCTTTTCAAAAGGGGCTTTTACATGCTTAACCGTGAGCGCAGGTATACAGCAAGGCACCCTTTTTTCTATATAGACGAACCCTCTTTCAAGGATATAAGGTACGTTTATCCTGAAGCAACCTTCAAGCTTATTTATGGAAAGGATGTAAAGATAAAAGATATCTCTTCAAAATGCTTTTACTTTTCAAATATGGCCCTGCTTAACGACATAATAATAAGGCATTATCCCAGAGATTTTCTTGAGCAGTCTTTAAAGAGAAGCATTAATGTCAGAGACACCCTGTTAAGGCTAAATTCGCTGAAATACAGCATAATGGCATTAGAGATGCTGACAAAAGGAAAAAGCGAATGGAATGACGAGTTAAAAAAAATCTCCTTTTTGAGAAAAAATTGGCTCAGGGAGAGTGATTTTGAATCTTTAATATCATGCGTAAATGACGCGACTGACATAACTATGGACTTGATAAGCAGATTCAGAGATTTTTTGGTGAAGAATGATTTTGTCAATATAAAATCCGGCAACTGCGCAGAGTACAATGACAAAAAAAACGGCGCTTTATTTGTGAAAAACTGGAGCCCGGAAAATGCGCTGAAAGGCATGAAGGGCTATCCTGAAAGCAGAAAGGATTTTTGCTCTGTATTGCCCATAGAGCTTGCTCCCCAGCAGATTGAGTACTCAAAAAATGAGGGGAAGATAAGCGACTACATAAAAGCCCATTTAAAAACAGACATAAAATATGAGCTTGGCTACAAGAAAATAGCTGAAAAAAGGGCTGCTATCTTTAACGCCCAGGCAGAGCTTGCCGCAAGCCTGAAGCATTCGGATTTTGCGGCTTTTTTTGATTTCGGCTACAGAAACAGGCATGGGATAAATAATGCCGTGTTCGGCATGATGAGGAATTTAAGGAGTTAATTCCCGTATCTTGTGGGCCATCTCTTTTTAAGCTCAGTGTAAATGTACAAAAATTCATCGAAGCTTGTTTGCTTGTCATTCAGCTTCTCCATAATCATGGTGAATCTGAAACTGCCATCCGAATTCCTGAAGTACTCAATCACCTTGAAACCTATAAACTGGAAATATGTCTCATAAAGGCTGCTTATCGCGCTCCCATTCGAGTGTATGCTAAAGCCACTCTTCCTTGTTATGTTGGCAAACATGGAGTAAAGCTCAAATGCCGAATAAACAGCCGAGTGATTCCCGTATTTAATCCCTGAGTTTTCGTCCATAAGCTCGTTGCTGAAAGTGATGTCATATCTCCCATTAATGCTGCTGCTCCAGTTCTTTAGGTTTATTGCCTTTTCACCGGATATTGGAATTTGGTTTTTTTTGACGTTTTCCGGAATTGCCGCGCCTAACTGCTCGAGGAAATCCAAGTGATTTGTGCCTCTTGGATTGAGCTCAAAAATATTCAAGCCGGATAATATCTTGTCCTTCAGCAATAATTTTTTATTTTTTTCCATGTTTGAAGCGTCCATCCTGTAGTTGCCAGCCCTTTCGTCAAAAACAACAGATTGCCCAATAATCTTGAGAAAATCATCCAGCCTGTTATTGATTGCATATGCGCCATTGATTATCCCGAACAAGGAAGAGTCATAACTGCTATTGGTGAATTTTGGAAACTCGTTCTTGTCCAGTATCAGAAAATTGCCCCTTAGCCTTTTTCTGAGCCATTCTTCCTTGCTTAATTGCCCCATCATTTCAGGAAAAAATTCTTTTTATAAATAACTTTTGCCCAATAGAACTTATTAAAGACAAATGATTCAAAGACGCTACAAACGCATAAATGGATGCGAGCACGCATTCTCGCGTGCACTCACAGATTTCCAAAACATTTAAATATGCTCTTAGCGAAATATTCGGTATAATGAGAGTGCTTTTGATTGTTCCGCCAAATATTGGAAGATATGTAGCTGCAACCATACCACATGCAGGGATTGCTTACTTATCGGCTATCCTGAAGAGAGACGGCCATGAGACTGGGCTAGTGGACATGAGAATGCACGCATCCAACAAATACTTGTTCAGCAAAATCGAGGAATTTAAGCCTGATATGATTGGCATGACCACCGCGTCTATAGGCTATAAAATGGCCTATGAAATAATTGACACGATAAAAGCCAAGCACCCAAAAATACCGATAGCCATCGGGGGCTCTTATGCATCGACTGTCCATTCAAAGATACTTGAGGACACAAAAATAGACTATGTTGTTTATGGGGAGGGCGAGCGCACATTTTTGGAGCTGGCAAACGGCAATGCAATAAGCCAGATAAAAGGGCTTATTTACAGAGACGATGATGAAATAATCATGAACCCCCCTTATCCATTGGAGCAGGATATTGACAAGCTGCCTTTCCCTGATTATGAGCTGTTTGAGCTTAACAGGATGCTCGAAAAAAGAATACCCATAATCTCATCAAGAGGCTGCCCAAACAGGTGCACATTCTGCTCGATACAGCTTGTAATGGGGCATCCGTTCAGGACCAGAAGCCCTGAGAATGTTCTGGAAGAGCTCAAATACTGGCATAATAAGGGATATGACACATTTGAGTTTAGCGACGACAATTTTACTTTTAACATGCCCAGGGCAGAAAGGATATGTGACTTGATAATTGGCAGCGGGATGAAGCTAAAGGTACTTTTTGGAAATGGATTGAGGGCTGACAGGGTAAATGAAGCCCTGCTAAAGAAGCTTAAGAAGGCCGGGACTTCGTGGATTGCATACAGCTTGGAGAGCTCTGACCCGCATTCATTGGAACTGCTGAAAAAGGATTTGACGCTGGAGCAGCTCAAGAAATCAGTGGCAGAGACAAAAGCCCTTGGAATAAAGGTGCAAGTCAATTTCATAATAGGCAATCCCGGAGAAAATTTTGAAGGCTTTCTGAAAGATTTGAAAGTGGCTGAAGAGCTAAATGTGGACCAGCTAAGGTTCTATAACATGATTCCTTACCCAGGCACAGAAATGTATGAATGGGTCAAGCAGAATGGCAAGTTTCTCTACCAGCCAGAGGAATTCCTGAATGACCTTAACTATTGGGGTGAAGAGCCTGTTTTTGAGACTGACGAATTCACCAGGGAGGAAAGGATAAAGGCTTACAGGCTAGGGCAGGAAAAAATTATGCAGTTGTTCTTAAAAAGGCATTTTGGCAGATTCTTGGGCGCATTGGGATTTCGCCTGTGGAAGATGCCCAGCATACAGAAGCATGGTATGAATACTGCAACCAAGATATGGGTAATGATGAAGAGATTAAGGGTGATGCAGGCTTAATTTTTCCTGAACCATTCAATTGTGCTTGACAACCCTTCTTTCAATGCCACCTTTGGCTTCCATTTAAGCTCTTTCATTGCTTTTGAGATGTCAGGGCACCTTATATGAGGGTCGTCAACAGGCAATGGCTTGAAAATAATTTTGCTTTTGCTTTTTGTCAGTTCTTTTATTATCTCTGCAAATTCCAGAATTGTATGCTCGTCAGGATTGCCAATATTCACAGGCTCGTTCAAGCTTGAGCTCATCAGGCTGAAAACCCCGTCAATCAAGTCGCTTACATAGCAGAAGCTTCTTGTCTGCTTCCCATCCCCATAAACGGTTATCGGCTCATTCTTCAGTGCCTGTGTTATGAAATTCGGCACAACCCTGCCGTCATCTTTCCTCATTCCAGGACCATAAGTGTTGAATATCCTGACTATCTTTGTGTCCAGCTTGTGGATTCTGTGATAAGCCATTGCCAAAGCCTCTGCAAATCTTTTTGCTTCATCGTAGCATCCGCGAATTCCCACACAATTTACATTCCCCCAATAAGTTTCAGGCTGCGGGTTTACAAGAGGGTCGCCGTAAACTTCCGATGTCGAAGCAAGCAAATACTTTGCCTTTTTTGCAAGCGCCAATCCAAGTGTATTGTGGGTTCCAAGAGAGCCTACCTTCAATGTCTGGATTGGTATTTTTTGATAGTCAATTGGGGATGCGGGGGATGCAAAATGAAGCACAAAATCCAATTCCTCGCTTACAGCAATATGCTTGCTAACATCGTGATGTATGTAGCTGAAATTCTGGTTGCTTCTCAAATGCTCTATATTTTTCAAGCCGCCTGTCGCAAGATTGTCCATCGCAATTACTTTAAAGCCTTTGCTAAGAAGGAATCCGCATAAATGGCTTCCTATAAAGCCGGCCCCGCCTGTTACTAAAACCGTTTTCATTGCCTGTAATGCCTGTTGGCCATCTCCAGCTGCTCAAAGCTGCCTATGTCGTACCATTTTTTGTCCGTCACATAGGAATGGACTGCATCTCTTTTGTGGAGCCATTCGATGAAGCTGCCTGTCTTGTCGGGGTTGTTGCCTTGCGATATGTATTTTTTGATAAGCTCAATGGTTTTTTTTGGGAACAGGTAAATTCCAGTCGAGGCTAAAGTTGATTTTGGCACGATTGGCTTTTCTTCAAAATGCACCACTCTTAAATTCTCATCTATCTCCACTATACCATATTGCTTTGCAAGCTCAAAATCCTTTACATCGTGCAATACGATGGTATTTGACTTTCGCTTCCTGAAAAAATTGGCAACATCCGACAGATTTAACTCAAAAAGATTGTCGCCTGCAACAACAATGACATCGTCATTTATTTTTTTTGCATTTATTGTATAGTGGACATCTCCCAATGCCCCAAGCCTGTCCTCGTTGCTTTTTGTGCCGTCATTTATTATCTCTATGGGCTTTTGCGCATCAAAGCTTTGGAGCCATTTCCTGAAATGCTGCTCAAACTTGTGGTTGGTAACTATGTATATTCTGGATATTTCTTTTATAGCGCCCAATTTTTTGATTATGTGCTCCATGATTGGCTTGCCTGCCACATTCAAGAGCGGCTTTGGGGTATTCTCTGTCAAGGGATAGAGTCTGGTAGCGTAACCTGCCGCAAGTATTATCGCTTCCATCAGTTGTCCTTCCTCCCCATGCTTATATAGGAAAATCCCAGCCTTTTAACATCTTCCGGGTCAAAAATATTCCTGCCGTCTATCAACAATGGGTGCTTCATGACTGATTTTATCCTATTTAAATCAACTGTTTTGAACTCGTCCCATTCCGTCAGTATCAGCAATGCATCAGCTTCCTTTGCAGCATCATAGGGATTGGTGCAATATTCTATATTATTGAGTATGCTCTTCGCTTTTCCGGCCGCCTCAGGATCATAAGCCTTTATTTTTGCCCCCTCTCTCTGCAGCTCGTTGATTATGTCTATTGACGGCGCAAATCTCATGTCATCTGTGTTTGGCTTAAACGCCAGGCCAAGGATTCCAATAGTCTTGTTCTTTACAATCCATAATGCATTTTCTATCTTTTCCACGAAATTCTTTCTCTGGAAATTATTTATTTCCTGCGTTGCCTTTAGGAGCCTGAAGTCATAGCCAAGCTTTTCCGCTATTTTTATGAAAGCTTCTGCATCCTTTGGAAAGCAAAATCCCCCGTAGCCTATGCCCGCATTGAGGAAGGACTTTCCGATTCTCTTGTCAAGCCCCATGCCTTCCGCAACTTTTTCAACGTCTGCCCCTGCCAGCTCGCAAATGTTTGCTATTGCATTGATGAAAGAAATCTTTGTTGCCAGGAATGAGTTTGATGCATGCTTTATGATTTCAGCGCTTTTTATGTCTGTGAACAGTATTTTGGCATTTAAAGGCTGGTACAATGCTTTCATTGTTTCCCTTGCCTTTTCGCTTTCGGCGCCTATGACAATCCTGTCGGGATGCATGAAATCGTTGACAGCGCTGCCTTCCCTGAGAAACTCAGGGTTGCTCACCACATCAAAGTCAACCTTATGGATATTGTAAGCCCTTATGGATTTTACAACTTTTTCTCCAGTCTCGACAGGCACTGTGCTTTTCTCGACAATCACCTTGTACGAGTCCATGGCCTCTGCAATCATCCTTGCAACATTCTCGACATAGCTCAAGTCCGCCTCTCCATTATCCTTTGGGGGGGTGCCTACGCAGATGAATATTACTTCAGACTGCTTTATTGAGCTTTTCAAATCTGTCGAGAATTCCAGCCTATTTTCCTTCCTGTTTTTAGCAACCAGCTTGTCCAAGCCGGGCTCGTAGATAGGAATGACTCCATTATTGAGGTGATTGATCTTAGACTCGTCTATGTCAACGCAAATCACATTGTTTCCAATCTCGGCAAAGCACGCCGCCGTGACCAAGCCGACATAGCCGGCGCCTGCAACTGCTATTTTCATAGGCTTTTGGGATGGAAAGTTATTTAAATATCTTACCATTATCCTACTTAATCCTACCAAGGGTTTCGCCCCTTGAGGACGAGAAACTTTTTCGCAAAAAGTTCCATCAAAAATTGTACCATATTCGATGGCACGTAAAATAGATAGGCGAGGCTTGAGCGACTGAGTTGAACGCGAGCAGTGAGTTGTGAGGCGAGTGAGCCTCACTCGCCAGCTACCAGCGTTCTCGCATGCATCTCAGAGAAGCAAAAGCCGAGCAGTAGATTATGTGAGCAGTGAGTTGGTGAGCGAGTTTATTGCGAACCTCGCATCTCACTGCGAACAGATTGAATTATTAAAATCGTCACAAGGATATTAAATGCCTAAAAGTAAAATCTCCATAACAATAAACGAGAAGACGCTGCAGGACATAGACTCCATAATCGACAATATATACATAAGGAACAGGTCGCAGGCAATAGAGCACCTTGCAAAGAACGCGCTGGGGGAAAACAAATCTGCCGTTATTCTTCTGGGAGGGGATGAGGGGCATATAAGGATTGGAAGGGATGAGTACAGGCCAACTGCGAAAATAAGGAACAGCTTTGTCATAGAATTGGCTCTGAAGAAGCTGAGGGAGAACAATTTCAAGACTATTTTTATTGTTGCAAGGCATGCATTACTGACAAGGCTTTTTGAGATGCTCAAGGACGGGACAGGCTATGGAATAAAAATAAGCTACATTGAAGAGAAATCCTCGAATGGAACTGCAGGCTCCCTAAGGCTGCTGAAAGGCAGAATAAGCACGAATTTCCTTGTCGTGTACGGCGATATCGTTTTTAACAAGATAAATATTGAAGAGCTGTGGAACGACCACATAAAGCAGAATGCAGTCGCTACAATAATGCTGACAACATCATCAAAGCCAAGCGAGAAAGGGACTGTGAGGGTTGAAGGCAACAAAGTGCTTACATTCACGCAAAAGCCCAGGAAGTCGGACATCTATCTTGTCTTTTCCCCCATATTTGTCACAGAGCCGCAAATCTTTGAATATTCCGGGAACAGCCTTGAAAGCGATGTATTCCCTGAACTGGCGGAAAAAGGGCTGTTGAACGGGCATTTGAGCTCTGAAAAGGAGATTCATATTCATTCCAAGAAAGATGTTGATAATCTTAGATAGAAAAGGTGGACAGCTTTTCTGATTTCCCATGCGGAGCACAGTACAGTCAGAAACGGAGGCTTGCTTAACTTCCGAGTTCGGGATGGGATCGGGTGAACCAAGCTCCTATGGCCGTCCAGTATTTAGGAAGAATTAGTGATTTAAAAATGTTGCGGTGAATTGCAGGATTAAAATTTCTGAATTTTTACGTGTCAAAAACCACCAGTTATAGACTAATAACATGCTGCTATCATAAATGTTTTTACGTGGTTTTTGAGCATGCTCGAAAATATGCAATATGTGGTAGCAACATTGGATTTACATCAATCAGTCACAGAGTGATGGTATATTTTCGACATATGAAAAAAAGTCAAAACTTCGCCTAACGTGTGTTAGGCAAAGTTTTTGAGCCACCATTTTACGTCAATTTATAGTGCGTTACTGCCTTCATATAATATGTGTATATTATATGGTTCGCTAAAGTTCTCCTAAGTTTTTGCTTACCCATTGCATAAAATATAAATATAGCTTAAATTTATCCTAGTACTCAATGGGAAAGGGTATAATAGCTGATTTACTAGAAGATATTTCTGTACTTTCTAAGAAAGATAAATCTAAAAAATTCCAACCTTCAGATGTTAATCCTAACGATTTTATTGTTGCTCCATCTAGAGAACAGGAATCAGTAATTGAATTAGAAAGTGAAGATGTAAAAATTGATACATTCTTTGAATTGACCGATATGAAGAAAATATTTGCTATTGATAGCACTTCAAATACTTTGGGTAGGGTAGAAAAAGGTATTGTTGCCTCTGTTAGAGGCGCATTAATATCTGTTCAGCCAAATTTAGAACCATCTATTGAAATAGTTGGACCTGAAATAATAAAAATAACATTTGATAATAAGACTTCCATGTATAGGGAACTTCGTAAGAAATATTTTTTCTCTACAGATTCTGTTAAAAGCCCAGAGGTTTTTAAAATGCCGGATAGGATTAGAAATATAATCGAAAGAGTAGTTCAATTTAGATTAGTAAAAAATAATCCAAAATCTATTTTCTTATTTGATGGCTCATTAATAACTGGTACAGTAGACTCCCCTAATTCTGTTATGAAAGAGATGAAAGAACAAGCAGAAAAAAATAATTCAGTGATGGTTGCTGTATCTAAACATACTATAGTAACAGATAATAAAGGTAATGACCTAACTCAAAAATTAGAATTAAACAATAAACCATGCTATATCGATGTTACTAATAAAGTAAATTTGGCCAATCAATCAAGATATCTGGGAAAAATTTTTGTAGTAAGATTCAAACCCAGTGGCTATGCCTTTAGAGTAGATGTTTTTCCAAAAGATAGTGATGTAAATAAAATTTTTGGAATTATCGCAAAATACTGCGGTCCAGACGGATACCCAGATCCACTAAGATTAGCACATATATTTTGTGTTTTTGACCCGTCTGAAATTTTGGCCATGCAGGCTTATGCAATAGACAAGTACGCATTAACCATAGAGCAACGCATTAGACCAGTACTTTTTGGACCATGGAGTAAAGGGTAAGTAAAATGGAAAATAAAATCAAAATAATCTACAAAAAAGAAAATGAAATTGCATTTATGTTTTCTTCCGGACTTGACTTAAGGGTGGGGGATTGTTTTAAAATAGAAGATGGGAGTTATTGTTGCATAGCCCAAATCTTTGATTTACAGTATTCAGATTTTCCAGGTTTTTTTGCTAGTTTGTTAAGAGAGATTGCAGCAGGTGCAGATGTACTCGCACCACAATCTGAATTAGCGAATTACTACAATTCTGTAAGAGATGCACGAATTGCGAGATGTAAAATTAGGGGAAATCTGATTAACTCAAACTTCTTACTCGGTTCTACTATACTCCCTTCGAGAAATTCAAAAGTTTCAGTAATTCCTGAAGACAATGTTGCCAAACTCATCGGATTTAAACCTAAAAAACCAGCACAAATAGGAAAATTCTTGAAAACAAATTCAGAATTTAATTTAGACTTAACAGGATTACAAGGTATTACATTAATTACAGGTAAAAAAGGTTCGGGTAAATCTCATTTATCTAAAAAAATTGTTGAGGAACTTATTAAAAACAAAGCTCCTATTGTTATTTTAGATGTAAATGGTGAATATTCAGGATTAAAAGAAAAAGAATCAGGCGGAAAATCATCTTATCATGACTTAATTATAGAACTAATTCCTACTAAAAATTTTTTGATACCTTTAGATGGAATAAGATTTGAAACTTTCGCCAGAATGTGCCAGATAGATGACTCCCATAATGCTTATAGACTATTTTCTAGATATTGGAATGAAAATCGTGAGGGGAAGGACTTAGATAATTTACAGGATTACATAGAAGAAAGTGGAAGTCATCAAAATACAGTTACTGCAGCAGTAGGGAGAATAGAATTTGCAAAAAGTCTTAATATATTTGGAGACTTTGATTTGTCAAAAGACTTAAAGAAAGTAAAAAGTTCTGGGGGCGCTATCATAATAAATATGTTTGCTCAAGGCCAAAAAGTTAAAGAATTATCAATAGTGTACGTCTTAAATCAATTAATCCGTGCTGGTGAATATGATAAAGGTAGAATTTTTTTATTTGCTGAAGAAGCCCAAAACTATTTTGAGGAAGAATTTTGGGATGATGTTATCACAAGAATGAGGCATTTAGGTATTTACTCAGTTATAATTACTAATGAACCCACCACACTTCCGGAAATGGTTTTTAGACAATGTGACAATCTTTTTGCATTTAATTTTTCAAATTCGGCTGATATATCTTTTATTTCTAAAGCTCAAGTTATAGACCCAGAGAGTTTATTAATTCTTAAAAATTTAGGTAGGGGAGAAGCAGTATTAATAGGTCAAGCAACAAATAACTTTCCTTTTGTTATTAAAGTAGACCAGATCAAAGTAAAAGCCGGCGGAGAAACAAAATTATTATGGTGAATGATTTAAGCCTTGAATCTACTCTTTATGGGTATATAATCTGGATCACAACCCTTATTTCCTCCTGAATGGCAAGGTTCCATTAATGGGCATTTTCCTTCATTATTAAAAAATTTAAAGCATGGTTCCAGAGATAAGAACTCCCCATCCCCCATTGCTTTGTCTAGCTGGTCAAGAATCCCTTTTATTTCAGTTTGAACTTCTTTAAGATTTTTGAAGTTAATTTCAAATGTGTGAATTAAATCATTTAAATTGGGATAAATAACAAATATTAATCCTTTTGTGACACCATATGAAGCGCAAATAATTGCTAATTCTCCGATATTAAATGTGTTTGGTTTACTTGCGAATTCCTTGTCGGTAGTTTTTCCACATTTAATTATATAAGGTACTAACTCCCCCATTGTTTTACCAGAACTTGGTAGATTTAACCATCTTTGTGCAATGATTAATCTATCATCAAATAGCCCTTCTTTGATAATTTTTCTTTGCTCTTTGGATATTTTATAGGGTAATTTTTTTACAAGATTGTCCAAACAAGAAATATAGCCTTCTTTTTTCATGTCCGAAACGATTTCTTCAGATATGTTTAGCTTATCATTCATTATCTTTTTTCTAGGGATGATTAAATCTAAAGTGGTGTATGCTTCTCCTTTAAATCCAGATTTTTCCATTTCAGATTGAAGCAGCTTTGTGAATTCTTCATCATATTTTATCTCAACTGCTGAACTTATTGTATCTGGAAGTGATTCTAAGGACTCACAGTTGCATATTTGATTGTCTTGAAATTTACATCCTAGATCATAATACCTACATTTGCCCAAAGAACTGTAATCTTTACCCTCAATAGATTTTTTAAGATGGCTAATTCTGGATAGTATGATTGATTTGACTTTCCCAAAATCTTTTATTATTAATTTATACGCTTTAAATTGGTAAGGATGAACCTGATTTATGAATACAAGGTAATTTTCCTTTGGTTGCATAGGGTGTAAAGCTGAGTAAAAAGCCAACTGCTCTATATCATGAGGATAAAGCTGGATAATCTCTTTTTCATCTGTTGGGAATTCCTCTTTGCTTTTTAGTTCAATTATAGAATCACCAATTAAGAAATCAAATTTTCCTACAACTCCCGGGATGCCTACAAAAGCGCCATCTAACTTGCCTTGTTCAACAACAAAGTCTGGTAATTTTTTGAACCAAATACTAGCCAACCTTTCTATTTTATTACCTAAAAATAATTTTCTTGCAGTATCGTTGGAATTTGAAACAGTTGAAGTAGTCAATTTAGTCCAGTATGCATTGATTGGATTTATTAAATGAGTAAGATAAAAATATGTTTCAGGGAAAAAATCTTGTTTATTTGTTGCATTTAGAGTTTCAACTAACTTGGCAGTTACAGACTGATGATTGCTAGTGCTATGTATATATTTCCATGGATATTTTAATAATGACTCCATATTACTTTTGTTTGTGTTTAGTATATATAATGTTTATGGAAAATCAATTAAGCAAAAACTACGGCAGTAACGCACGGGGTGGCTCAAAAACTCGATGTTCGCTGCGGCTCACTCGCCTATCGGTCGCCTAACACTCGCAAGGCAAACTTTTTTCTGCGGAAAAAAGTCTCGAGTGCTTCAAAATTTTTTCAGCTCTGAATTTTGCGGGTTGCCTCAAAATTCGAGGAAAAAATTTCTCGCCTCGAGCCAAAGGTCGCCTTGCTCTGTACGTTATATGCCCATTTCTTACTGCCCTGCTTCACTTTGTTTTGCATTTTCTCGATGATAATTTGCAAATCCATACAAAGAATTTTCAAATAAAAATTTCAACAACAACAAAGGGTTCAAACACGGGTTTTCTTGGTGAAAACCCTATTCGCAAAGGATTTTTCAGAACTTCGTAACTGAAAAATCCTCTGCACTCAATTTTCACCCATGTTGTTGAAATTTTTGGCTAAAGCTAATCTTCGAGAAAACTAAAGGGTTTAACTTAATATAGACAAAGAGGCACGTCTTTACTATTATTGACTGATATTTTTAATAGATAAGTAGATTTAAATATTTAAAGCAAGATACTCACTAAAATGATGAGGTATATATCCATAGTTTTGCTAACAGCTTTAGTTATTGGTTGTACTGCCGAGCAAGAGCAAATATATAGGGAAAAATATGAACCTATCTTCAAGAATGAAACGCAAAAGATAGTCCAAAACACAACCCAGCAAATTGTTGAAAACCTTACAAAACAGAATGAAGAATTAAAACAACAATTGGAAAATACATCACAAGCCATTCAGGACATCAATAAAAAGCTGAGTAGTAGTGAAAGCAAGGGCGATGGTGGGGAAGGCGGTGGTATTGGTAACAACTCTCAAAATGAAAATAATACTCAAGCACCTGTAAAGGAATATTTCAAAAGATTGGCAGAAGATTGAAGGAGGAGATATGAAAATATTAATCATTATAAGTTTGTTGGTGGTCTTGGTTGCTAGTTGCACTACAAGCAATCCTACAAACACAAAAGTAAGCTGTCCCACACAAGGAATTTTCCAGTCACAATTGAGTTATTGTGTGGACTTATGTATGCATGGTAAAAGTGATTCTGGAAATAATCAGGATATATGTAACATGGTCTGTAACACTGGAAAATATACTGGTGGTTCTGCTGAATTAAAACGACTAATTGAGTTTTATAAATGCGATAAATGTGGTGATTGTACACCAGAACAGTTGCAAGGAATTGAAGAAAGAAAAAAGCAAGCAGAAGCTGATGCAAAATTGGCATATGAAAAAAGTATTGAAGAACAGAGAATAAAAGATAAGCAATTGAAAGTTTTAGAGAAGTTAGAAGAAAAAATTAATATTGAAAGTGAAAAATTAGGCGGATATATCTACATTAAGAATGTATCAGGAAAACAACAAAATTTCATCGAAAGTGGAGGAATGAATCATGCAGTTGTTCCTAGTGAAGTTATAAAAACAGACTTAGAAACAGCTAGAAAACTATTAGCCACCGAACAATTTGAATTAGTAATAACATAAATTAATCATGTTGTAGCTATTTTATTAACAATTTTAAAGATTTTGAAAGAAAATTTTTACCTGTTCTTATGTGCTTTTCTTGCTTTAAAATACCTCGTTAATTTTTCCTCTAAACTTTCATTCTCTTTTATGATTTCCTTAATTCTTTGATTATTCGCCTTCAACTTCCTCCAAGCTTCAAGAACTTCATCTCTTATTTCTACCATTATTCCACCACTCTAACATACTCCTTCTTATTTTTGTCATATCTATATTCATCAGTTGTACCATACATAGAACCACCTTGCCTTTTTTGCTCTGAGATATGGTATTTTAATATCTTTTTCATAGCTTCTAATTCAGCTACTCTTTCAGCTATCTCATCAACCAATTTCTGATGCCTTTCAAGCAAACCTATCATACTAATATTTGTTGCCATAAATGACTTGAGAGCGTATCTACTATTTAAATATAATTCTTTATTAGGAACTCCCCCTAACGAAAAACGAAACGAACTGCCTCTTTGTCTATAGTTAAACCTAAAACTTAGCCTTCTCCCTTTCGCTTAATCCTGCAAACACGCACTACAAGTAATGCGTACAACGTGGGATTAAGCGCAAAGCCTAACGGAACATTACTCATTCTTGCGTGATGTACAGGAAGAATAAGTTTTAGGGCGTAAGAAATGTCATTCGGCATCAAAGCCTCATTGCATATAACACATTTTAAGCGAGTCCGCTCCTCACCCCATCAAAGGGGTTGCGGTGCTCCTCTAACATTTTTTGAGCTGCCGCTGTTAGCGTTAAACCGAAAGTCCTTTAAGTTGGTGGCTTCGCATAATCTCTGTAGATTATACGGGTTCGCTCTCCTAAGTTTTTTCCATTGACAGCTTTTACAAAAAACCAAAACATTTATATATAAGTTTATATATAGATAAGTCTATACAGAGGTTAACATCATGCCGCAAGAAGTACTGCATTACCCGCGATTGGACACTGTCCTCATGGTAGAGGAAGTGCTAAAGAATGCTGAACTTGCCATCTCCAAAAGCGAACTGCAAAGGCGCCTTCCCAAGCAGGTTATGAGGCAAACACTCAATATCATTCTGAACTATCTGGAAGATAAGGGAGTTATTATGACAGGAAGCAAAGGCGTCCTCTGGGTGCATAACGAAAGCCCCAAGATGAAGAAATTATTGGAGAATAGCATATAGGATGAAGACTTCCAAGGCTGTTAGGGTGAGGCATTCTCCGCTCTTTGAAGAGCAGCTAAAAAAGCTCCGCGAAGCTGTCAAGGAAAAAGACGGTAAATTTCACAGGCAGCTTCTTAAGGCCATTGAACGGGAGGAAGGCAACCTCCGCGTTGACATGCACAGGGGCACCCAGATTGAGAAGAGCAAAATTCCAAAAGAATATGTCGCTCAGTATGGAGTAACAAACTTATGGAAAATAGACTTGCCAGGATATTGGAGAATACTCTACACCATCGTGGGCAATGAATTTGAGATCATTTCTGTCCTTCTTGAGTTTATGGATCACAAAGAGTATGATAAGAAATTTGGATATAAAAAATTATAGCGGAAAGCTATTGTTTCTGTCCTTACTCTATCTCCACCACAACCTTCCTGTCTTTATCGTTAAGCTCCTTGATTGTCTTATGCCCTTTCAATTTCTCTTTGATTTCCTTCCAGGAATATTTCTTGTTTGCCTTGTTCAACTCATCCAAAACTTCCTTAATCAGCTGGTAATTGTGGTAAATCAACTCGCCTTTCTGCCTTGACTCATGCTCTTCCTTCCTCAATTCTTCAATTGTCTGCTTCTGCTGCCCGATTATCCTTTGCAAGGACTTTATTCTTTTTTCCTGCTCTGTCTCCTTCAATTCCTTGAATTGGGAATAGAAAAATGAAACTGCCTCATTGAATGTGTTGAATGATTTTTTGGCATATTTTTTGTCCTGATAATATTCAAATTCAAACGGAATGAAATCAATGACGTTACCATTCTCAAGAATTACTTTTGCATCAATCTCATGGCTGATTATTTTTTTTATTGAATTTAGCATTAAATGAGACTGTTTTTCATCAACATTTTTTGGCATGATGTTTTTGTCAATGCCGGACAACAGGCAAATTTCCTCAGAATAAAGACCACCTAAGCCCAATTCTGTGGCCAAAGAAATGACTAGCGACTCTTTTTTGGATTCCTGAAGCATCTTGAAAATATCATCTTCCTTTAAATCAAACAAATTGTAGCTCATCATTGGATATGAATATTTCAGCTTCGGCCTTATTGACCTTTCCCTGAAATCGTGCTGCTCAAGCGCATTCAAAATTATATTATTTTCATCGCATAATATCGCATTCCCCTTGCCAAGCATTTCAATGTAAAGATATTTTCTCTCGCCTTTTGCCTTGAAAATTAATTTCAATATCCTCTCGGGCTTGAGCTGCCCAATGCCAATTAAGAAATACCCATCCAGATGCTTTCTTAGGAACTGGCCGAAGCCAAGAATCTCTTCATAGGCTTCTTTTTGCTCTGCTATGAAAATTGATTTTCCTGTTTCTATCCTCAAAAGCCTCTTGCCTGCATTTGTCTTGTACAGGCTTAAAATTACCAATTCTTTTTCAGGCTGGTAAATCTTGTCTATCCTTGAATCTTTAAGTATCTCAAACTCTTTCAATAAAAAATGCAGGTCTATGCCTGAAATCTGCTTTTTCATGCTTTTTCAAGAATAATCAAGTCTCCATTCTTGATTTTTTCAAAAACCTTTGCATCTCCTTTTATTTTGCCAAACACATTCACTTCAGAAGCAGCCCGTATCTCATTGCCTTTTGATGCAGGAGTCTTTCCCCAGAATATGCAGAAGCATGCTCCTTCAGGCCAATATGCAACATCCCCTTGCCCAACTACATCTTTTGCATCCGGCTCGGCATCAAGCTTGACAGGAATCGGGAAATAAATCTCGTCTCCCCACCTGTTTGCCGATGCTTCAATAGGCAAAGCATTGTAAACAGCTTTTGCTGTTGGAGTGTTCTTAATATCAGCAACTGCGGAAATTTCCCCAGACACAATCTTTATCTTCATTTTTATATTTTTATCCTGTTTATATTAAAGCCTTTTGTTGTGTCTATAACAATGATTTTGTGCTTTCCTTCAAAAGCCTCATTGCAGCAAATGTTAAATATCTCTGCCTGCAGATTCTCCTTTATTTTGTCTTGTGAATATCTTCTTTTTTTGAGCCTTTTATTCAACTCTTTGATATCGCACTTTGTGACGACAACCAGATTAACATATTTTTTGGGCAAATAATGAGAGAGGTGCGAGTCAATTATTATCCCTCTTATTTTTTTATCTGCTTTAAGCTGGCTAATATGATTAATAAGAAACTTGTTCAGCTTTTTGGTATCTATTACTTTTGTCTTTCTCTTTTTGTCATAGCCTTCTGCCAGTCTGTATTTAGCAACAGCCCTGCTGACATCAAAATTTTGAAAATGGTATTTTTCAGCCAGTTTCTTGGCTATGGTTGTCTTTCCAGTGGCCGGGATGCCTGTAACGCATATTACTTTCATAGAAACAGATTATCTTTAGATTATATTTAAATATTATTAATCAATACTTGCATTATGCAGGAAGAATTCACAATATCAACAGGAAAAAAGCAGGAATTGATAGACATAACAGGCAAAATCAGTTCCATCCTTAAAAAATCAAAGATAAAAAACGGCATTTGCAGTGTTTTTGCAGCGCATGCGACAGCAGCAATAATTATAAATGAGAACTATGACCCGAATATATGCCTTGACCTGCTTGATGCATTAAGCAAGCTTATCCCAAGCGGAATCTGGAGGCATGACAGGATTGACGGCAACGCAGACTCCCACATAAAATCAGCAATTTTGGGGCCAAGCGAGACGATACCAATAAAAAATGGTAAACTAGCGTTAGGACGGTGGCAGGCACTTCAATTTTGCGAACTCGATGGACCTAGAAGTAACCGTAAAATAATAGTAACCATAGTAGCATCAAACTAACCTATAAACAAATGTATCCTTATATTTTTTGAATTTAGTTAATTTTCCTCTTTTTATAAGTTTTTGTAAATGATGATAAACTGTCCATAAAGAAGTATTTGTTATTTCACTTAGTTCTTGAGCACTTCTTCCATTTTCTTTTAGAGTGTCTAAAATTATTTTTATAGTTTCCCCTTTAGCCCTCTGTTCCCAAGCTCTGTTTTTTATTTCAACAAATTTTCTGATATTATCATATTTCTTCCCTATATGTAGTTTTGGATAGAGTTCAAATAGTTCTGTAAGGTCTTGGTAGAACTTAGGTATGCTTTCAGCGGAGATATTAAACGTGTATAAATTATGCCAATTTTCGGCATCAGGTTTTCTTTTAATTATGGGTGTACATTTATAACCAATAGATTCTGAAAGCCTTTTTAAACTTTGAGCAAAATCCAAACTAGCAGTATAAAATCTAATGCATGACACAGAGTGCCCATCATCCAATAGGGCTCCAGCTAAAATTGCCACTTTATGCAATCGAGGAAGCTCAAAAATTTTGTTTGTTAAGTTGCAATCTAGACTTCCAAATTTAGATGCTTTAAAATAGGAGGATATTACTTCTTTAAAAATCAAAGGAACTGTGTGACCTCTTTGAGGATTTGTAGAATAGTTTCCAAATACATTCTGAATTAGTTCTATAAACCTTTTCAATCCATCTTTATCCTTTTGGAAGTAAAAGAATCTATCTTCTCTTACAGTTCCATCACATATCATGTGGGCAATTAAACTTGAGAATTCGGGTTTAACCTCTACAGGTAATTTCGGATGAACTATAGTTCTACCCCTAAAAGTTAAATATGCTATTATATTTTCTTCTATTTCTAGCAAATCCATTTTTAAATACATAACAGATTCATAAACAAACCATGCTGGCACAAATTCGGCATTGATTTTATAGTCCCAAATAAGTGCTCTTTGTCTCTTGAAATTCCAGTCTTTATGATATTTTTTAGATCTATTGTTCATATAAGAGGCAAACTCTAAAGATTTGCTTCTTTTAGATATAATTTTATTAAAAAATATATCTTTAAAATTTTTATTTAATTTAATCGAAAATTCGGCTAAAGGAAACTGCCACCAATGGATTTCATCATAGACTTGCTTATTAAGCGATTCTAAATTTCCGATTTTTTGATTATTCATTTTAAATCACTAAGTTTTCTTAATTGAGACTATCTAAATGATTTTTATATAGTTATAACAAAAATTATAATTTAACAGTCGAGATATTTTAAGTTGATTTAAAATCTCAAAAATTATCAAAAAATGGTAGAATGAGTTTAAATAGTCTACGTCGGGGAATGTCCAGTGGGCAGTGCTACTGAAATATATATTTTGAAGACTATAAAGTATTTTACTGATAAGTAAAATATATAAGGTCGCGTTTATCAATTGGACCATATAACCTAGAAATAATAGAAGAATAATCATAACCATAATCGGTGATTAGAAATGAATTGCGACCTGTGCGGAAAGACAACAGAAAGCCTGGCAAAAGCGATAATTGAAGGAGTTAATTTAGACGTCTGCGCTGACTGCGCCAAGTTTGGAAAAGTCATTTCTGCTCCCAAGCGGCCAAGCCCAAAAGAGCAGCACATGCAGCTCCAAAAAAGGGAGGAAAAAGAAAAAACTGAATTAATTGTTGAAGATTATCCTGAAATCATAAAGAAAAAAAGGGAATCAATGGGACTGACACAAAAAGAATTTGCAAACAGGATAAATGAAAAAGAGGTTATCATAAGCAAGATAGAAACAGGGGCTTTTGCACCTCCTATCAATCTGGCAAGAAAGCTCGAGAAATTCCTTGGGATAAAACTGGTTGAGGAGTACAAAGAGGATGCTTTCAAGTCCGGCAGGAAAAGCATTGAAGGCTTTACATTGGGGGATTTTATTAAAATAAAGAAATAACTATACTCGAAGACAAAAGTTATTAGACTTTTGAACAGAGTTCAAAGCCCTCTTGGAGAGGAATTGTTGTCTTCTCGTAATATGTCGGAAATTGCAAAAATATATAATGGATTGTTACAATTTCCGAGCATGCTCGAAAATCTTTGATTTTCGACAAGCAAATGACATTTCTATGTCTAAAAAGTTGTGTCATTTGCTATATCTCTTAAAAACAAACTGCTGGCAATCACCTTGTTTTGAATAAATCTGGTTAAAATTCTGCTTAAAGAAAGCTATCATTTTTTTCTTGTTATCCCCACATTCCAAGTCAAATGGCCTGCAGTCCAAATCGCATGTGTCAAGGAATATGAAGTCAGCTTTCTTTGATTCAAGGAGCGTTTCATCAAAGTCCTGCCAAAATACCGGATAATACACAAGCTTGCTGATTTTTTTGCCGCTTTCTGCAGCTATTATGGGGCTTGAAATCCATATATTGCCTTTTGCCTCTTCAAGCCTGCTTTGCAAAGCCTCGTATTTATCAGATTTATTTGATTCTGAATCAAGAAATATTGATATTCTTATTGCAGAAAGAATGAATAAAGCCAGTATCAAAAATATTACAGCATTCTTAAAGGAGTTTTTAAGGTCTATAAAATATACCAAAGCATAAGATACAAGCAAATACATATAAGGCAGCAGCATAATCAAAAACCTCACCTCTTTTTGCCTGATAATATTAAAAAACAAAAATAGTATAATCAAAGGGAATACAATAAATCTGCTGTTTGGCTTTTTGAATGGCAATGCAATTCCAGCTATGAACAGCAGATAGAGGAAGTTTTCCCTGAACAGCTCCGTAAAATAATTGCTGAAAAAATGGAAAAAGCGCATTATTGTACAATATTTGGTTGGCAATCAAATAAGGCAAAACCGCTATTGCAAAGCCAAGAAATATTTTGGATTTGAATTTTTTATTGTATATTAATGCCAGAACAACGGCTATAAATGCAAGCAACTGCAAAAACCTTGTTAGGAATGCAGCTCCAAAAAAAACTCCTGAAAGAAAGTGCTTGTTCCTAAGCAAAAGATAGACAGCCAACAGGGAAAAAAAGGTCGAGACAATTTCTGTGAGCATTATTCCGTTGAAGAAGAAGAATGTGGGGGAGATTGCAAGCAAAAAAGCCGCAAATAGCCCTGTTTTCTCGCTAAATATTTCTTTTCCTATCAAGTAGGTCAGAAAGATAACAAGGCTTCCAAAAACTATGTCCAGCACCATTCCAGCCAGAACCCCGAACTTTGGCAATAATCCAAGCATAAGCGGCCATATCAGAGGCCTTGAGGGCTCCCACAATCCAGCATTTCCAAGAGAATAAATGTATTTGCCCATGCCAATATACACAGAAGCATCCCACCAAATTGCCTTGTAAGCTGATAGTGTGAATAGCTTGGCAATGAAAAACACAAGTATAATTAAATAAATTAATTTGTTCTTGAAGATCATTTTGCACAGTCTTCAGTCTTTTCCCTGTAATAGCTGCACAGCTCTTTTAGAATGATGTCCTTGTCCTGAAAACCTTTTTTGGGCCTGCCTTCTACAACAATAGTAGGATAGCTCGAGACATTGTAGGTATTCTTAAGCAGGGGTATCATAGGCTCTGATTCAAATTTTGAATCAAAGGAAAATATTAGCAATTTGTCCTCAAATTTCTTCTTTAAGTAAGTCAATACAAATGCCTGTCTCTCGCAATCAGGGCATTCCTTTTCGTCAGAGAAAAAATACAGGATGCTCACAACATCAGCGCCGCAAAGCTCCCGTGTCCTTTCCGCAAGGAGCCAGTACCTTATCTGGGCAAGTATGTATTCGTTCTTCAAGATGTCCAGCTCGTTCTTGTTTAAAGTGGCATCTCTGTCAAAATTCTCAAGCCTTATCCTGGTTGACTCGAGATTGTTTATGTTCTGCTCAAAGGTTTTCTGCACAGCAAGGCAATTTTTCTCCTGGCTCAGCTGGTCTATGAATGCATACTGCAGCTGCAGGCTGCTAAAGTCAAGATTTTGCCTTTTGCCGGCTGATTCTATGTAATTGACCCTTTTGCCCTCTATAGCCAATCCAAGGAAAAGCCCCAAAAGAAATATTCCAAGGGTGATCAGCCCTGCGATAATGTATTTGTCTTTGCTTAAGCTTCTCATGCTACCACTTCTGTTTTTTGCCAAACGCCAAGTCAAATATTATGCCAATCCATATAAACCCTATCACCAAGAAATAGAAGAATATATAGGAAATCAGCGAGAAGAATCCATGCCTTTTTGGGTTCTCATTAGTCTCTGCATGCGATTTTCTTATTATAAAGATTGTGATTGACAGCATTATAAGGGCAACCAGTATGGCCATGTAATTCAGGTCCAAAAGGCTGAAATCAAATTTGAATGTTTTCATCAAAGTGTAAAAATCAAAATCTATAAAGAAGGAGTTGTACAAAGCCTTGAAGTAAGGCTTCAGCCCATAGTAGATGGCAGATGACACAAGAATGACTGCGATCAACCCTGACACAATAATTGTGGGCATCTGTATCATGCCAAAGTCCCCATACTTTTTGTTAAACATCATGTGCCTGTATTTGAATGCGTTAATGACAGAGCCTTTGTACCACCTGTTTCTCTGCTTATACAGCTCCCTGAATGTTTTTGGAGCAAGGGTGAATACTTCTGCATCAAGCAATTGCACTATCCTATAGTTTTTGCTCTGCAGCCTCAAGGTTATCTCCAAGTCCTCTGTAAGATTGTCCTCGTCAAAGCCATTAACTTTCCTTAATATACCAGTCCTATAAACTGAAAACGGGCCTGGTGATACATGCACACAATTCAGCCTGCTCATGAGCTTCTTGTAGAACATGTTGATGATGTACTCAAGCCACTGCATCTTCTGCCACAAATTCTTCGGCTTCTCGACCTTCAGCAGAGGAAGCACAACAGCAATATTCTCATCTGTGAAATGCGGCAGTATTTTTGACAGCGCATCCCTTGTCACGATTGAGTCTGCATCAAGGCACACAAAGAAATCTCCTTTTGCAATCTTCAAAGCGTCATTCAGCGCAGCCCCTTTGCCTTCATTTCTCTTGTTTAGCAGCCTGATGTCAAATTTCCTGTTTTCCGCTATAAACCTGCTGACAGCATTTTTTGTATTGTCCTTGCTGCCGTCATTCACAACAATTATCTCAAGCCTGTTTTTTGGATAATTAAGACTAACCAATGACTTTAATGTTGTAGTTATGTTTTTTTCTTCATTATAAGCTGGTATAACTATGCTGACTTTTGGGAATTTGCTTAGCTTTTTTGCTTTTGGCTTTTGCTCTTTGTCCAGCAAAACAAGAAACCAGAAAATAGCGAAATATAATGAGATGAGGTAAGAACTCCACAGCAAAATCTTAATATACAATGGGACTGACATATGGGCAAAGATATCATGTCCTTATTTAAATTTTCCCGAAAAAAATAGAACAAGTTTTATAAAATAGCTAAAGCATCTTCCATGAATGGAGGACAACAAGCTGGCAACCGGAAGCAAGGTGCTTGACGAGATGCTGAAGGGCGGCTATGAAAAGGATGTGATAACTACAATATACGGGCCGGCGGGCTCCGGCAAGACTGTCCTTTGCATTCTTTGCGCCGTAAACGTGGCAAAGGACAGCAAAAAGGTTGTTTACGTTGACTGCGAGGGAGGGTTTTCTCTTGAGAGGCTGAAGCAGATAGCTTCCCACATAAGCCAAGATTACAAAAAGCTGCTTGACAATATCATTTTTCTGAAGCCGACAAGCTTTGCTGAGCAAAAAAAATCATTTGAGAAGCTAAAAAGCGTTGTCAATGACAAGATTGGACTGATAATCGTTGACACTATAGCGATGCTTTACAGGCTGGAGCTGGGAAAGAATGAGGACATACATGAAGTGAATATCGAGCTTAGCAAGCAGATATCTTACCTGACTGAGATTGCAAGGAAAAAAAATATTCCTGTCCTGATTGCAAACCAGGTATATGCTGATTTTGACACCAAAGACAAGGTCAATATAGTCGGGGGAGACATTTTGAAGTATGGCAGCAAATGCCTGATTGAACTGCAGATAACCCCAAATGGAAACCGAAGAGCGATATTGAAAAAGCACAGGAGCATTGGAGAGGAAAAAGAGATATTGTTCAAGATTGTTGATGGAGGCGTAATAGGAACAACAGAAAGCAGGGGATTTAAGTTATTTTAAATCAAACATTAAGGACAAATATTTAATTTCAATCCCGAAAGAGACCCATGCAATGTACAATGTAATGAGTGTCCCTCATTGCTGTGATGCTGTGAAAACCTTTTTAAAGCATTATTCATAAGCTTGAAGTATGGGGGAAAAGCTTAAGGAGTTTCTTGAGAGGGGCAAAGAGCTGCAAAGCGACAGGCAGGCTGCTGAGCTGCAGCACAAGAAAGGCAAATTGACAGCAAGAGAGAGGCTGAAATATTTGCTTGATGAGAATTCTTTTGTTGAGCTTGATGCATTTGCAGAGCACCAGAAACAGCTTGAGAAGAAAAAGACTGGGGATGGTGTAATAACAGGCTATGGCACAATAAGCAAGAAGCCTGTTTATGTTTATGCGCAGGATTTTTCTTTTATGGGGGGCTCGATGGGGGAGATGCATAATAAAAAGATTGCAAATGTTATGGAATTGTCCCTAAAGACCGGATGCCCATGCATTGGTTTGCTTGATTCTGGAGGGGCAAGGATACAGGAAGGCATATCTGCTTTGGATACAGGCGGCAGAATATTCCAGCTTAACACAATGATGTCGGGCATTGTGCCGCAGATTTCCGCGATTATGGGGCCATGTGCCGGAATAGCTGTTTATTCTCCTGCCCTGACAGACTTTATTTTGATGGTGAAGAAGACAAGCTATATGTTCATTACCGGGCCCGATGTTGTGAAAACAGTAACAGGAGAGTCAATCGACTTCGAGAAGCTTGGCGGCGCTGCATCCCATAATGAAAAGAGCGGTGTAGCCCATTTTATGGCTGAAAATGAAAAAGAGTGCCTGGACATGATTAAGGCTTTGCTCAGCTACCTGCCGCAGAACAATCTTGAGAGCACTCCACATCATGTGAATGATGATGCAGCCAGGGAGACTAAAAAGCTTGAATCAATTATTCCGGAAGACCCAAAAAAGACCTATGATATGAAAGACGTGATTTCTGAAATCTTTGACAAAAGGTCTTTTTTTGAGGTGCAGGCAGGCTACGCAGCCAATATAGTTGTTGGATTGTCCAGGCTTAACGGAAACGTTGTTGGAGTAGTTGCGAACCAGCCAAAAGTGCTTGCAGGCTGCCTTGACATCAATTCTTCTTTCAAGATTGCAAGATTTGTAAGGTTTTGCGACTGCTTTAATATCCCACTAATAAACCTGGTTGATGTGACGGGCTATCTGCCCGGCGCTGAGCAGGAGCATAATGGAATTATAAGGCATGGTGCAAAAGTGCTTTTTGCTTACTCGGAAGCTACAGTTCCCAAGATATCTCTTGTCTTGAGGAAAGCTTACGGAGGGGCTTATATTGCAATGGTATCAAAAGACATGGGCTTTGACAAGGTTATTGCCTTGCCTTATGCGGAGATTGCAGTAATGGGTGCGGAGCAGGCTGTCAGCATAATAAACAAGGATGAAATCGGCAAAAATCCAAAAGTGAGAGGGGAATTAATAAAGGATTACACAGAAAAGTACCTTAATCCCTATGCTGCTGCAAAGCTTGGCAAGGTCGACATGATAATCGAGCCAAGAGAGGCTAGGATTTCCTTGATAAAATGCCTTGAGATGCTTCTTTCCAAGAGAGAGAAAAAGCCTGCAAAAAAGCACGGCAATATGCCACTATGAAAATGAAAGGAGGTTGCGAACGAAGTGAGCACTCGGGACTTTATGTCGATAAATGCTACGCATTTTCGATCATGCTCGAAAATATTGATTTTCGACATGTCCCGCAAGGCATCAACGGACTTCGCCGTTGAATGGAAGAGATAGTTGTTAAGGTTGACGGCAAAGAATACAAGGTTCTTATAGAGGAGACAGAAGAGGGCAAAATTCTTGTTCATTGTGAAGGAGAAGTTTATGAGGTTGAGACAAAAAAAGACATTGAGCAATCCGCTGTCGAAAGGCTCCATAAAAAACAAGCGACTGGGGAAGGAAAGCTTGAGATAACAGCGCCGCTGCCTGGCATAATTTATGATGTGAAGGCAAAGCAAAAAGAGCAGGTAAAGCAGGGCCAAAGCTTATTCACTCTTATGGCAATGAAAATGGAGAATGATATCGCATCGCCAAGGGACGGCATAATCAAAGAAATCAAAGTCAAGAAGAACGACAATGTCAACAAGGGCGATGTGCTGGCTGTTTTGGAGTGATTAAGCGGGTTTTTTATAAGATACGTATTCTTGAGCTATTGTGCATGCCTGTCTCAATGTATTAATAAACAGATTCATTATACCGGAGCCAGACGATGTGGGAGTTTTAAAATCTTTCTTTACCAATCTCTTGTTAATATCGCTATCAATGTAAACAAGGATACTGTTAAAGGTTTCACCATTGTTATTTACTCCTTCGATCCCACAAGCTAGGCTAATATCCTGCTCAGTTTGTCCATGTTTAATTATAATTTTCTCTGTATTTAGCCTCTGAGGCTTTTTAGAAATTGGATAAGTCATATACCTCCCATCTAAACTCTCTAATGCAACTTTGTGGTGATATTCATCAAGGCCTATACCATTTTTCAGTCTAAACATTTCACTTGCAGTATCTCGTGCTGATGTTTTATTGCCTCTATAAAGATCTTTTGGTCTGTAATAATCAACAAAAACTGTTTCATTGTAGCCCTGCTGTTGTAGCATTTTATTTGTTCTTTTTATTCCAATTAGCTCCAGCAACGCATTCGTGACTAAGTTGCTATTTCCATTTTCGTCACTAACCATTTCTCTACAAGCTTCCCTTATTGTAGTAGGTTTTCCAGTTGGTGTGTAATTCTTTGGATGTTGAGAATTTCTTAATTTCAATTCTGATTCTAAATTTATTTTTCCTTGTTGAGATAATTCCAGAATCTGCCTTAAAATAAAAATTTTTGACATTGAGCCATTAGATACCATATCGTCTGCATTTCTTTCTGCTATTATCTCTCCTGTCACCGAATCTATAATTATATAAGATACTTTTCCCCCGGACTTTTCTTCAAGATATTTGGCTCCATCCTGCAGTGACTCCAGATTTGCGTTAGGATTTAATTGATTATATGAATTTATTCTTGCACTTAGTGATTCTGAAATATCTATAGTTTGACCTGCACGATAATTGTCAATAGTTGATTCTATTCTTCCTTTAAGTTTTGTGTAAAGGCTTTTCGCATTTGCATAGAACTGATTGCCAACTTTCTTGGCTGAAGTTAGTGCATAATCACTGCTTTTTTTAGCAATTTCTCTTAATTTTCTGCTTGAGTCTCTCAATATTGCCTTATACTTGCTTCTTATATCTCTTGGCTGCCAAAATGGATTATTCCTTTTCCTAGGACTTCTGTAATTGCTCAAGTAAATAACAGTTGAATTTTGAGTTTTTCCTTCGGTGACCACAATTTGTGTAGTTTTTTGTGCATGAGTATTTTTACCTGAATTTTCGTTTTCAGGATTTCCATTTTGGATTTCCTCAAGGATATATTGCTGTACTTTGGATGCCATAACAACTGTTTTTGTTATGTCGGGCTTTTGATAATTATGCAAGGCATTGTTTTGAGTTTTATTATAATCGCTTGCTCTGAAAGGATTCAGGATGGCTAGAATAGCCCCTAAAGAAATTCCTAAAACAGGAATTTGGAATTTTGGTGTGGTTTCATAAGGCAGCGATAATTTTCCAGAAAAATGGGAGTTTACTATGAAATCTACGCCTCTTCCATATCTTGATGAGGGCTGTGTTGGCTGAGGCGCTTGAGGTATTTGTGATTGAGTTACATTCATATGTATTTCTGTTTTTGCAATTACATTTTCCAAAGTCTTTCTATGAACTTTTTCTTCCCCTAATTTTGCGCCTGTTGGCTCATAAACACCAATAAATCTGGAAGTGGTTTGCCAATAACTGCCATTTAAGGCTTCAATTGCGGGCTTTGGCATGTCATAGTTTGGAGCCAAATTTGATTGGGCATAAACAAACTGAGGCGCGGAGAATTCTTCAGGCTTAATTAGCGGGAAACTGTAATGTTTTGTTTCGCCTTGCCAAGCTGGCTGGTAGGAAAATGACGGGCTTGGCGATAGATTGTAAACTGTCTCATTTTGATAGGCTGAATCATCCTGAGGCAATGCATATCCTGCATACTTCTGCGCTGGAAATTCAAGAGCCTTGTAGACTAAATATCGTGGATTTAAGCTGTTGGCAGCTCCAAGTTTGGGATTAGGCAATAAATAGCCAAGAATTGTATTTGCTGACCCAATTGAATTGGCAACAAAAAAAGCCTTTTTTTCCAAATTGCCTGCATTGATAGGAACTATTAAATCGTCCAGAAATAATGGGGAGGGGAATGCCGCCTGTGTTTCCAGCTTTGGCTCTTCTGCTTTAAAATCAGCTTCAGCTCTTTCTCTTTTTGGGCCGCTGCCCTCCAAGGAATCTTCATTGAAACCCCCAAAATTTTCAATTCCAGATGCAAAAAGCCCAAACTCTACTTGAGGCAAGAATAATTTATCTCTTGTTATAATGCTCTTGGGTAAGCTTAAGATATTCCACACCTATGCTATTATATCCTTATTTATTAGAATTTTTCTGCCCAAACAAGATGCCTGCAAGCACATTTAATGCCCATGCCTGAAAAACATTTATCTTATACAGGCTCCCAAATATAAAGTTCCACAGCCACATGACTGGAAATGCGAGAATAAGGCCAACCAACACGCTCAATATAACGACAAGGAGCATTGCATAAACTATCTCCAGAAGCTTTCTTAAAATAGGGACATTCCTTAAGACTGACATTTGTGCATTGGTTAAGCCATATCTTTTAAAAAGATTGTGGAAATAAATATATACAACTTCTAAATGCCGTTATTCATGCATAAGATTGAGCACAGGGTTATTTACGCTGATACGGATGCGGGACAGGTTGTATACTATGCCAATTATTTCAGGTGGTTTGAGAGCGGAAGGAGGGAGATATTCAGAAGCCTGAAAATTGACTACAACGCACTTGACAAGAGGGGAATAATCACCCCAGTTGTGGAAGCGCATTGCAATTATTTCCATCCCGCAAGGTACGATGATATTGTTGTAGTTGAATCAAGAATTTCAGAGTTGAAGGAAAAAAGCGTGAAATTTGAGCAGAAGATTTACAGGAAAAAAGACAAAAAACTGTTGGCATCAGGCTACACAATAAATGTTTTTGTAGATAAAAAAAGGATGAAGTCGATGAAAATACCCAACGATATAAGGAAAAGGCTTAAGATTGGCTAGTACCTTATTTTTATGTCGCCTTCAGCTATTCTTATTATTCTTTTGCTTTTTAATTTCAACAGCAAACTGCAGTTATTGTCTATTCCAACTGCCTTCCCATAGATTTTCTTTGTACTTGTTACGACAATTATATCTTTACCTATTGTACCGCAGTGTTTCTTCCAAAGTTTGGTTATATGATTAAGTTCATTTTTTGTGTAGTAATCATGGTAAAGAAAAAAGAAATTGTTGATTATTTCATTCATTAGGCTTTTGATGCTGAAAAATCTGTGCTTTATCATCCTTAACGAAGTTGCTGTGTTTCTGATTTCATTTGGGAATTTAGTTTGATTGACATTCAAGCCAATTCCGACAATAACAAAGCTATCTTTCCCGAAAATGCCTTTAGTTAGGATGCCGCATAGCTTCTTTTTGTTATAAAGGATGTCATTCGGCCATTTGATGCTTGTTTTTAATTTTGAGATTTTTTTAATGGACTCTACAACAGAAATTGCAGCGATAAAAGTAAGATATTGCGGCTTTTCCTTGTTTTTGAGTTTTAGCGGAATTGACAACCACAGGCCGCCTTTGCCGGAATGCCATTTGCGATTGAACCTGCCCTTGCCTTTGGTTTGGAAATCTGCCGCCACTACAATATTGCTTAAGCCTTTTTTGTATAATTCTTTGGCCTTGTCTTGTGTTGAAGGCAAAGATTTAAAATGAAATACTTTATGCATAGACTAAAGAAAATAGACAAACATATTAAAATTATTCCTCGAAAGCGCCTTCATTCATTGACTCCTGCCTTGCTGCCATCACCCAAGGATTCATCCTTTTGCTGTTTATTCCATTGTGCTTCTTCGCAAGATACTGTGATACCGCAGTTGTCACTATTAGGACTTTCTTTTCCTTAGGCATTTTTTCTTTCTCCTGCTTTACGCCTTTTAATTCTTCCATTAGGTTGTTGTTTTCTATAAAGGATGTTGTTGCATTGCCTCTCAAAAACTGCCTTTTGGCCAAAACAAGCTGATGAAACGGGATTGTGGTTTTGACGCCTTCTATTATGAATTCCTGCAAAGCGCGCTTCATTCGCACAACGGCTTCCTGCCTTGTCTTTCCGTAGCATATCAGCAAGGCTATTAAAGAATCGAATTGGGGAGATATCCTGCAGCCTGAATGGCATGAGCTGCTTATCCTTATTCCAGGCCCCCCTGGAGGAAGATAATTTGTTATAGTTCCTGGCGAAGGCGCGAAATCGTTGCTTGAGTCTTCTGCATTTATCCTGCACTCTATGGCATGCCCGTCAACCTTGATGTCTTCCTGCTTGTAGGCAAGCTTCGCGCCCTCTGCAAGCTTTATCTGCTCTTTTACAAGATCAACATTAGTCACCATTTCGGTTACCCCATGCTCAACCTGTATCCTTGTATTCATCTCGATAAAATAGAAATTCCTGTTTTTATCCAGTAAAAATTCTACAGTGCCTGCGCCCTCATAGCCAATTGCCTTTATTGCATTTACAGCTGCGTTTCCCATTATTTCCCTTAATTCATTGTCAAGCGCAGGGCTTGGAGACTCTTCAATTAATTTTTGGTGCTTTCTTTGTATGCTGCAATCCCTTTCTCCAAGATGAATCACGCTGTGGTGCCTGTCTGCCAATACCTGAAATTCTATGTGGCGTGGCTCTTCAAGGTACTTTTCAATATAAAGAGAATCCTCTCCAAAGGCATTAAATGATTCTTTTTTTGCATTTTCATAAGCGTTGAAGACATCTTCTTGTTTTGTAACAATCCGCATCCCCTTGCCTCCGCCGCCGGCAGATGCTTTCAAAATAACCGGGAAGCCTATTCTTTTTGCAACTTTTAAAGCATGCCGTTTGCTTCTCAACCCTTCCTTTATGCCTTCTATGACGGGGATGCTTGCTTTTAGCATTGCCCTTTTTGCCTCTACCTTATCGCCTAGCTTTTTTATCATCCTGGAAGACGGCCCTATGAACTTTATCTTTTTCTTTTCACATAGATTGGCAAATTTAGAATTCTCTGCCAGAAAGCCATAGCCTGGATGAATTGCATCGCAATCCGCCTGCTTAGCAAGCTTGACAATTTTCTTGATATCGAGATAGTTTTTTGATTTTCCTATATTGTAGGATTTGTCGGCAAATTTTACAGCAAGCGAATCTTTTTCCCCTTCAGAGTATATGACAACGCTCCCTACCCCGAGCTCCCGGCAAGCCCTTATTATCCTTAACGCTATTTCCCCCCTATTTGCTATCAGTATTCTCTTGAAGGAGCCATTTTTGCCGAGCACTGTATATGTCTTTTCCTTGTCTTGATTTATGCCAAAGCCTTCTGTCAGGATTTCCAAAAAAGATTTATTGGAAGGGTCGCTCAATATCTTTTCCACCTGAACCTCATCAACATTAGGAAGCCTTTTTATCACGTTGGCTGTTATAAAGCTGCCCATGTCCTCAATCTTGGAGGAGTTAAACAGATTTTTGCTTGGCTTGATTATATGCTGGTTTGCCAATGCTTCAAAATACCTGTAAAATGCAGGAAATTTTTCTTTTGCCTTTAGGGCAAAGTTCTTTAAGTAGGAGTAGGAATTTTCAAGCAGTTTAAGGCTTTTGTCCAGCGCATTAACAAAAAATTTATGGCTTTGGCCTATTTTCAGCCTTGCTTTCCTGTTTTTTAGCATATAACCAAGAATTTGCATCTTTTTATATAAAATTTTGCACTTTTTGAGGTTTTTTCATTGCTTTTGTTATATATTTTTTAAAATCTATATTCTAAAATAATAAAGTAGAAAGTTTTTTAAACAGCCTTAAAGTAGGTAAAAACAGCAAAATGGACGCAATTAATGATCTGAAGAATGCCAAAGGAGAGATAGATACAGAAGGCATCATGAAGATAATTCCTTATGACAAGCCTTTCTTATTTTTGGACAGGGTGACAAGCCTAACAAGCAATAGGATAGTGGCAGTTAAGGATTTTACCGGCAAAGAGGATTTTTATAAGGGCCACTTTGTAGATTTTCCAATCACGCCAGGTGCGTTGACAGTCGAAGGAATGGGGCAAGCGGCCACATTATTGGCAAGAAGCAATATACCAAATCACAAAGAAAAGGACGTGCTTGCCCATAAGCTGAAAGAGGTCAAATTTATTGCCCCAATATTGCCACCAGCCAAAGTCAGATTTGAAATTGACCTTGTGGCGCAGGATGAAAGGGGAGCTATTTTGCAGGGAAAATCTCTTGTCAGCGAAAAGTTGGTGGCTGAGGCTCTTCTTATGCTCGCGATTGTCGATAAGCAAGAATTCAGGGCGAAATATTCTAGGTAAGGGGGTTTCTATGTATATTAAAGGCGTTGGAATGACCAAGTTTGGGGCACAGACAGACACAAGCCAAGAGCTTGTTTACGAGGCTACTCTAGAGGCCATTGAAAATGCTGATTTTAAGGTAGATGATATTGAAGCTGCCGTAGTCTCTGCAGTTGATACTGAAAGCAATGGAGAGAGGCAGAGGCTGTTCTCGAATGTGCTGAATGGACTCTTAAGAAAAAAGATACCAATTCTGACAGCGACTGCTGTTTGTGGAGGCGGAGGGGCTGCCTTGTGGACAGCCAATAAGCTTGGTTATAATAATATACTTGTTGTTGGGGTTGAGAGGCTGCTTGCAAATAATTCGATGAAGATAACTGACGAGATTTTAATGGCTGCCGAGAGAGTATATGAGCAGGCAGAGGGGCTGAATTTTCCAGCACAAAATGCTCTGGTGGCGCAGCAGTACATGCTAAAGTATCACGCTACAACTGATGATTTTGCCTTGGTC
>JACPMW010000005.1 GCA_016185805.1 Candidatus Woesearchaeota archaeon | reverse complement strand
GTAGAGGAGATGTTTAAAGTAAAGATAGAAAAGGTGAATACCTTCATAAATGCAGACGGCGAGAAAAGAGCATACGTCAAATTTTCCTCAAAAAACCCGGCAATAGACATAGCTACTCAATTAGGACTAATGTGATGGTGAATTAAAATGGGAAAAAGCTTGATACAACAGAAAAGGGGCAAAGGAAGCCCAAGGTATAGGGCGCCAAGTTTCAGGTACAAGGGCAAGGTGAATTTCTCGAGGTATGAGAACAAGCCAATGAATGCCACGATATCCGACATTTTGCACAGCAGCGGCCACAGCGCCCCATTGATGGAACTGGAGTACAGCAACGGCGAGACTGGACTGCTGCAAGCTCCCGAGGGTATAAAATCCGGAGATAAAATAGAGATAGGGGTTGATATAGAAACCAAGATAGGAAACGTGCTTCCACTAAAGAATATTCCGGAAGGAACACCCATATACAACATAGAAGCAAATCCCGGAGATGGGGGAAAATTTGTAAGGGCAAGCGGAACATTTGCGAGAATAATAACAAAAATGGACAATGGGATTGTTGTGGAGCTGCCCTCGAGCAAAAGAAGGACATTTTTGCCGGAATGCAGGGCAGTTGTGGGGATTATAGCCGGGTCTGGCAGGCCTGAAAAGCCGTTCCTGAAGGCAGGAACAAAATCCTTTGCAATGAGGGCAAAAAACAAATTGTGGCCGATAGTGAGCGGTACATCAATGAATTCAGTAAATCATCCATTTGGAGGGAAGAGCTCGCACGCAAAAGGAATTCCGACACAATCTTCAAGAAACGCGCCGCCCGGAAGGAAAGTTGGGAAGATAGCCCCAAAGAGGACAGGAAGAAGTAAGAGGTAAATATTTTTGATAAGATGGCAAAAAAAGAAACAACAATCAAGGGAAAAACACTGGAAGAGCTCAAAAAAATGAATGCGAATGAGGTGGCCCAGATACTCACCTCAAGGCAAAGGCGAACAATAAAGAGGGGAATGACCGAGCAGCAAAAAATACTGCTAAAAAAAATGAGGGCAAATGAGAAGAACATAGAGACTCATTGCAGGGACATGATCATACTTCCAGAGATGGTTGGCGTAACAATAAAAGTACATCAAGGCAGGGAATTTGTTCCAGTTGCGATAGAGACGGAGATGATAGGACACTATCTTGGGGAATTTGCATTGACGAGAAAGAAAGTTGCCCATAGCGCACCTGGCATAGGCGCCACAAGGTCGAGCGCAAGCTTGTCGGTAAAATAAAAATGAAAGGATACACATACACTAATTACAGCAAAGAACATATGGCAAAGGCGCTTGGGACAGCGTTGCCCATCTCGTTCAAGCAAAGCGTCGAGATATGCAGGTTTATCAAAAACAGGAACGTTGAGGAGGCTAAAAAAATACTGCATAATGTCGCTGAAAAGAAAGCAGCAGTCCCCTTCAAAAGATATAACTGGGATTTGGGGCACAAAAAGAAGCTTGGTCCTGCGAGTTACCCGGAAAAAGCATCCAAGGAATTCATAAGGCTGATAGAGAGCGTTGAGGCAAACGCCCAGTTCAAGGGGTTAAATACTTCAAACCTCATAATTACCCATGTGTCGGCGCACAAAGCAGGCAAAACATGGCATTTTGGCAGAAAGACCAGAAGAAAAATGAAAAGGACAAACGTAGAGATAGTAGTTGAGGAGAAAAAGAAAGCGCAAGAGGGAAAGCAGGAAAAGACAAAAATGAGAGGGGATAGATAATGATAGTCTCGAAAATTTCAATTTTCGGAACTCCCAAAATCCTAATCGGGGTGGGATTTTGATAGAAAGGAAATTCGTGGCGCAGAAATTCAAAGAGTTTCAGATACAGGAATATATAACTCAAAGCCTGAAGAATGTGGGGCACAGCCATACGAGGATGGTAAAGACGCCACTGGGGGAGAAGATAATAATATTTACATCGAGGCCTGGACTGATAGTTGGCAAAAAAGGGCAGAACATAAAACAGCTTACAAAGACGCTCAAAAAGAGATTTGACTTGGAAAATCCGCAGATAGAAATCAGCGAGGTGGAAAATCCAAATCTTGATGCACGGATTGTTGCGGAAAAGATAGTTGATGCCCTGGAAAAATTCGGCTCAGAAAAATTCAAGGCAATAAGCCACAAGATAATGGGAGATGTAATGAAATCCGGCGCTTTAGGTATAGAGATTACGATAAGCGGCAAAGTCCCGAGTGCAAGGGCCAAATCGTGGAGGTTTTATACAGGCTACCTTAAGAAATGCGGCGACATAGCAGTAACAGGAGTCAAAAGAGCAGATGCTCAAGCACAGCTGAAGACAGGAATTATTGGAGTCAAAGTAAGGATAATGCCTCCAGACATCAAGCTGCCGGACGATATAGAGCTGATTGAGCAGAAAGAAGTAAAAGCAGGGGAGTTAAAGGGAGAAGCAAACCATGAGAGAGAAATGACGGAAACCAAAGCAGTTTCCGAAGGCAAGCCAAAAAAGACGAGAAGGAAAAAAAATGAAAACAAAGGAACTAAAGCTGATGAATGAAACAGACATGGACAACAGAATGGCCGATCTGAAAAAAGAGCTTATGAAAGCAAACTCGCAGATCGCAATAGGGATGTCCCCAAAAAACCCAAGCAAGGCAAGGGAGATAAGGAGAACAATCGCAAAAATATTGACCCTTAAACAGGAAAAAGCTAAACAGAAAACGGAGGTATCAAAAAGGAATGAGTGAAATCTGCCAGATTTGCGGCTTGGTAAAAGAGCTGTGTGTATGCGAGACGATAGCAAAAGAAAGCCAAAAGATATTGGTTTATACTGAGAAGAAAAAATTCAACAAAAACTACACAATTGTAGAAGGCATAGACCAAAAAGAGATAGACCTTAAAGATTTGGCAAAAAAGCTCAAGTCAGCGCTTGCATGCGGCGGCACAATAAAAGACGGGAAGATAGAGCTTCAGGGCGAGCACAAGCAGAAGACGAGGAAAATTTTGATTGAGCACGGCTTTGCGCCAAGCAGCGTCGAGATAAAATAAGAATGCAGCTTAAAGAGGCAAAAAAACACACGGCAGGCTACAAAATAAACCACAAAATGACAGCAATAGAAGCGAGAAATATAGGAACATTCGAGGCGCCGAAACAGGAGTGCCACGACATAAAATGCCCTTTTCACGGCAAATTAAGCGCCAGGGGCAGGCAATTCATCGGCATAGTTGCATCGACAAAAATGAGAAAGACGGCAGTCATAGAATTTGAGAGGATTAACTATCTTAAAAAATATGAAAGGTACGAAAAGAGAAGGACAAGGCTCAAGGCGCACAATCCAGACTGCATCAGTGCAAAGGATGGAGATGTTGTAAATATAATTGAGTGCAGGCCTTTAAGCAAGACAAAAAATTTTGTAATTGTGCAGAAACTAGGCATTGAAAAAAAGTTTAAGGGAAGAATGGAAGCAAGAGAAGCGGCCAAGGTTATAAAAAAAGAGAAGGACAAGGCTGAGGAAACAGGATAAAATGCAGCCATTAAAAGCGAATGTAACACGGTCATTGCCAGTAGGCAGCAGGGTAGAAACCTGCGACAACTCTGGAGCCAAGATAATAAAAATATTTACAGTTGTCGGGCTAAAAACTACAAAGGGGAGGATAGGAAGCTGCGGGGTGGGGGACATAGTCCAGGCTTCTGTTGTCAGCGGCAAGCCTGACATGAGAAAACAAGTCGTATATGCGGTTATAGTGAGGCAAAGGAAAGAATTCAGAAGGCAGGATGGAATGAGAATAAAATTTGAGGACAATTCCGCAGTGGTTTTGAAGGATGACAAAGGAAACCCAAAAGGGACAATTTTCAAGGGGGCAATAGCCAAAGAAGCATGCGAAAGATGGCCCGGCATCGCAAAAATAGCAAGCATAGTGGTTTAAAATGTCGAATTTTTCAAATGCGTGGAAAGGCAGCAGCAAGCCAAGAAAGCAGAGAAAATACAAGATAGCCGCGCCCCTGCACATCAGGCAAAAATTCATACATGCCCATCTCTCAAAGGACTTGAGGAAAAAATACGGGAAGAGGAGCGTTGGCATGAGAAAAGGCGACAAAGTCATGGTAATTGCAGGAAAATTCACGAAACACGAAGGAAAAATCGAAGAAATCAATCTAAAGGAAGCAAACGTGTTTGTCAATGGGATTGAAACTACAAAAAGAGACGGTACAAAAAAGATGCTGGCCATGCATCCATCAAATGTAATGATAATTGAATTGAATCTAGATGACAAGCTCAGGCAGAAAATACTTGAGAGAAAATAATGGAGGACTAAATATAAAATGGGAAAGGAACACCTAAAAAGGCTGGCAGCGCCAAGAACATGGCAAGTCGCAAGGAAAAAATTCAAATTCATAATAAAGCCTGCTTCAGGCACCCACAGCCCGAAAGAAGGAATCTCGTTTGGAACACTTTTGAAGGAGATGCTCTCCTATGCAAATTCCAGCAGAGAAGCCAAGAAAATAATAAACACCCATCAAATAAAGATTGACGGGAAAGCAAGGAAGGATTTCAGGTTTCCGGTGGGAATTTTTGATACCATAGAATTTTCAAATATAAATGAGAATTTCAGAGTCATTGCGGACAAAAATGGCAAAATAGGGCTTGCCAAAATAAAAAAAGAGGAAGCTTCGCTAAAGCCATGCAAAATCATAGGAAAAACTCCAGTCAGGGGCAAGATTCAACTGAACCTGTTTGACGGGAACAACATACTGACCGATAACAAGTCATACAAAGTTGGGGACACCCTTCTCCTTGAACTGCCGGGCAAAAAGATAGCGAAACACCTGAAACTGGACAAAAAATCAGCTATCCTCCTGACGGGAGGAAAGCACATGGGAGAAACAGGCCATGTTGAGGACATATCCGGAAACAAGATAATCTACAAAAACCCGAATGGAGAGTTGGTTGAGACGTCAAAAAAATATGCATTTGTTATTGGAGACGACAAGCCATTGGTAACGATTCGCGAAACATGAGCAAAATGAAGGGCATCAGAATAGAGAAAGTAACATTGAATATAGGGGCGGGAAAGGACCAGCCAAGGCTTGAAAAAGGAGTGGCATTGCTTGCCGCTATTGCAGAGTCAACCCCAGTCAAAACAATCACAAACAAAAGAATACAGGAATGGGGTTTAAGGCCGGGCCTGCCGATAGGATGCAAGCTGACATTGAGGAAAAACAAAGCAATCAAGCTGCTCCCAAGGCTGCTCGAAGCAATGGAAAACAAATTGGACGAAAGGCAATTTGATGAGAACGGCAACATAGCATTCGGAATTCAGGAATACATAGAGATACCTGGAGTGAAGTACGACCCAAAGATAGGAATTATGGGACTTCAGGTCTGTATTACGCTAGAAAGACCAGGCTACAGAATCAAAAAAAGAAGGCTGCTGGCCCGAAAAATACCAGCAAGACACAGGATAACAAAACAGGAAGCGATTATCTTCATGGCAGATAATTTCAAGACGAAAGTGGGGGCAGAGTAATGACGTACAGCGACTACAGAAAAGCATTCAAGCAACTGAAATCAAAACCCGTCAAAATGCAGAAGTACATAAAACACAATGCACCAAAACAGAGAAAGCACGGCAGGTCAACAAAAAAATGCAGAAGATGCGGCAGGCCCGGGGGGTATATACGCAAGTACGGACTTGGCCTTTGCAGGACATGCTTTAGGGAAACCGCGATAAGTCTAGGATTCAAAAAATACAGCTGAAAGGTGAAAAAATGCTCAACGATCCACTGGCAAACATGATGTCATTAATACTCAACAATGAACTTGTCGGAAGACAGGAATGCCTGGTAAAGCCAAGCTCAAAAATGATAAAAGAACTTTTGAGGGTGATGAAAGAAAACGGCTATGTCAGCGAATTCAAGGAGATAGAAGATAGCCGGGGCAATCATATTAAGCTTGTGCTGAGTGGAAATGTCAACAAATGCGGCGTCATCAAGCCAAGGTACAGCGTTAAGGCCAAAGATTTTGAGAAGTTTGAGAAAAGATATCTGCCAGCCAAGGATATCGGAATATTGTTTATTTCAACGCCAAGGGGGATAATGACACATTATGATGCGAAGGCTAAGAAGATAGGAGGAAGGCTTTTGGCCTATTGCTATTGAAGATGGGAAAAGAAAGAATAACAAAAATCGTTGAATTGCCTAACGGAGTAATGGCATCTATGACCGGACGCACTTTGCAAATCAAAGGAGCAAAAGGTGAAGTCAGGAGAGAAATCAAGCAGCGGAACGTTTCGATACTCGCCGATAGCACAAAAATCATACTCGAGTCAAAAGGAGAGACAAAAAAAGATAAAAAAATCATGGGCTCTTTGGCAGCCCATATCAAAAATATGATAAAGGGAAGCGCGCAAAACCACACATATGTGCTGAAGGTGTGCTCCGGGCACTTTCCCATTAATGTAAGCGTGGCAAACAAGAGGCTGATTGTCAAAAATTTCCTCGGGGAAAAGATCCCAAGAGAACTGGAACTAAAAAATGAGGCCAGCGTAAAAGTGGAAGGCGAGCTGATATATGTGACTAGCCCGAACAAGGAGACAGCCGGGCAAGTGAGCGCTGACATAGAGCAGCTTACAAGAAGGCCGGGATATGACACTCGCGTTTTTCAAGACGGAATATATGTCATCAATAAAGATGGTAAAGAGCTGAAATGAGAGAACTCAAAGAATTGCTGGATGCAAGGAAGGAACTTAAAGACGGGAAGCCGGCATTCATAAGACAAGACTACCAAAGAAGAAAGCGGCTTGGGAGGAAAATTAAGTGGAGAAAACCAAAAGGAATACATTCAAAAATCAGGCATCACCTCAAAGGAAGGAGGAAAATGCCGTCTCCAGGCTACAAATCACCATCAAAAGTTTTTGGGCTTCACGCTACAGGATTGAAAATAATACACGTGCACTCAGTCAGCGATGTAAACAATGTCAAAAAAGAAAATGAGGGAATGATAATCTCAAGTCAAGTTGGCATAAGGAAAAAAGCAGAAATACTCAAAAAAGCCAAAGAGCTTGGCATAACCGCACTAAACCTCAATATAGATGAGCAAATCAAAAACATTGAGGAGTTCATGAACACCAAAAAAAAGCAGAAAGAAACTAAAAAAGATTCAAAGGAAAAACCGGAAGCAAAAGAGCATGGGCAAAAACCTGCTGAATTAACAGAAGATAAAAAAAAGGAGATTGATAAAAAAGAAAAAGACAAATTGCTCACAAAAAAGGTATAAAAATGCTCGACGTACAAAGAAGACTGGCAGCCAGCATCCTGAAATGCGGCGAAAACAGGGTAAGATTTGACCCAGGCAGGACTGACGATATAAAGGAATCCATAACGAAGAGCGATATAAGGGCATTGATCAGCAACGGAGCAATCACAAAAAGAAGGCTGCTCAACACTTCACGGTTTTGGGCGAGGAAATCAAAAGGCCAAAAGAGCCTCGGCAAGCAAAAAGGACCAGGCTCAAGGAAAGGCAAGAAAACAGCAAGGCTGGAGCCAAAGAGAAGGTGGATAAACAACATAAGGCTGCAGAGGAATTTCATAAAGCTGCTCAGGGTTAAGAATACAATAACAAGCGCAGCGTACCATGAGCTTTATTTTAAAAGCAAGGGCGGATTTTTTAGGAGCTTAAGGCACTTGAAGACATACACCCAAGAAAGAGGATTTTTAAAAAATGAAAAAAATTAATATTTCTCTTTCATTCAAACGTAAGAGAGAAGGGAAAACCCACTACAAAAAAAGACTGAAAATACTGCTTTCAAATAAATTCAGGCTCGTGGTGAGGAAATCACTTAACGGCATAAAGGCCTCGATAGTGGAGTACAACCCAAAGGGAGATAAAATAATATTTACAGTAGACTCAAAAACTTTGGGAAAATTTGGATGGAAGGGAAACACGGGAAATCTGCCTAGCGCGTATCTGACCGGAATGATAGCAGGGAAGAAAGCAGTCCAAAGCGGAATCAAAGAAGCCATACTGGACATAGGGCTGAATAACTCCACCAAGGGATCAAGGCTTTATGCGGCACTTGCCGGCGCACTTGATGCAGGCATGAAAATACCCTCAAACACGGAAGTGCTGCCGCCAAAGGAAAGGGTTTCAGGAGAGCACATCTCGCAATATGCCCAATCGATAAAAAACGACAGGCCAAGATATGAAAAGCAGTTTTATACTTATCTAAAAAACGGGCTCAATCCTGAGGATATAGTGAAGCATTTTAATGATGTAAAGGGAAAAATACATGGCTAAGAAAAAACAAAAGGAAACAGCTGAAGAGAAAAAAGAGGAAGTCAAGGAAGCAGATATGCAGGAAGAAGCCATAATAGAAAAGCCAGCAGAGGGATTAGCTGTGGAGCTTGGCGAAGTAAAGGAGATTGAAGAGGTCATAGTAGAAGAGGTAAAGAAGAAAGACGCTTTTGAGAAGGAGTCATGGAAGCCCAAGACGTCACTTGGCATGAAGGTTAAGAAAGGCGAATTGTCGGATATTGACTATGCGCTTGACCACAGAATAAAAATCCTCGAGCCTGAAATAGTGGATGCGCTGCTGCCTAAACTTGCTACAGAACTCCTGATGGTCGGCCAGTCAAAAGGAAAGTTTGGAGGAGGCCAGAAAAGAATATTCAAGCAAACGCAAAAGAAAACTGCAGAAGGAAACAAGCCGAAATTCGCGACATTTGCCGTTGTTGGAGATGAGGACGGGCATGTTGGCGTAGGATACGGCAAATCAAAAGAAACAGTTCCAGCGAGAGAAAAAGCCATAAGGCAGGCAAAACTCAACTTAATAAAAATAAAGAGAGGCTGCGGAAATTGGAGATGCGGCTGCGGAGACGCGCATACCGTGCCCTTCAAAGTCAGCGGCAAAGCAGGCTCCGTGGTGATGACACTAATACCTGCACCAAAAGGAACTGGGCTGATTATTGAAAAGGAGTGCCAGAAAATACTGAAGCTGGCTGGGATTAAAGACGTGTGGGCAAAGGCGGAAGGACAAACAAGAAGCAAGCTGAATGTGCTATATGCGTGCTTCAGCGCACTTAAAAAGATAATACAATTCAAAATGAGCCAAAAGAGCGCCGAAACCCTGCATATAATTGAAGGAAGCACTGTGACAGCAAGGATATAAAATGGAAACAAAACTCGCGGCAATCAGAGTGAGGGGAATTGTGGGAATGAACCAAAGAGTAGAGAGCACCCTGTCCATGCTGAAACTTTACCGGAAAAATTATTGCACGGTAATTTCAGGCAACCCCTCTTGCGTTGGAATGCTTAAAAAAGTAAAGGACTACGTCACTTGGGGCGAGATCAATGAAGAAACCTTCAATGCCCTTGTGGGCAAGAGGGGAGAGGAATTCAAAGACAGAGAGACTGATGCAGCAGGAAAAATAAGATACAACGATTTCATAACTGCAGACGGCAAAAAAATAAAAAAATATTTCAGGCTCAATGCACCCAGAAAAGGATTTGGAAGAAAGGGCCTGAAGCACACGTTTAAAGATGGAGGGGCACTTGGCTACAGGGGAGGGGCAATCAACGACCTGATAAGGAGGATGCTATAATGACTGTTAACAAGCGCAAGAAAAACGAGAGGCAGAGAGGCAGCAAAACTCATGGATGGGGCGCAAAGAAAAAGCACAGGGGAAAAGGGCATCAGGGAGGAGCTGGCATGGCAAGTTCCGGCAAAAGATCTGATGCGAAAAAACCCAGCATATGGAAAGATAAGAATTATTTTGGAAAACACGGCTTTGTAAGCAAAACCCCAAAAATAAAGATAAACGCAGTCAACATAAGCTACATAGAGCAGCACATGGAAAAATTTGTTTCCAGCGGCTTGGCAAAAAAAGAACAAGATTCTTACTCGCTCGAACTGGGAAAATTGGGATTCAACAAGCTGCTTGGCGATGGAAGGGTTTCTGTCAAGCTCAGGATAACAACGCCTTATGCATCAAAAATTGCTGTTGAAAAAGTGAAAGAGGCCGGCGGCGAAGTCCTTGGCATGATAGCAAAATGATTTATCCCATTCAATAAATTTAAAAACAAACTGAATACCATCCTATAAAATGTCCGTTGCCGCTGTTTGGCATGGGGAAAAATGCCTTGCAGACATTTGAAATATACTCTGTGATATTAGGGGCAGAATTTGGGTCTATTATTTCGCTGGGCATAGGCCCCATAGTTACGGCATCCATCATACTTCAACTGCTTAACGGTTCAGGAATATGGAAATTTGACTTGACAACTCCTGAAGGCAAAAGGGCTTTTCAAGGCACTCAAAAATTTTTATCATTATTCTTCATACTTTTCGAAAGCTCAATTTTTGTTTTTATGGGCGGATTGGCACCACAGGAGCAGTTTAGGGGTTCAACATTTTATTTCCAGCTGCAACTTATCATGATTTTCCAGCTGTTCTTGGGAGGGCTATTAATCCTATTTTTAGATGAAGTGGTCAGCAAGTGGGGCTTTGGCTCAGGGATAAGCTTATTTATCGCAGCAGGGGTCAGCAAAAGCCTTTTTTTGCGGGCATTCAACTGGCTGCCCGGGCCTTCAGGGCTGGCTGGCATCACGTATTCATCTGGTGCAGTCCCGGCATTTTTCCAAAGCCTTGTCAATGGGGATGTGACAACAGCGCTCATCATGATATCTGCTGTTTTATCAACACTTCTTGTTTTTGTGATTGCAGTATATGCGCAATCTATGAAGGTTGAGATTCCGCTTTCTTTCGGCATTGTAAGGGGACACGGCATAAGATGGCCACTGTCTTTTATTTATACATCAAATATTCCAGTTATACTTGTAGCAGCCCTGATTGCCAACTTCCAGCTGTGGGGAAGGTTATTGCAGAATATCGGCTACCCTCTGCTAGGAGCATTCAGCTCTTCAAGTAACCAGCCAATTTCAGGATTTGTATACTGGCTCCAGGGACCTCACATAATAAGAAGTGTCATACAGCAGCACACACTATTCATAGGAATCGCACCATACCTGCAGGCCTTGTTTTATATCTTATTTTTTATGTTGGGCAGCATAATATTCAGCATTTTTTGGGTGCAGACTGCCGGCATGGATGCAAAAAGCCAAGCGAAGCAGATGATTTCAAGCGGATTGCAGATTCCCGGCTTCAGGAAAGATGAGAGGGTGCTTGAAAGATTGCTGAGCAGGTATATATGGCCATTGACTATAATGGGAGGGATCACAGTGGGATTTTTGGCTGCATTCGCAGATTTGACAGGAGCATTAACAAGCGGCACAGGACTGCTGCTTACAGTCATGATAGTTTACAGGCTGTATGAAGACATAGCAAGGCAGCACATGATGGACATGAATCCAATGTTGAGAAAATTTATGGGAGGTTAAAATGGCATACTACGATTTTTTGAATGTGGTGTTTGCGCCTCTGCTCAAGCTGCCTGCATTGTGGGCAATAGTAATACTTTCATTGATAGTATCCTTAATAATAATGCTGATAACAAAATACACAACCAACCAATCCCTGATGAAAAACCTCAAGGACGAAATCAAAAGCTACCAGAAGCAAATCAAGGAAGCAAAAAATGAGCCTGCAAGGGCAATGGCGCTGCAGAAAAAGGCAATGGAAGTCAACATGAAGTACATGACCCATTCGCTGAAGCCCACGCTGATTACATTCATCCCAATAATCCTGATATTCGGATGGATGAGCTCGACATTTGCATATGAAGGCATAAAGCCGCAGCAGGAATTTTCAGTCACAGCAAATTTTGATAAAAACGCACAGGGGAACGTTGAGCTGGAGGTGCCTGACGAAATCATCATAGTGGACGGTAAAACAAAGAAAATAGAAAATTCCCAGGCAGCATGGGCATTGAAAGGGGAAGAGGGAGAGCATCTCTTGGAGATTATCTATGGCAATGAGAAGCAGCAGCACAGCGTATTGATAACAAATGAAAATAAATACCCCAACCCAATCAAAAAAACAAACGGCTCAATAAAATCTATACAGACAAATCATAAAAAAAGGGTGGTTTTGCCGGTTGGGTATAAAGACTGGTTTGGCTGGCTTGGAACTTACATCATCTTCTCTTTGGCATTCACAATGATATTAAGGAAAATCATGAAAGTTTATTGACATACTCCGATTTTTTCAGCTTTTATGGAATTCTTTGGGCATATCTCTTGCGTTTCAGCCTTTACCTTTGGAATGAATTGCACTTGCTTTATGTTGCCAAATTGTGTGAAGTCATAGCCCACTTCCTTGTCCTTTTTGTCGTACAAAGAGCCTTTTTTTATCAGGATATTGTCAAGGTCAAAAAGCCTCGTGCCCTTGTCGCCCACAATCCATATTGCCAAGCCGCTTATATCAGCATTGCCGGTGTTGTCGACTATGAAGTTTATATACCCATTTTGCCCGAAGCCGCCGAAACAAACATCAGATGAATCCGGGCTTCTTATTTTAATCTCAACATTCCTGCACCCGTCTTCTGATTTTCCAAGGCTGAGGCTCAAGCCCCAATTCATGACAACCGAGCCGAGTGCAACAGCAAAAGCTATCAAAAGAATAGTGGCTATCAACGGAGACACTCCTCTTTTTAAGCGAAAAAATATTTGCATATACTTAACTCCATTTCAAAGTATTCCTATTTAAAGATTATGCTAACCAGCGGAAAAACAAAGTTTTTCCTGGGCTATGAAATCTTTAAAGATTTCATAACCTTTTTAAATAGCTTGGCCTTCCTAAAAGGCATGCCAGCGCCAAGATTAAGGAGCAGAAGCTTAAGGAGGATTTTCAGAAAAGTACCAGGCAACAGGGTTAGCCTTCACTATAAAAAAAGAAAGCCACCAGCTGCAAGGTGCGGCAACTGCGGCGCTGTGCTAAAAGGAATCCCAAGAGAATTGCCCTTCAGGATGAGAAGCATGGCCAAGACAAAAAAAAGACCAGAGAGGCCGTTTGGAGGAATCTTATGCAGCAGATGCATGAGGCAAAAAATAATAGACAAGGCAAGGCAATAAAAATTTAAACTAATATTTTAAATCAAACAATTCAAAATTAATAACATAAACAACAAAGAAATCACTTGAGTGGATGGTGACACCACTTTAAATTGAGTGATCGGAGGAAAAAATGATTGAGATTGGAAGAGTATGTGTTAAGATTGCAGGAAGAGATGCCGGCAAGAAAGGAATCCTAATAGACATTCTCGATGACAAATTTGTGCTTTTGGATGGAGAGACAAGAAGGAGAAAAGTGAATATCCTTCATTTGGAGCCATTAAACCAAGTCCTAAAGATAGAAAAGAATGCTTCCCATGAGGAAGTTGCCAAAGCACTTGATGAATTTGGGTTGAAGGCAAGAGTTTCAAAGCCGAAACCAAAAACAGAAAGACCAAGAGCAAAAAGAAAAACACCAGAGCAATTGAGGGTGCAGAAGGAAGAGAAAAGAAAGCTGAGGGACTTCTTTAAGCCAAAGAAAAAGGAAGAAAAAGCTGAGGAAACTTCACTTGAAGAGAAGGCAGGACTGGCTGAGGAGAAAACAGAAACAACAGCAGAAGAGGAAACTGAGAAACCAGCCAAAGAATCAAAGCCGAAGAAAGCTGCTCCGAAGAAAAAGGAGTGAATTTTATTTTTTTAATTTATTAAATTTTTTATTCCGAATACGATTGCAAATAATCCTCCTAAATAATACACAATTTTATGAAAATAATAGAAAAATTTCCTTTTCTTAACTTTAATTGATAAAAATTTGCCATAGTATTTTCTGTTCCAGTCTATTAACTTATCATTAATTAAAATAATCACTAGCCCAATTGTTAAGAAAATAACACCAACAAGATAATTAGACATTTTTGCTCAATTTACCTTTCCATCACTTCCCACAATTCGCTCAAATTCAGCTCCAAAGCGACAACTGGCATTTCAAGGCCCCAATTTGTAATTACAACAGGCGAAATTTCTCCCAAATAAGCCACCTTCTTGCCTTTCACTATAGCCCTTCCAACTCGGCCTTCAATGAAAGAATCATGCTCTGCTTCTTCTATATCACAGCTCAAGCCAAAGCATTTCATTATATAATCCAAAATCTGCCTCATTTCTGTGTAGTTTGCATTTTCATGGGAAGAAGCAATTGCTATCCTATGGCTTTCGAAAATTTCATCACCTTTTCTTGAATTCACAAGCCCCTGCTCGAAAATCTTCTGGGGAAATTCAACATGCTTGTTTTTTGAAAAAACTTCCATCAAATTCGGCAAAATCCAGCTTCTTACAACAGAATAAGTCTCGGACATGTAGTCGTCTATCTCAATAGTGCCAAAATCTTTGATGTTCATCTTCCTGTAAAGCAGTTCCTTGTTGGCCAATATTGCACTCAAAATCTCTTGATAGCCAAGCCCCACAATGATTTCCCTTACCTTGTCAATGAACTCATTCAATTTGAAAGTCGAGCCATGCGTAAATGTTGTCAATGGCAATTCTTTTATTTTGTCAAAGCCATAGGCTATGCCAATATCTTCTATTATATCATAAGGGTGCAGGATGTCATTCCTGTAAACAGGAATTTTCACTTTCCAATTGGCAAAGTCATATTGGGATTTCTCAAGTAATTGCTTTATTTCATTTTCTTTTAATTCCAATCCAAACAAATGCTTTATCTGCTCGCTCTTTATCTGTATAGACTCATTCTTCAGATTTGGCATCATAACTTTTTTGTCAGGATATTTTGCCTCAACAGAGTAAATCTGGAAGCCTCTGTCATGCAGGGCATAAGCAAATATGCTTGCAGCTAGGTTGACAGCTTCCTCGTCAATTCCAGTAGCTTCAAAAAATAAGTCTTCATCCCCAATCTCGAGCTTTCCTGTAAAATTGGAATTGATTATTGGAACGAAGCTCATCACTTCATTCTTGTCGTCCATCAATACAGGATATTTGTCAAATCCCTCAAGCACCCATGCATAATCCCTTCCTTTTGGATGCTCTGCCAAAATCTCCTTTAAGTTCATCTTTGCCTTGAATTCCAAAGGCACGAACTCTATCGACAATGGCTCAATAGCCTTGTAATGCACCGGAAATTTCAATCTTTTGTAGGAATACAGCCCAATTGAAACTTTCTGCCTTCTCCTGCCATAGCTCTCGCAGAATTTCTCCTGCAGCTGCACCATCTGCTTTATCAAATAATCATCCATCTTTTTGCCTTTTGCAGCGAAGCATGCAATATATGGCCTGTATTTGATTACAGACTTGTCAACAACAACTTGGTAACCTCCTTTGCTGACTTTTATTTCAGGAATGCCTTTCTGCAATCCAAGAATTCCCTTAATCAAGCGTGCAACACCCTCAACACTCCAGAGATATGGAAGGTTTGTGTCCCCGAAGTCAATCTTGGCTTCATCTGTTTCTTTGTCATAGCCTTCAAAGTCGCCCTTGCCGTAGTGGGCCAGTTCCTGCAGCTCCTCAACGGATATTTTTTTGCCTACAAGATGTTGCAAATCCTTCAGTGAAAAAGTTATAGTCGGCATTTTAAACTATTTTTGCACTTCTCAAAAATTCCAAGTCATGGCTGAATAACTGCCTAATGTCCCTGATTCCGAGCTTGAACATCGCAATCCTGTCTATACCGATGCCCCATGCAAGCACAGGCATTTCCCTTCCAAGAAGGGGTTTTACAACTTCCGGGCGAAAAATTCCCGAGCCTCCCAGCTCAATCCATCCCAAATCCGGATGCTTTGCATGCAGCTCTGCGCTTGGCTCTGTGAATGGAAAATAGCCCGGTGTTATCTTTATCTGATCAGTCTCTGCAAATTCCTCTGCAAACATCTTAAGCAAACCCTTCAAATGGCTGAAATTCAGATTTTCCTCGACAACAATGCCCTCTGTCTGGAAAAAATCCGACAAGTGGGTTGCATCAATAATATCATACCTAAAACATCTTGAAATCGCAAAATACTTTCCCGGAATTTGCAGCTCTTTTGATGCAAGCATCCTAGCAGAAGATGCAGTTCCCTGGGTCCTTAGCATGTGCCTATGCGTTCTTTTCACATCAAACTCATAGCGCCAGCCTTTTGAGCCTGTTTCATATCCATTTTCATGAGCTTCCTTCACTCTCTTGACAAGAGCTTCATCCAATTTTCCGTATTTCGGCTCCTTTACATAATAAGCCTGATGAATTTCCCTTGCAGAGTGGAACTGCGGCATGAATAAGGAATCCATATCCCAAAAATCAGTCTCGACAATCGGGCCTGTCATCTCCTTGAAGCCAAGCGCAACAAATTTCTGCCTGACCTCATCAAGAAATCTTCTGTAGTGCTGCTTTCTGCCTCCGAAAATTGAGGGCACATTGATTTTTACATCAAAGCGCCTGAATTTCTTGCCCTTCCACGCACTTGCCTTTACCAGTGAAGGGCTTAATTTCTCAATCAAATCATCTTCAATTTTTTCCTTCAGCAGCTTCTTTCCTGTTTCTGTCAGCTCAACATTTATTATTTTGGACAGCTCAACCCTGATGATTTTTTTTCTTTTTCTTAGATTTTCAAGGACAGACTTTTCCTCTTCATTCAAAGAGCTTAATTCCTTCGGAAAGATTTCCCTTAGGAACTGCTCTTCAGGAAATCCATGCTTCAGCAAATGCTTTCCATTGCCAGTTATTGAAACCAGAAGCTCCTTGCCCTTTTCCATTTCAATTGCAGCTTTTGATTTCAAAGCGCCAAGGGAAATTGCAATTTCCTCATTGCTCAATCCAGCCTTTTTTGCTATCTCGGAAACTGATGTTTTTCTCTCAATGGCATCAAGGAATTTTCTTTCAGGCAGACCAGATTTCAGATATTTCAGGCCATTCTCATCCAATAACACCATTTCTTTCTGCTGCTCTTTCAGCTCGACAACATTCTTGTTCTGCAGCCATTGCAATGCTCTTGAAACCTCGACATCCTTGAGATTTGTGGCTTTCATGATGTCATGAAAGTAATCAAAATTATCAAGAACTTTCAAAACCTTTCTTTCAACAGGGTTAAGGCTTTCTGCCAGCTTTTTAATCTCCATATTCAGTATTTCCTCGGATAGCTCCCCAATATTTTGACAAAAAAATTCTTTTCAAGATTTTTAAGAGCATCTGCAGAGTTCTTTTCTGCCCTATGCCCCTGGAAATCAATAAAAAAAACGTAATCGCCAAGCTTGCCCTTTGAAGGCCTGGACTCAATCTTTGTCAAATTTATCCTTCTTTTTGCAAACTCCCCAAGCATTTCATGCAGCAGGCCTGGCCTGTCAGCCTGGGGATAAATTGCAATGCTGGTCCTGTCATAGCCTGTTTTTTTCCCATCATTCCTGCCAATGGCAAAGAATCTTGTGACATTGAACCTGCTGTCTTGGACATCTCTCTTCAATATCTTCAGCTTGTAAATGCTGGCTGCAATCTTTGGGATTATGGATGCCTTTGATTTGTCTTTCGCATTTGCGACAATCTCTGCAGACCTCCCATTGCTGGAGGTTTGCAATATCTCTGCCTTAGGAAAGTTCTTTTTGATGAAAATCTCACATTGCTCGTAAGTTTGCGGGTGGAGGTAAAGAACTTTTATCTCGCTAGCCCTGCCAAACCCCACCAGATTATGGCTTATCGGCATAATCTCCTCTGCCTTAATCATAAGCTTATAATCCAACAGCAAATCAAGGGTTTGACCTATTGTGCCTGCAATTGAATTCTCAACAGGAACAATTCCGATGTCCGCTTTGCCGTCAGCAACAAGCCCGAACACATCCCTGATGGTGTTTGCAAATGAGATTGGCGAGCTTTTTCCGTATTTTAAGGATGCTTCATGGCTGAAAGTGCCTTCCGGGCCCAAAGTTGCTATTCTCATTCCATCTCCACCATCTTTTCTATGAGATAGTCACTTGTCCTTTCAGCATCTTTCCTGAAACCCCCAAAAAACTGCGAGCATTCATTGAAGTATTTCACAAACTCCCTTTTATTTTTTGATTCTATTATTTTTTTAAGCTGCTGTGAGGATTTTTCCAGCAGGTCCAACATTTCCCTGTTCTTGGAATTCATTATTTCAATGTCGGCATACAGCTCAGGATTCTGGTTTAGGATTCTCCCAACCATCATCATTCTTAGCCTGTAAACAGGGCTTGCGAATTCAAGGCTTTCATTTATGGCTATTCCGGACCGCTTCATCGCATGAGCGACAGCCAAAGTGCTGAAGTGATTAAGCCCCTGAATTATGGACATCATCTCATCGTGTTTTTTTGCAGTCACAATCCTGATTTTTGCCCCATTCTTTTCAAAAATATTGGCAATCCACCTGAGCCACTTTTTTCCTCTGGCCGGGCACAATACAATTGCCTGGTTTTTTACTGAACCGACATTAGGCCCGAAAACAGGGTGCATGCCGATAGCCTCGCATTTGGAATATTTCAGCATTGCATTGACAGGCTCTTTTTTAATGGAGGTTGTATCAATCAGCAAGGATTTTTTATTTATACAAGGGCTTATTTCCCTGATGACTTTTAAAGTGGCGCCTATCGGTACAGAGACAAGAACGACATCGCTTTTTTTTGCGCACTCTGTTGGTTTTAGCCTTGTTCTTCTTGATGAAACCAAGACTTTGCATTTGTTCTTTTCGAAAAATTTTTTGAAGAATCTCCCCATTTTTCCAGTGCCGCCAATAATTCCAACTGAAACTCTTTTCATAGAATTCATCCCATCTTATCAGGATTTATCCTGCCGGCCATGAGCATGTGGTCAGCCAGCACTATAGCAACCATGGCCTCTGCAATCGGCGGGAACCTGACTATAGTTGCAGGGTCATGCCTCCCCTCAACTGAAATTATCTCCCGCTTCATCGTCTTGTAATTGACTGTTTTTTGCTTTTTCAATATGCTTGATGCAGGCTTTACGACAGCCCTCATAATGATTGGCATTCCAGTTGATATACCACCTAAAATGCCGCCATGGTGGTTTGTTTTTGTTGCAATCTTATTATTTTTTACAATAAATTCGTCATTTGACTGGCTGCCCCTCATTCTTGCCAGTTCAAATCCCATGCCAAATTCAATTCCCTTGACTGCATTGATGCCAAGGATTGCAGACCCCAAATCAGATTCAAGCTTGCTGTAAATTGGCTTGCCTAGCCCTGCAGGCACATTCATTGCGATAATCTCGCAAATCCCACCGACTGAATCACCTTCATTTTTTGCCTTTAGGATTGCCTTTTCCATTTTTTTCGCGGCATTCTTGTCAGGGCACCTCACATTATTTCCATATATCTGGCTATAATCCATCCTGCTCGATTTTATTCCAGCCAATTCCTTGACATAAGCTATGATTTTTATTTCATGAAACTCCAGCAATTTTTTTGCAATAGCCCCTGCGGCAACCCTTGCAGCCGTCTCTCTGGCAGAGCTCCTCCCGCCTCCCCTATAGTCCCTGTGGCCGTATTTTGCTTGATAAGAAAAGTCAGCGTGCCCGGGTCTCAGCAAGTATCTTATCTTTTCATACTTTGAGGAGTCTGCATCCTTGTTGTAGATGATCATCGAGATTGGAGTTCCAGTTGTCATACCCTCAAAAATTCCGCTCAAAATCTCCACCCTATCAGTTTCTTTCCTCGGGCTCATGACCTCGCTTTGCCCAGGCGCCCTTTTGTCAAGCTCTTTTTGTATATCTTTTTCATCAATCTCAAGCCCGGCAGGGCACCCATCCACCACAACCCCTATGGCCTTGCCGTGGCTCTCCCCCCATGTAGTTATCCTGAACAAAGTGCCGAAGGTGTTCATATTACTGCAGCTCCATTTGCGCATAATGCATTATCAAGTCGCAAGCCTCCTCGGCAGTCAGCCTTGAGGTATCAATAGTGTAATCGGCAGCCCTCTTGTATCTTGCTTCCCTTTCCTGAAGAACTTCCTTTACCTCATCGATGCAATTCCCTCTGTTTGTCAACGGAGGCCTTTTGCTGTTTTTTATCCTGCTTTTTATAGTGTTCACATCTGCGGTCAGCAGCACAATCAGGGAACTCTTCTTTAGATTTATAATATTCTCATTCCTCATCACAATGCCGCCGCCTGTGTCAAAGATGCATTCATCAAAATCGCTTATGGATTCCACCACATCTGATTCCACTTCCCTGAACTTGTCCCAGCCGTAGCTTTTGACAAACTTTGCAATCGGCATTTTTGTTTTTTTTGCAATCTCTTCATCTGTAGAGACTAGCTTCTTATCAAGCCTTGCAGCCAGCAGCCTAGCGATTGTGGTTTTTCCCGCGCCCCTGAACCCTATCAATGCAATATTCATTTCTTATAAAGCAAGCTGAATTTTTCCCAAAAATCAGGAAAGGATTTTGCAACGCAATTCGGGTTTTTTATCCTGATTCCGCTGATTGCCAACCCCGCTATTGCAAAGCTCATCGCCATCCTGTGGTCGTTGTAAGTCTCAACTACAGCCTTTTGAAGCCTTTTTCTTTTTATTGCCAGGCCATCCTGTCTTTCCTCAACATTTGCGCCTATCTTTCTAAGCTCAAATGCCAATGCCTTCAGCCTGTCAGTCTCCTTATACCTTAAATTTGAAGCATTCCTTATTATTGTCATGCCATCAGCGAATATGCTTGTGACAGCCAGCGTGGGCACAATGTCAGGCATATTACCCATTTCAACGTCAATGCCCTTGAGGCTTTCACCCTTAACCTCAGCAAAATCATTTCCTTTCCTTACACCACACCCCATTCTTTTAAGTGTGTCCAAAAACTTTATATCGCCTTGTTTGCTGCGCGGGTTTATATTCTTTACCATAACCTTCCCTTTTGTTATGGCAGCTGCTGCAAAGAAATAGCTCGCGCTCGAGGCATCTCCCTCAACCTTATAAACTCTTGGCTTATATTTTTCGGTATTTCTTATTGTGAATTTTTTATAATCATGGTTTTTTACGTTAACTCCGAAGTTTTTCATAACATCCAATGTAATGTCTATGTACGGCTTTGAGGTCAAATTGCCAGCTATGCTTATTGCAACATCTTTTTTGGCGTAGGGGGCGCACATCAATATAGATGACAAATACTGGCTGCTTATGCCACTCTTCAATCGGGCGTTCCCGCCTGCAAAATTTCCATAAATATCCACAGGGGGGCAGCCGCCATTGCTTTCAACTTTCACGCCTAATTGCTTCAAAGCATCTATCAAATCTTGAAGCGGCCTTTGCTGCATCCTTTTATCTCCAGTTATTGTTATTTTTTCCTTCGCAAGGGAAGCAAATGCCGACAAAAACCGCATTGCAGTGCCGGCATTTCCGACAAAAACAGGCTTGTCAGGGGATTTTAAGTTTCCATTAGTCCCGTGCACAATCAAATTTCTGCCTTTTTTAACTATGCTGACGCCAAACTGCTTCAGCGCAGAAATCATATAAAACGTGTCCTCGCTAAACAACGGATTTTTTATTACGGACTTCCCATTTGCAAGGGATGCAACTATTAAAGCTCTTTGCGTGTAACTTTTAGAAGAGGGCGCTTCTATCGTGGCATTTACATGCCTTCTAGTTTTTATTGCCAGCATTTTTCAAATAGTCCAAAACTTTTCTTTTCATTGCCTTTTCAGGCGCATTTTTGCTTGTCCAGAGCCTGAACTGGAGCATCGCACCTTGAACAAGCATCTCGAATCCTGGAATTATTGTGCAGCTTTTCTTTTCAGCATCTTTGAGGAGCCGTGTCTTGGAAGGGTTAAAAACAATATCAAAGACAACAGAGTTTTTTTTTATCAGGTTTGAAGGTATTATTGACTCATCAGCGTTTGGATGCATGCCGACTGAAGTTGTGTTGATCAACATATCATAATCAACATTTTTCAAATCACTCAAAGAGCCATAACCACAGCCAAAATCATTCGCAATGTCTTTTGCCTTTTTTATTGTTCTGTTCAATATGGTTATATTATTCATGTTTTCCTCCATTAATCCATAAGCAATAGCCCTTGTTGAGCCGCCTGCGCCTAAAAGAACAGCCCTTTTTCCTTTTAGACTTACTTTTTCCTTTAATGCCATTACTGCGCCTTGGCAGTCTGTATTATACCCAATCAATTTTTTGTTTCGCATGACTATTGTGTTGACAGCGCCAATCTCTTCTGCTTTCTCATCAATCTTGTCCAAATATTTCATAACCTCAATCTTATAAGGTATTGTGACGCTAAAGCCAAGAGAGTTCAAATTTTTAAAATAATCAATAAATTCCCTTAATTTGTCAACCTGAAACTTCAGATAGACTGCATTTATCCTTAACTTGTCAAAGCCCTCATTGTGCATTATATGGGACCAGGAATGTGCAACTGGATTTCCTATCAAGCCGGCTATTTTCGTGTTTTTATTTAACTTCCTTAGCTTGTAGTGACTTATCAATTCATTTAGCGTCAATTGCCCGCTTGCAGACTCATTCCCCTCTTCAATTGAGGCATAAGCTATTTTGGAGCCGAGTATAATGCCCAAAATCCTGCCAAACTGCCCATAGTGTCCCATGCAGAAAGCAACAATTTTTCTTTTTTCATCATTTGCTTTATTTATTAAATCAAAAATCCTGAAATTGTCAGCTGCAGAATTTGCCCGTGTCACGATTTTAATCAGGTCAGGATTTAAGCTTTTAATGTTGCCGTATGTCTTTTTTATGCTATCCGGAGTCTCCTTAAAATTATGGTAAGAAACAATGATTTTCGTGTTTTTTTTATTTTTAATCAGGAATTTTGAGGAAGCTTGGCTTGAATACTCAATATCCGCATAATCAGCCCCCAAATCAATCGCCGTTTTTAATAGGCCAACCCTTTTCTTCTCATTGCCCCTGAAAAATCCACCCTCATTACTTTTCCTGTTGGTTGCGATAACGGGCTTACCGCATTTTTCTATCAATTCCTTCAGCGTTGCAGGGCCTAAATCCCTTATGCTGTCAAGCCTTAACTCAATCAAGTCAGCTTTTTTGCATCTCTCAGCAGCTTTCATAGCTTTTTCTGCGGTTTTTTCCAATACGACTGCTGCAAGCATTTTATTCCCCAAGTATTCCCTTTAAGTCTTCCATTGAAACATCATCAGAAACAAATGCATCCCCTATGGAATTCAGCAGCACAAAATTCAATTTTTTATTTATTATTTTTTTATCATATTGGATATGCTCTAAAATTTCCCTTGGCTTAAGCTTGCGGTGGCTTAGCTTATGGGGCAATCCAATGTATTCAAGCAGATTATTCTGCCTTATCACAGAGCCTTCATCCAAAAATCCATTTTTTGCAGAGAGCTTTGCGGCATAGCTCATCCCGATGGATATTGCCTGACCGTGGCTTATTTTGTATTTTAATGCCGATTCAATTGCATGCCCTATGGTGTGGCCGTAATTCAGGAGCTTTCTCAATCCCTTTTCTTTTTCATCCTCCTCAACAATATGGATTTTTATTTCGCAGCTTCTTTTTACCGCTTGTTCAAGCGTCTCCAAATCACAGTTTAATATTTTATCAATATTCTTCTCTAAAAAATGGAAAAAATCCCTGTCGCTGATTAGCGCATGCTTTATCATCTCTGCCAGGCCGTTTGCCAGCTCCTTTTTAGGCAGGGTTTTCAGAAAATTCATATCTATAATGACTTTTTTTGGCTGATGGAAAGCCCCTATCGCATTTTTTGCATGCATTGTATCGACAGCAACTTTGCCCCCTATGGAGCTGTCAACCATCGCAAGCAATGTAGTAGGAACTTGAATGCAGGGAATGCCCCTCATATATGTAGCTGCAACAAAGCCTGCCAAGTCGCCAACAACGCCACCTCCAAGGGCAATGATGCACGAGTCCCTTCCGAAGCCAAGATTGAGCATCTCATTTTCCACCTTTTCTTTTGTATCCCTGCTCTTGCTTTTTTCCCCAGCTGGAAAAGAGATGAGATGGGCATGCAGATTTTTAGCCTGAAAATTTTTCAGCAGCGTTTCTCCATAAAGCCTTTTAACATTGGAGTCGGTGATTATCGCATAGGCATTTGCAACAGGCTTTTGCTTTAATTCTATGGCTAGATTGCCTATTAAGCCAGCGCCTATGATAATGTCGTATGAATTGCCAGTTTCCTCCTTTAAATCAACACGGCAAATTTCCATTTTCAATGCTGCTTGAAGCGCGCAAAATTTTAGCCCTGCTTTTATTTACCTCTATGGCCACTACCGATGCATTATGCAGGCTTATGGATGATGTTTTTTTATCTTTCCAGCCCATCAATGTTCCAATTATAGCCCTGTTGACATTGAGGTGGCCGACAATCAAAACAGTCCCATTGCCTTTTTTCCTTATGCTGCTTAAAATTTTTTTTATCCTTTTTTTCACCATTTTCAGGCTCTCGCCTTTTTGGATCCTAAAATTAAACCTGTTTTTTTCCCTTTTTTCATAAAGCTCAGGATACCTTTTCTTGACTTCACTTAACTTGATGCCTTCCCAAATCCCCCATGACAGCTCATTCAGCTCTTTTGCCTTTATGATCCTGGCTTCTTTGTGGAATTTCTGGATTTTTTCCGCTGTCACTATCGCCCTTTTTAGCATGCTTGTGTAAATGGCATCAATTTTTTCCTTTGACAATTTTTTTGCAAGCATTTCAGCCTGCTTAAGCCCATTTTTTGATAATCCTGTGTCAGTTTTTCCCTGGAACCTTTTTTTCTCATTCCACGAAGTTTGGCCGTGCCTTACTATTACAAATTTCATATATTTCTTCCGATTGCCTTTACCACCAATCTCAGCTCATCCATAAGCTTTGCAAACTTCTTTGTGCTTATGGTCTGGTCAGCGTCACTGACAGATTTTTCAGGATTAGGATGGACTTCTATCAGCAAGCCGTCTGCGCCTGCTGCCACAGCTGCCCTGCTCATAGGATTTACTAAAGTGTATCTGCCTGTGCCGTGGCTTGGGTCAACAATAACCGGCAAATGGGTCAATTCCTTTACCGCTGGAACTGCATTCAAGTCAAGGGTATTCCTTGTGTAATTCTCAAATGTCCTTATTCCCCTTTCGCACAGAATGACATCATGGTTGCCCTCTGACATGACGTATTCGGCGCTCATAAGCCACTCATTTATGGTGGCTGACAATCCCCTTTTCAGCAAAACAGGGTGTGAGCATTTTCCGACTTCTTTGAGCAAATCATAATTCTGCATGTTCCTTGCGCCTATCTGGAGAATATCAGCGTATCTGCAAACCAGAGGAACATTCCTTGTGTCCATCACCTCTGTGATGATAGGCATTCCTGTTTCTTCCTTTGCCTTTTTCAGCAATTTTAAGCCTTCCTCACCCAAACCTTGAAAAGAATATGGGGATGTTCTTGGCTTGAAAGCCCCTCCTCTTAGTATCTTTGCTCCAGCTTTTTTGACTTGTTTCGCAGTTTCTATTATCTGCTCTTTGCTCTCAACAGAGCATGGGCCGGCCATAACTACAATATCATTGCCTCCTATCTTAACACCATTGACAGCCACTATCCTATTGTGCGGATGAAAATCCCTGCTCACAAGCTTGTACGGAGAGAGAACAGGCATAATCTTTTCAACGCCTTCCATTGCCCTAATCTGGGATTCAGGGACTTTTCTCTCATCGCCTATTATTCCGATGATTGTCAAAACCTCCCCCTTTGAAATATGCGATTTCAGGCCACTGGATTTTATCTTCCCGATTACTTTTGCAATCTGCCTTTCATTTGCATTTTTTCTCATCACAACAATCATATTTCCCACCTTTTTGTTTCCATATTGTCAGTTTTTGCCATTTTTTATAAATTTATCATGCTTCAACACAAGATTAGCCATTTTTAGAAAATTTAGCTAATCAAAATTTAAAGTAAAAAAAGAAATACCTGAAGCTTGAAAACAGCCTGTAGAAAGCGAACCCAATCTGGGCCATCAAATTTTCTATCCTTTTCATCATTTTAAGACGCTAGGTAAGATGAAGTAATATTTAAAGGTTGCGGCAAAATGCATATAACGCTTATTATGTAAATATGGCAAATAAATACTAGCTTACATGAATTTCTACAATGTCATTGTCCTGCACAACATGCTCAAGCTTCCTTAGGACCATGCCTTCAAACTTCACGCTTTTGCCCCATATCCTTGCAAACCTGAATTTATTTACGAAATCCTTGTGAAGCTTCATGCACACATCCCTCAATGTGCTGCCTTTCCTCATTATCAGCGGCACACCCATATCGGCCTTTTTACCCTGCTCCTTGCAATAAATCCTCATGAATTCCAGCTTTTTAAAAATCAATCCCTTTAAAGCTTCTGTGTTCAGCTTATCCTCGGCTGAGATACAGATATCGGGGTTTACAGTATCTTTTACTCTTTCCAGCTCGTCTTTGTCAACCATGTCTATTTTGTTCAGGACAGTTATTCCCGGCACGTATTTTTTGTTGCCTTCTATGGCGTCAATCAGCTGGTCGTCTGTGATGTCCTCCCTTATGACAACGCTTGAGTTGTCCAGCCTTAATTCCTTCAGTATGCTTTTTATTGCCTCTTCATTTATCTTTGTAAGCTTGACAGTCAATCCCAGGTCAATTCCACCCCTCAGCTTTTTTGCTATCTTCACTTGGGGTGGCTTTTGGTTTATCCTTAATCCTGTCTCAAATATTTCTTTTTTTACGACATCAATATGCTCAGGATGGAAGACATCCAATAGAATTATAACCAAATCTGCGCTTTGGGCGCATGCCAAAACTTCCTTCCCCCTTCCCCTGCCGGTTGCAGCGCCTTCCACAATGCCGGGCACATCCAAAACCTGTATCTTTGCATGGTTGTATTCCATCAAGCCGGGAATGCATGTCAATGTAGTGAATGCATAAGCCCCTACAGGAGAATTTGCGTTTGTGATTGCGTTTAACAGAGTTGATTTTCCAACAGAAGGAAAGCCAACAATAATTGCAGTTGCATCCCCTGTCCTTTTTATAGAGAATCCCTCGCCTTTTCCCTTTGAAGCGGCTTTTCTCTGGTATTCCTCCTTGATTTTGGCTAGCTTTGCCTTGACTAACCCAATATGGCCTTGCGTCTTCTTGTTGTATTTTGTGGTGGAAAGCTCTTCCTCCAATTCCTTTACCTTCCTGTCATAAGCAGATTCATGGTGCTTTGCATCCTTTATGTTGTACTGCCTGCTATATTGCTGAGCCATAGAACGAAGTTAAAGAAAACTGTATAAAAAGGTTTGTTTGAAATAAAGAGATAGTAACTCTTCTTTAGCTTTTTATCTTTAGAAGAAAAAATTTTGTTATATCTAAAAACTCAGCTTAAGACTGAATCTATTTTACTAAGATTAACTTTACTTTTTATAAAAACATTTTTGCCTCTTTTTTCTTTCATTATAATGTTAAGATTTGCTAATTCTGTACAGTAATTTGAGCATTTGTTAAATGCAAGATTTACTTTTTTTGCTAGCAAGGTTATATTTATCTCTTTGTTTTGTGTTAATTCTACTATCCTGAATTTACTGATATTTGATAATTCGCATATTTTCTCAAATATGGCAGGGTTGTCTAAAGGAATTTTTCTGTGCATACACCAAAGTTGGTAAGATTTATATATGAATATATCAAACTAATATTAGTGTGATATTAGATTTGACAAAAAACTGCCTTAAAGAGAAGAAGAGCGCATGAAACTCAAATTGCGTAATGCCCACAATACAATGATTAAACAAAAAACATCGTTTAGGATATTGTGGAAATTTAAGTTTTTAAGACCATTGTTGCCATTGCTGTGCAAATGCGAGAATATGAAAGATTTAGACAAGCCTTGCCCAGACTGCGGCTATAAAGAAACATGGCGATAAGCAAAATAGTATTTTATGGGAGAACTCAAGTAGGACTAATTGCATTGCTGTATTTACTTGCAAAAGAAAAAAAGATTTCAGTAATTCCTGAAGACAACATTATTAAAAACGCAATAAAAATTTTTGACTTGGAAGAAACATCGTTTGATAACTTAAAAGATTTTGACTTGTTTATCTGCTGCCACGGCAGGAAAATCCTGCCTGAAAGTATGCTTATTAAAAATAAGTTTATAAATATACACCCATGCCTGTTCAAATATAAAGGACACGACCCTATAAAAAGATACATGCATAACAAAGACACAAAGGCATCAGTAGAGTCGCATTATATGGAGAAAGAAGTTGATTGCGGTGAAATTATTGAAAGCTTATTTTTTGAGACGCCTGTTGTGAACTCATACGAGCAATTCTACATGATTGCACTTCCTTATTATTTGGATTGTATTAGCAAAACGTTGGATAAAGTAGAGAAGAGGCGGGAGATTATAAAAAAGAGATCTAAAGGGAATTATGTGCCCCTAATGCAAAGATAAAACGAAAAAATAGCCTTTTTTATTATACAATATGTTTGATATGCACAATTCTGATAAAATATAAAACTCATCTCTTCTTCGGCACTTTTTCCCAATCCTCTAAGAACTTTTTAATCCCGACATCCGTTAATGTATGTTTAAACAATTGCTCAAACACAGAATATGGCATTGTTGCGATGTCTGCGCCGATTTTGGCAGCATCAAGGACATGTATCGGGTTTCGGACAGAAGCTACAAGTATTTGTGTTGTGAATTTATAATTGTTATAAATTAATCTTATGTCTTTTATCAAATCCATGCCGACTTCCCCAATATCATCCAAGCGGCCGACAAAAGGGCTTACGATAAAAGCTCCTGATTTCGCCGCCAATAAAGCCTGATTTGCGGAAAAGCATAAAGTTACATTGACTTTAATATTTTTTTTAGTTAACTTTTGACAGGCTTTCATGCCTTCAACTGTCATCGGAACTTTAATGATAATATTCTTGGCTATTTTAGAAAATTCAACACCTTCCTTTACCATGCCATCTGCATCAGGAGAAACAGTCTCTGCGCTGACAGGGCCTTTTATTATTGAGCAGATTTCCTTCAAGACATCATTGTAGTCTTTTCCAGCCTTCGCAGCTAATGATGGGTTTGTGGTAGCCCCAGATATCAATCCGGTCTCTGCTCCACGCTTAATTTCATCAAGTATTGCCGTGTCTAAAAATAGCTCCATTTTATTCAACTAATACGTTGTTGTTTTTAACCTTTTCTTAAAATATAACATTCAAAGCGGTTCACTTTTATCACTTTGCTTATAAAAGTCGCTCTCGTGATTTATTTTATTGAACGAATATTATTTTTATCTCTTACTTACAAATTTCATGGCTTCTTCTGCAATTGACTCTGCATCGAGGCCGTATTTCTTGTATAATTCATCTGGCTTGCCTGATTCGCCATACCTGTCTTGCATCCCTATCATCTTCATTTTGCATGGATAATTTTCTCCTAAAACTTCTGCAACCGCGCTTCCCAACCCTCCAATTACATTGTGATCTTCTGCCGTGACAACGCAATTGGTTTTTTTAGCAAGCTCAATAACCAGATTTTTATCCAGCGGCTTTATCGTGTGAATATTTACAACATAAACTTTAACATTCTCCTTTTCAAGAATATCTGCTGCTTTCAAGCTTTCATGAACCAAGGAACCTGTTGCGAAAATCACAGCATCTTTTCCGGATTTTAAAATTTCACCTTTTCCAATCTCAAATTTATAATCCTGGCCATGAATGGCAGGAACTGGATTGCGGTGCATTCTCATGTAACTTGGTCCTTTGTAATCAGCTAATGCAAATACCATCTTTTCACATTCGACTGCATCGCATGGCTGCAGAACAACCATGTTCGGCAGTGCCCTATAGGCGGCAATATCCTCAATTGCCTGGGCACTCTTTCCATCTTCCCCTGTAAATATGCCCGCATGGGAGCCTGCAATCTTGACATTCAATTTATTCCTTGAAACAACATTCCTCACAAATTCGTATGCCCTTTCGCTGAAAATTGCAAAAGTGCTTGCATAAGGAATCTTGCCGGAAAATGCCAATCCTGCCGCAGCACCAATCATATTCTGCTCCGCAATCCCCATTGAGAAAAACCTTTCAGGGAACTGCTTTGAAAAATACTCGCTCCTTGTGCTGTCGCTCAAGTCAGCGTCCAAAGCGACAACATTGGGGTTTCTTTTGCCCAATTCTAGCAAAGCCTTCCCATATCCGTCTCTTGTTGCAGCCTTTTGTTGTTCCATTTTACTTAAACTTTTTAACATCTATATTCTCAATTTCATCTATAGCTTTTTTATATTCTTCATCATTCGGAGCCTTTCCATGAAACTTATGATTCAGCTCCATGAATGAAACTCCCTTGCCCTTAATAGTATTTGAAATTATTATGGTTGGCTTCTTGTTCTTCATTTTTGATGCCTTGTCAAGAGCTTTGATAATTTGCGACATATCATGGCCATTTATTTCAATGACATTCCACCCAAATGCCTTCCATTTCATGGCAGCATTCCCTATGTCCATGACGTCCTTTACTTTACCCGTTTGCTGCACCTGGTTTTTGTCCAATATCACGACAAGATTGTCAATCTTGTGAAAGGCGGCAGCCATTGAAGCTTCCCACACAGCACCTTCTTGTGATTCACCATCGCCAATCATTGCATACACATTGCAGTTTTTCTTGTCAAGCCTGCAGGCAAATGCAATGCCCAAAGCAAAGCAGATTCCCTGACCTAAAGCGCCACCGGCAAAATCAATTCCTGGCGTGTTTAATTCAGGATGGCCCTGCAGCATTCTGCCAATTTTTCTGTAGCCATCCAATTCAGATTTTTGGAAATAACCTTTGTCAGCCAAAACTACATATATTGCAGGGCTGCAGTGGCCTTTGCTTAAAATAAACCTGTCCCTATCATTCCATAAAGGATTTTTCGGATCAATTTTCAGCTTATAGTAATACAAGCCAACCAGCACATCAATCGCGCTTAAGGAGCCTCCCGGATGGCCTGACTGGGCATTGTAAATCACACTAAGTATATCCTTCCTCAAGCCCTTGGCCTTTTGCTTTAACCCAAGAATTAACTTTTGAGTTGCCATATCATCTCTGCAGCTTTTTTGAGCAGGCTATGATTTTTTTGAAAATGACTGTCAAGAATTTTTGGTGGCTTTTTGAGTATTTCTTTATGTTGCTTAGCACTTTCAATTCCCTTTTTTTGTCCGTAACCATGATTTTGCTGCTTTTCTTGAAGCTTGAGATTTTTCCAGCAATCAAGAACCTTGAGTTTAAAAGCTTGGCAATCTTCTTATCTATGCCATCAATCCTTTTCCTGTAATGGTCAAGCTCGCCCATGGCATAACAGAATCAATATACTCTTTTATACTTTTGCATTAAAAAATAGATAAAATAGGAATTACCCCAGAATTCTATAAATTTTGACCATAAACATATCTAATCTAAGCCTGACGTCTTTTTGCCATTTCTCCATCTCCATCTGGGTTTCTGGCTCTTTCATTCTTCTCTGAACAGCAGTCTGCAAATTTGGCAAAAATTCTGCTGCCGCTTCTCTTGTAAACTCAAAATCTGAAATTACGGCGTTTTGAAATTCAGGGCCAAGAAACACTTCCAATGGTATCTCTATATTAAAAGTAGAAATCAAGCTCCCGAATGCCCTCCCCAGGCTTTCCGGCAAACTTGGATGCACATATTTTTGATATGCGCTTTCTATCGCAGCGTGTTCTCTTTGCTCAATTCTTTTTCTTATTCTTTCTCTTAGCTCTTCTTGTCGTTTTATTATTTTTATCTCTTCTCGCAACCTTGTAAACTCACCCCTGACTTCTGGCAACAACACATTGCGTAGTCCCGATACATCATAATGGTCGACATACATCAGGCACTGGTTGTAAGCTTTTTGAAAAGCATTTAAGAATTCGTTAGTTCTTCTTTTGTCGATATTGCCTTCGGCTCTTTGAAAATAATTTACAACAGAAACTTCAGCTTGTTTTATATCGGCTGAATAGTGACTCATTTTATTGAAAAATCAAAAATAATAAAAAACAAATAATTGGATTATCTCTTGACAGCCTCTGCTGCCGGCTTCATGCTCTTCCATGCAAGCTCAAACAAATTCTCAAGTGCGCTTGCAAAAAATGGAGTATTGACCCAGATGCCCACATCATAGGTTGGATGGACTTCATTGTCATCCAGCACCATGAACACTATTTCCTTGCCGTCTACAATGCAAAACCTTGCCTTGTTGTCTGTGTGCCTGACCTCGGCAAGACCCTGAAGCTCTTTCAATGCCGGCATGGAATCTTTTGTGATAGGGGCTGCAATTCTTATCTTGACACCCCTTTTCTTCAATTTTTCAAATGTAGGCCTGAACCCCTCAACCTTTCTCAAAAAGCCTTGTGCAGTTGTCATCAAAGTGACGCTTTCTTCTGCATTCCTTATGGTCAATTCAAGATGATTGTATAAGTTATGGCGCCCCCTCAATGAGCCCGATAAATCAGCAGGCTCGACAAGCTCAACGCCTTGCGTGTGCAAAGTGCTCAACTCATCAATCACTTCAGTATTCTTCAAGTCTGTTAATTTCTTTATCTCTTCCTTTGCGCCTTGCTCCACATTTTTCTTGACTCGTTCAACAACTTCCTTCGGAGGAACAGCAATATACTTTATTGGCTTGCCAAGCTTCATGATAACAAATCCCTTCTTTTCAAGTGACTCAAGAACGTCGTAGCTCCTGCTCCTCGGCACATTCGCAATGTCAGAAAGCTCGCCTGCTGTGGAAACTCCCCGGCTAAGCAAGGCTGTCCAAATCTTCACTTCATAGAGGTTCAATGAAAAGAACCTTCTAAGTTTGCTCAAAAATTCTTCTTTAACTATCATTCAACCACACCCCCCTTTTATTATTGAAAGGGGATGAAAAAACGCTAATATTAAAATGTTGTTATTTTTAACCAGTTAGTGATAATTTCATTATAAAATAACAACTGATTATTATGACTATCTAGTTATTACAGTATATACACAACTACTATTTAAAGGTTTTGGAAAAGTATAGCTAAACCCTGTTGCTTGCAAGGACATTAACAACATTTGGATCAGCCAAAGTCGTTATATTGCCATAATCGTTGCTTCTTTCTGCAATAGCTTTCAGAATCCTTCTCATTATCTTGCCGCTCCTTGTCTTTGGCAGGTCATCAGCAAATTGAATCTTGTCGGGCTTTGCAATCGGGCTCATATGCTCTGAAACATGCTTTATTAATTCTTCTTTCAGCTGCTCGCTTTTCTTAACACCCTTATTCAGGACAACAAAAGCATAGATTGCTTGGCCTTTGACTTCATGGGGATACGGGACAACAGCAGCTTCCGCAACAGCATCGTGGCTTACCAGAGAGCTTTCGACCTCTGCGCTTCCAATTCTATGGCCGGCTACTTTTATCACGTCATCAATCCTCCCCATGATCCAGAAATAGCCGTCTTCATCAATTCTTGCGCTGTCTCCTGTCAAATAAACCCCATATCTCTCAAAATAAGAGCTTTTGTACCTTTGAGGATCATTCCATATTGTCCGCAGCATGCCCGGCCATGGATTTTTTATTACAAGATAGCCGCCTTCATTTACATCAGCCTTGCTTCCATCTTCCCTTAAAACATCCGCTATAATACCAAAAAACGGCCTTGTGGCAGAGCCTGGCTTTAATGGGGTTGCTCCGGGCAACGGGCTTATCAAAATGCCTCCTGTTTCGGTTTGCCACCATGTGTCAACAATGGGGCATCTTTCCTTTCCAATCATTTTATAATACCACATCCAGGCTTCCGGATTTATCGGCTCGCCAACAGTTCCAAGCAATCTCAAGCTGTCCAGATTGCATTTTTCTGGCCATTCATTTCCCTCTTTTGCCAAAGCCCTGATTGCAGTAGGTGCAGTGTAAAATATTGTTGCCTTGTGCTTCTCAATGATTCTCCAGAACCTGTCTGGGCTTGGGTAGTTTGGGGAGCCTTCATACATTACAGAAGTCGCTCCGTTGGATAAAGGTCCATACACTATGTATGAATGGCCTGTTATCCATCCAATGTCTGCTGTGCAGAAATGAATGTCATTGTCTTTAATGTCAAAAATCCATTTAAAAGTGAGATAACAAAAAAGCAAATAACCAGCTTGCGTGTGCAGAATTCCTTTTGGCTTGCCAGTTGTTCCAGAAGTGTAAAGTATAAACAATGAGTCTTCAGAGTGCATGCTTTCAGGCTCGCAAAAATCCCCTATGCCTTTTTCATTTGCCAGTTCATGCCACCAATTATCTCTTCCATTAATCACATTGATTTTATTGCCAGTTCTTTTTACAACAATCACGTTCTTGACTGTGGAGCACTCTTTCAGCGCAGCGTCTGCATTCTCTTTCAACGGGAAAATTTTTCCATTCCTGAAGCTTCCATCGGCGGTTATCAATAACTCTGCTTTTGAGTCTTGAACTCTGTCCTTTAATGCGTCAGAGCTAAATCCAGCAAACACAATAGAATGGATTGCGCCAATTCTTGCGCAGGCCAGCATTGCAATCATCAATTCAGGGATCATTGGCAAGTAAATCTCAACAATATGCCCTCTCTTTACACCAAATTTCTTGAGCACATTTGCAAACCTGCAAACTTCTTTCAGCAATTGCCCATAAGTAAATTTCCTGCTTTCTCCTGTTTCAGGCTCCCAAATCAATGCAATTTTGTCTTTTTTGCCTGACTTTACAATCCTGTCAAGGCAATTATAGCTCACATTCAGATAGCCGCCTTCAAACCACTTGAAAAATCCCATGTCGTCTCTCAAGACAATGTCCCATTTTTTGAACCAGTCAAGCTCTTCAGCCTTTTTTGCCCAAAATTTTTCAGGAGATTCAATAGATTTCTTGTAGAGCCTTGAATATTCAGCCATATTTTTTATATGGGATTTCCTGCTGAACTCATGGCTAGGATAGAAAATTCTTTTTTCCTTCAGGATGGAGTCGATGTATGTCATAAGCCTCTTTTTTTACTATAGTTTATGTACTTATATTAATTTCTAATCTTTACACTTTTCAATCAATCTTTAATGACCTCTGAAAGTAATTGTGATTGAGGTAACCCATTGGGTGAGGGGCACCCATTATACTATGCAGTGCATGGGTCTCAAGTTGATTGATTTAATTAAAAAGTTATATTGTTTCAGTAACTCATCTTGAACCTCAGAATTGCAGCAATCCCCCCCAGTCCGTCAAGTTTTTTGCCGCCTTCATGCTCGCTGCTTATTATTTCAATTTCGCCTTTTGCCCTGTCAACAGTTTTCATGACCTTGTCAACTTCATTATAAAAATTTTCACTCCTTGATTTTTGTATGAAGGAGTCTGTTATCAACAATTCCTTTACAGCGCCGATTTCAGCAGCTTTTTTCGTCTCATTCAACCCATATGCAGCAAGATTGCTCTTTGCAATTTCAACAAAAAGCTCTTCCACTTTATTCATCTCTTTTGCAGCCCTTTCCTGCTTTACAGCTTCCCTTACTTCCGGCCTTTTGATAACCTCTTCAATGCCATTTTTAGTTGCAGAAGAGCAAGTGGCAAGAATTATTTTCTGCCTTAACTCATTGTCATCAAGCTCTTTCATCAGGTCTTCTTTCCAGAAGGCAGGAGAGGCTATTATTACCTGTTTTATTTTATGC
>JACPMW010000004.1 GCA_016185805.1 Candidatus Woesearchaeota archaeon | reverse complement strand
AATATAACATTGGCAAATGGCACCTTATATGGAAATCTCTCGAGGAACTTGATAGCTTACTGGAATTTCAATGAAATTTCAGGCAACAGGGCAGATTCAGCCGGAACAAACACTTTGGTTGACCAGAATACAGTCACATTTAATCCCGGGGTGCAGGGAAATGCTGCTCAGTTTACTGCTGCAAATAGTGAAACATTGAATATTTCTGATAATACCGATATAAGCACAGGCGACATAGACTTCACTTTGGCAGCATGGTTCTATCTGGACTCTTACACCGGCAATAGTGGATTCATATTCAGCCGAAGAGAAGCAGGAGAGGCTGGAGAGTACATAATGGACCAGCATGACGGGGCAGGCACATATGCATTCAAGGTTTATGGAAGTGATGGAGGCACAATTGGCTCATCAATCAGCAGCACCAAGGCCAACATTGGACAATGGTATTTGGCAATTGGATGGCACGATTCTGTCAACAATGAAGTTGGAATCTCTATCAGGCCTTACAATGGGAGCGAAACTGTCAACACAGGAGCCACGATAGGGGCTGTAGCAGACTCTATTCTTCCGCTTACCATAGGAGGAATGAGAACAGGCAATTATTTCAACGGAAGAATTGACGAGGCTGCTTTCTGGAAAAGGGTATTGACAGCGCAGGACAGGGCTGACCTGTTCAATTATGGGCAGGGAATTACATACCCATTCAATTACACCACCAAAGGGAATTTCACATCGCAAGTATTTGACATACTTACAACAGCCAATTGGACTTACATAAGCTGGCAAAATGTCACTCCTGCCAACACAAGCTTGGTGTTGAAGACAAGGACAAGCGCTGACAATATAACCTGGAGCGATTGGCTGTTGCATACAGCTTCGCCATCTGTAATCTCGCAGAACTCAAGCAACAGGTACTTGCAATATGCTGCGCTTTTCAACTCGACAAATGCTTCAATAACTCCTTACTTGCTGAATGTAACTTTGAATTACACCGGCATTTTCACTGACAATTTTGGCAATTACAATTATACTTTGACAGCAGGAACTACAGCCACAACATACTCTGTAAAGGTCAATGCAACTTATGCTGACACAATTCCAGGCGAAGCTTTAACAACATTCAGGATTATTTCAGTCCCTATTATAAACACTAATATCACAATACCAACATACCCAAGGTTTAACCAAAATGTTACATTCCAAGTAAATGTTACAGATGCAGATAACAATATATTGTATATCAATTTCACTTTAAAGCCTGCAAATGGAACTATAATTAATTTGACAAATGGCACAAGAGTAGGTGACTTGCATAATGTCTCTTTCAATCTGACAAATTATGGAACGTGGATTTGGAATGTTTCTGTTACTGATGCTGATGGGTTTATTGTAAATATGACTGGAACTGGGAATATCACATTGATGCAGATAACTGAGAATTTGAATGCTTCTGTTGTCCCGTCTTCTGCTATGATTTCTGTGTCTGGCCACATCAACTTAAGCGAAGGAACAAATGTTGCAAATGCAGTCATAAGCATTTTCCTCGACGATGTTTTGATGGGGCTGAACAATCTGACTGCATTTGGAAATTACATAGCAAAGCAGTTTGTTGATGACAGTGATAGTGATTTCAATAAAGGTGCCTATAACAATACAAGAGTTGTTGGTACAGGAGCAATAGCAAATGTAACATTAAACACAACAAATGATTTCAGAAACGATCCAAGTTTGGTTGCTTGGTGGAAGCTGGATGAAGGCTCAAGGGTTAACAGAACTGACTCTTCATTTAATGGAAGGAATCTATTGAATGACTCGACTGGAGTTGATGCTGCTGCTGCGTCTTTTGATTTAGGGGCTGATTTTGAAGCGGATGAAAAAGATTCATTGAATATTTCTGACTCTGACCAAAGCGGATTGGATTTGACAGGAAATATGACATTGTTGCTCTGGCTCAAGCCTGAATCTGCAACCTTCTTCATCCCAATCGGAAAAACAATATCAACAGGGGGAGGATGGGAGATACAGCATGATACAAGAGCTGGGATGGAAACTGTTTATTTTGTGGCAAGAGACTCTGGAGGAAGCACCATCATAAATACAGCTTCATCTCCTGAAGCTACACCTGTTGTTGGGAGAATGACGCATTGGGCTGTTGTGTTCAACGACACCGATGGAAGCGTTGAATTCTACCAGAATGGCACTTATATTAAGACTGTAGTTGATGCTGGCGACATTCCTGATACAACTCATAGGTTCATATTGGGAGCAAGGGTGGATGGAAGCTATTATGATGGCATTATGGACGATGTTGTCATCTTCAACAGGACATTGAAGCCAAGCGAGATTCAATCTATTTACAACCAATCCTTGAACAGGTATAACATATCAAAAACAGCTAATTTCACATCCCAAGTCTTTGATGCAAACGCAGTTGTCAACTGGAGCTATATTTCATGGTATCAAGGCACTGATGACAAGGGAATAAGCAATTTGTATCAGCAAGATTTAGGTGGATTGATTAATGGTTCAACTGTTCTTTATATGAAGTTCAACAATGACACTTTGGAATCTGAAAAACAACTTAATGCAACTCATAACATTTCTGCTGAAACAAATTTAGTTCTTTACATGCCGTTTGACAGCGCGAGTGCAAGAGAATTGAAGGAAAATGGCTCAACTGTTTTGCTGATGCACTTCAACAATGACACTGGAACTGGGGAGAATGCCTCATTGTTTTTGAATAATGCTACTGACAGCACTGGTGCTGGGTTGCCTAATGGCACTTGTATTTTGGCTAGCAATCAATGTCCAGTTTATCAGGATAATAATACAAAACTGGGAAAAAGTGCGCTCAATTTTGATGACTCTAATGATTTTATTAATGTAAGCGATAATGACCACTTGGATTTGGCAGGCAGGGACTTAACATTAGAGGCTTGGATAAAAACAACAGGAAATGGCATGATTTTGGACAAAAGAGTTGGGCAAGCAGGCTATTTCATGGGTGTTGGAGTAGCTGTTTCGGGGAATGAAGAAAAATTACAAGCTCTAACAAATGGTAATCCAAATCAAGTCACAAGCAATAAAAAAGTTACTGATGACCAATGGCACCATGTTGCTGCTGTTCTAACAGGTTCAACAATTACTTTGTATATAGACGGGGCAGTTGATACAGCTTCAAGCTCAGGGGGAGGAACTGCAAATGCAACTACAGCTCCTTTGCTAATTGGAAGAGGAACAGGAGGTGACTTTTTTGGAGGACAAATTGACGAAGTCGCAATCTGGAACATTTCGCTTTCATCACAAATAATTGCACAGCATTCAGGCTATGGAATTGACCGCTCAATTTATGGGAATAATGCTACTTTCATTAACAGGACTACAATAAACCAGTCAGGCAAGTTTGGAGAGGCTATGACTTTCAGGGGAAGCTCAAATGAGGCAGGAGTTCCCCTCACTGAGTCTTACTTGGACACAGGATTCAAGTTCAGCAACAACACAAACATTACAATAGAATTCTGGGCTAATGTCCTTGAAACAGCTAATGCAGCAAGATATGTGTTAAGTGACAGGAATTCAGAAGCCACGCGCACAGGATTTGACATATCTTATGATACAACTCCTGGCTGGCAAGGCGTTGGACCTGGCGGAGTGACGTGGGGGGGTGGATTCCCTAAAATCAACCTAAACACATGGCAACACATAGCAGTCCAGATAATAGCTGAAGGCTCAAGTTCGCGCGCAAGGCTTTACAAGGATGGAGTTCTGGTAGCGGCTAGTGCTACAACATCTAGCACGTATACAACAAGCGGAGAAACATTGGTAATAGGCATGAACGGGCATGATTTCGCAGATACTAACAACAATAACAGGTGGTTTAATGGCACAATCGATGAGTTTGCAGTCTGGAATAATACAATTCTTTCATCAGACAAAATATCCCAGCACGCAGGCGCAAAAATAATTGATTACTCGCAATACGGCAACAACGGAACGAGATTTTCAAATGCATCATCTGACTTTGGAAGGAACTTTACTGATGGAAAGTTTTCAAAGGCATTGCTGTTTGATGGGGTGAATGATTATGTGAATTCAACTGTTAACTTAACTGGAAAAAGCGCAGCAACTTTAGAAGCTTGGGTTAATCCTTCAAGCTTCGGCACAAGTGGCGATTATATGGAAGTTATAATTAGCAGCGATTTAGCAAATAATCTTTTGATGAGGCTTGGCTCTGGGGTTGCAGGTCAAAATACCAGAATTAGGTTTTGTGTTAACAATAATTGCATCACAAGCGGTGCTAACAGTTATGTATTAAATCAATGGCAACATTTGGTAAGCACTTGGGATGGAAGCACAGGAATAATTTACAAGGATGGGCTTCAAATAGTAAGCGGAACTATAAATGAACCATCAATCAGAAATCATACTGGAATGATGATAAGCAGTGCTAGGTCAGTATCAAGTCCATTCAACGGCACTATTGACGAAGTCGCAATCTGGAACATTTCTTTGTCGGATTCTGAAATAAGAAAGCATTACGAAAGAGGGGTTTTGAAGTTAAATGTGAGCTACAGGACAAGCAATGATTCAAGCACATTCTCGCAATGGAAAGGATTAAGCAACAGCACGCTGTCCACAACAGGGGAGTTATCAAGGTACTTCCAGTATAAAGCTGACTTCAACACAACAGATGCAAGGTACACCCCAATACTGAACAATGTGACTGTCAATTATACCGGAATATTTACTGATGCGCTTGGCAATTATAACTACACTTTAACGGCCCCGACAGGCGCAACAACATATTCTGTAAAGGTCAATGCAACATCTTCAAATATTCCAGGAGAGCAGCTCCAAAGCTTTAGGGTCACCTCAATTCCTGTCATAAATGCGAATTACACCATACAAACTTTCCCAAGATTTGGAAGGACTGCCTTCTTTGTGGCAAATGTGACAGATGCTGACAATACTGTTGTCTATGTAAATTTCACACTGACAGCCCCAAATGGAAGCTTTGTGAATATCTCAAGCGGCGCAAAGGTTGGGGACCTGTACAACGCATCATATAATTTGACAAATTATGGGGAATGGAAATGGAATGTCACAGTTTTTGATTCAGACGGCTTCCTGGTGAATTCAACAAGCACCGGAATAATAACATTGATGCAGGTCAACATGAGCCTGAATATAACAGCAGTTAGAACAGGCGATTCAGTTGGAATCTTTGGCCATATCAATTTGAGCAACGGAAGCAATTTCAGCAACTCGTTCATTGGCATCTTTTTGAATGAAATCCTGATGGGAATAAACAACTTGACTGCTGCAACTGGCTATTTGGCTGCTTTGGACAAGCAGTTTATTGAGGACGATGATTCTGAATTCAACTTGACTGTCAGAAATGCAACAAAGGTTGTCGGGACTGGAACTCTGGCCAATGTGACATTGGCAGACTGGGATTATGATCCGGATGGAAACTTGACAGCTAATTTGATGGCTTACTGGAAGCTTGACGAGCCGACTGGAACACAAGACAGGAAAGATACAAGAGCAAATAATACATTAAAGACTAACGGCTCTTTGACTTCTGTGCCTGGGATAAAAGGAAGCGCAACGCAGTTTACATCTGCAAATATCCAATTCCTGAATATAAGCGATAATCCAGATTTAAGCACTGGAGATATTGACTTTACGATTGCTGCATGGGCTTATCTTGATAGCAATAATGAGATGACTATAATAAGCAAGGGGGAGCAGATTTCTGCAAACCAGCCGGAGTATTGGCTGAAATATGACAGCACGGCATCAAGATTCGAATTTTTTGTAAGCGACAGCTCAACAAGAACTCAGGTAGACGCCAATAATTCAGGCGCTGCTTCAATAGGCAGATGGTACCATATTATAGCATGGCATGATAGTGGCGCTAATACAATTAATATATCAGTCAACAACCTTGCTAATGGCGCTTCGCATACTGCCGGAAGCTACGACAGCGGCACATCATTGAGAATGGGTGCACGGGCAGGCGCTGGAACTCCCGATATATTATGGAACGGAAGAATTGACGAAGTTGCTTTCTGGAAAAGGCTTTTGACGCAAAGAGAAAGGGATGTTTTATTCAACCAGTCCTTCATTGACAATAACTGGAGCGTTGCAGGCAACACATACAAGCCTCCAGCAGGAAATTTCAGCTCTGTTACTTTTGACGCGCAGTCTGTTGCAAACTGGTCTTACATAAGCTGGAATGATGTTGCGAATGGAGGCTATGGGCAGGATTTGAGCGATTCAATAAACGCTTCTATGGTTTTATACATGAAATTCAACAATGATACTCAGGAATCTGAAAAACAATTAAATGTCACTCACAATATTTCTGCTGAAACGAATTTGGTCTTGTACATGCCGTTTGATAGTGCGAGTGCAAGGGAATTAACACCAAATTCATCCACTTATTTATTGTTCCATTTCAATAATGATACAGGCACAGGCGAAAATGCCTCTCTGTTTTTGGATAATTCAACCTACAAAAATAATGGAACTTGCAAAACTGATGGAGGCTCTGAAACAACAGGGTGCCCTTACTACAATACATCAGATGCAAAGCTTGGAAATGCCGGCATGTTCTTCAACGGAAGCGTTTCAATAAATACAACTTATATAATGAATACAAGCCAAAGCGCATTTACGCTTGAAGCATGGGTTAAGCCAAGGGCATACGGGCTTGGCGGCTCACGCCCAAATATCCTTAATAACGACATACAAGATGGTGGAGGCGCTGCAAGAGTGGCTGGAATTGGCGTTGGTGCCGGAGTATTTTTATTTGATACGGATGGCGGTAATAGTGGAGATGGAACTATTGGTGTGCAGTTAAACCAATGGCATCATGTTGCTGCAACTTATGACGGCAGCACAAAGAGATTATATGTAAATGGAGTTTTGGACTCATTTACAACGTCAACAGGCAATAAATTTTCTGTATTAAATCAAACTTATAGGATTGGAATAGACCCAAGAAATAACGTGTACTTCAACGGCACTCTTGACGAAGTCGCAATCTGGAACATTACTTTAAGTTCTGGAATAATTGCACAGCATTCAGGCTATGGAATTGACAGGAGCAACAATGGCAACAACGCCAGCCTAATGTTAGGTGCAATTGTTAATCAGACTGGCTGCAAGTTTGGTGAGTGCATGCAGTTTAATGGCAGCAGGCAATTCATGAATGTTACTGATTCGCCAACCTTAAGGCCGAATGACACAATATCCATAGAATTCTGGGCTAAAACATTATCTGATGGAGGCCCAACTGATGGAATTGTAAGCAGGAAACTTGCAAATGGCAACTGGGTATCTTGGGAAGTAGACCTTCAACCTGGTCCGAAGATTAGATGGCAGCTTCAAAATGGAACTAATAACCCAGCATATATCCAAGATGTCCCTTTCAGCAGAGCTGAATGGCACCATTTTGCAGTCACTTATTACACCCAGAATTTTGATGCGAGCGATTTTGGCATTTACATGGATGGCGTAAAGCAAAGCGCTACATTGACCGCAAATGGCTATAACTCTGCATTCAGAATAACTTATAACACAAGCAAGCCCGATAACACTATATTGATTGGAGCTTCAAACTATGATGCCACCAGTACTTTCCTCAACGGCACCATTGACGAAGTAGCAATCTGGAACAAAACATTGTCTGCTGATTTAATTGCACAGCACGCAGGCGCAAAAATAATTGATTATTCCAATTACGGCAACAATGGAACTAGGAATTTTAATTCAAGCTCTGACTTTGGAAGGAACTTTACAGACGGAAAGTTTTCAAAGGCTTTGCTGTTTGACGGGGTGAATGATTTTGTGAATGTTAGCAATGAAGACAAGTTTGATTTTGAAAGAACAAATCCATTCTCAATTGAAGGATGGGTTAAGAGAAATAGGTTTGGTGCAAATATTAATGAAGTTATTGTGGCAAAAGGAAATCTTCCAGGCTATCAACTCCGTATACATGACAGGGCAACAGAGGGTCCAGATAGCTTGGCATTTCATTTTGGAAATGGCGGTTCCAGTGTTATTACCGTAGCTGCATATTCAAATTCAGAGCTTGGAGATACAGATTGGCATCATGTAGTTTCAACTTATGATGGCTCAAGCTCTGCATCCGGCGTTAAGCTTTATGTGGATGGCATCCCAATGGGGACAAATACTGTTGATGACACGTTATCTTCATCCACATTGAATAATGACAATCTATGGATTGGCAAAAGGCATGATAGTGTCTGGTTCTTCAACGGCACTCTAGACGAAGTAGCAATCTGGAATGTTTCATTAGACTCAAGCCTAATCTTGCAGCATGCCCAGAGAGGGCTTACAAACTTAAGCATATTATATTCTGCTTCAAATGACTCAGCAGCTTGGAGTGATTGGATACATGCAACAAACAGCACGGCTACTGCAACAAACACTTTGTCAAGGTATTTCAGGTACTTGGCAAAGTTCAGCACAAACAATACAAATCTAACCCCTGTATTGAATGATGTCACAATCAACTACACAGGAATCTTCACCGACAACTACGGGAATTTCAACTATTCTTTCCTTGCCCCGTTGTCTGCAGGGACATACACAAGCAAAGTAAATGCGACATTTGGAAACATTTCAGGAGAGGCATTCCAAAGCTTCTCTGTCGAGGCAAATGCAGCTCCAAACGCTCCGATAATAAATGCTCCGGAAGCAGGAGCTTTCATCAATGTCAACTATACTATACTAAATTTAACAATAAGCGACAACAACACCTTCCAGCAGACTTTCACTTGCAATTTCTATGGTGACAATTCAACACTGCCCAATGGAACGATAAATGCCTCAAATCCAATAAGCCAAAATGGAACTAGCGTAACATTCAACTGGACCAATCTGAACCAGTCAACCTATTTCTGGAAGGCAAACTGCGAAGACGGATTCATTCTTGGAGAAAACTCGACAACAAGAAACTTTACAATAGACACGATATTGCCAAGCATAAATTTCACAGCAACCTTAAGCAACGGCTCTTTTGTAAACCAAAACTACATAAGCATAAATGTCACATTGACAGAGACAAATTTTGCAAACATAACATTCTACTTGTGGAACGGCACCCCAACTACATTGCTGTACAATGAAACCAATTTCACATCACAAACCTTGTCCATTAATTTCACCAATCTGGATACAAGGGAAAAATCATACCTAATCAACGTTACAGCAAGAGACAGGGCTTCCAATATCAATTCAACAGAGACAAGAAACATAACATTGGACAATATGAACCCGAGAATCAACTTCACATCCCCGACACCGTCAAACAACTCAAGGGCAATAGGCAATGTAAGAGTGATAAACCTGACTTTAGGGGATGTAAGCATAAGCTCATGTGTATTGCAAGTGCATAACGGAACAGACAATGCGACAAACTTTACAATGGAAGTTCGTGGATTAAATTGCAATGTCACGATAAATACAATTGACGGCTACAATTACACATTGAAGGCTTATGTGAATGACACTGCACTAAACAGCAACTCAACGGAAAACTTGACATTTAGGGAAAACACGGTTCCGGAGATTCCAACTTTAAATGCTCCGGCAAACAACTCAAGACAAACATCAACAAGCATTGTGCTGAATTACTCCAGCTCTGACAATGACACAGACACATTGAATTACATCGTCTATTTTGACACCAACACAAACCCAGTAACCCAAGTTTACAGGGGAACATCACAGACATTTGTTGTCTCGACAGCCAGAGGAACAACATATTACTGGAAAGTGCAGGCAGATGACAGCTTTGAAAACTCAAGCAACTCGACAACAAGGCAGTTCACAATAAATTCATTGCCTCCTGTCCCATATGTGATAACTCCAAACTTGACTGGAATACAGCTCAAAGGAGGCTCAACATACAATGTAACATATGATAATTTCACAAGCGATGCAGACAATGACAATGTAACAATCACATTATATTATTCAACAGACTCTGGATTGACATATCCAAACTTGATTGCATCGGGATTGGCATACAATGGCTCGTACCCATGGCTTACTCCAAGCATCAACAGCAACAAGGCAAGGATAAAGGCAATTACAAATGACAGCTATGAATTCAGCGAAGATACAAGCGACAATGATTTCACAATAGACTCAAGTGCTCCAACAATAACCCTTGACAATCCTCCAAACCAAAGCTCATTCAACAACGGCACTTTCATCAACTTGACGATAACGGACAATTTTGGAGTCATAAACGTAACATGGAACAATGGGACTTTGGAAGCAGCCAATAGAACTGATTTTAATGGCACATATGACATCAACACAACTGGATGGGGAGTTGGAGATGTGAATATAAGCGTGTATGCAAATGACTCTGTTGGGAATTTGGCAATAGCCTATTTCAGGTTCACAGTCACAAACGTGCAGCCTGTTGTCACCTTCAACACTCCATCTCCAAACCAAGTAATCAGGGCCACTTTCAGGGTGAATGTGACAAACACGAGCCAATTGGATGATGATGCTTTTGTGAATTTCACTTATGCAGAAGCTACTCAAAATTTCACCATGACAAAAGAAGGAACAAATTACTTCTATGACTTTGACACAACTACAGTAACAGACGGGCAAAGAAGGCTTTCTGTCTATGCAAATGATTCAGCTGGAAATGTCGTAAGGGCTGACATCTCAGCCACAATAGACAATACAAGGCCTGCAATAACATTAAGCGCTCCATTAAATGACACATGGAAGAATGCAACTGTCAATTTTGTCTACATTCCGAATGACCTGACAAATATTGTAAACTGCTCATTGATAATCAACAACACGATAAACCAGTCAAACGGCTCGATTTCAAAAGGCATAGAGAATATCTTCACCAATGTTGTATTGGGAGATGGGATTTATCAATGGGATGTGAACTGCACAGACGCAGCTTACAACAACAACACAAATGGAAGCTTCAGAATAGTCAAGATAGATACTATAGCCCCTGTAATCACATTAATAGACCCTCCAAATGACACAAGCGTGAGGGGCAATAAAACGATAAATTTCAGCGTAACAGATTTAGGAGGGTCAAATGTCAACAATGCATCCTGGAGCAGCAATTACCTTGTTGACCAGACTGATTTCATTGGATCCTATGGCATAAACACATCCTTATTCCCCGAAGGAAAGACCAATATCACAATTGTTGTGAATGACAGCGCTGGAAACAAGGCAAGATTATTGCTGACTTATGTAATTGACTTGACTCCCCCAATTGTCACATTCAACAAGCCCACTCCTCGACAAGTGATAAGGGGAATTTTCAGGGTTAATGTGACAGCAACTGATGTATTGAGCAACGTATCAGGGTTGTTGTTTGCATTCAACGGCAGCACAAACTCCACAATGACAAGGGTTGGCCCTGAAATAACCGCAGATTATTTCTTCGACTGGAACACCACAAATGCAAGCGACAGCGAGCACATATTAAAGATACATGGAAATGACACCGCAAATAACATCAAATTCGAGCCAAGGTTTGCAATAGTTGACAATACAGCCCCTGCCATAAGGCTTGACGCCCCTTCAAATGACTCATGGAGCATAACAGCACTTACAGCATTGGCATTTGCTGTATTCGAGTTTAACAGCCTGAACAACTGCACGCTGCTGATTAACGGCAGCATAAACGCCACCTTGCAGGCATCAGAATTAACAAAGAACTCAACAAACACATTCAGCGTTAATTTAAGCGACGGCCTGTACAGGTGGACTGTCAACTGCACAGATGAGGCTGTTGATGCAAACCTGACAAGAAACATGGGAACAAATTCAAGCGAATACTTGGTGGGAGTGGACACATTAGTTCCTCAAATATCATTTGCCACCCCAGATACAGAGGCAAATGACACTCATTTTGCAAGAAACTATACTGCAATTAATGTCACAATAACTGAAGCCAACTTTGCGAACATGACTTTCTATTTATACAACAGGAGCAGCCTGATTAACGAGACAAACTTTACATCAGCTACTTATTTCCTGAACTTCACAAAGCTGAACAGTGACCTGTACTTCTATAATGTCACTGTAAGGGACGGCGCAAGCAATACAAACTCGACAGAAACAAGGCAGATTTCACTGAATGAAAGGTCTCCTTCAATAAAGAGGTTTATAATAACAAATGCGTCAGGGTCAGCAATTGGCTCGATTGATGACAAAGGCGACATGTACTTGCTGGGCAACAAGACGCAGGCATTGTCAATACTGAATGCAACCCCAAGCTCGTTTGTGGTGCAAAACAATAGCGGAAGCGCCATTGCCTATGTAAACTCTACCGGCTACCTGTTCCTGAAAGGGGTCTTGACAGAGGATCTTGGAATTGCATTGGCAGGCACAAACCTTGAGATAGTTGACAGCAATGACAGGGTTGTTGCAGTGTTTGACAACCAAGGCAACCTGAAATTGACAGGATTGCTTGTTGAGAAGTTTGCCAATCCGTAGAAAGGTTTGAATATAAGTTAGTATAATATAGTATAAGAATGTATAAATTCATCATATCGTAAATTGCGGTAATTGATTTAATAAATTGAATTTGCCAAATAATCCTTATCTAACCATTTCCAAAAAATCCTTCGCTTTAACTATTTTAATCCCTTTAAATTCCTTCAACACAAGCAAATCTGGATCACCAGTAACAATGTAATCAGCTTTTCCATCAAAAGCACATTCGACAATCTTGTTGTCTTTCTTGTCTCTTACAATATCGAATTTGCTGGTTACATCAACAACATGGCAATATATCATAAGAATATCAATCAATTCTTGTATGCTTTCTTCTGGAAACTGAAATTTGTTTCTTAATTTGTCAAAAACACTACGCACTAAAGTACGTAGCGTGTTTTTGAGCATGCTCGGAAATCGCGTGCTTTCCCTGTACTTAAAGTGACAGGGTGTACGCTTTAGCGATTTCCGACATATCAACAACCTCATCCAAAATTTCAGCAGATATAACAAGCTGATACTCTCCCAAAATGCCTCTTCTAATCACTTCATAAGGATTTCCTCTCCAGAACACAGAAGAAATTATTATATTTGTATCTGGCAGTACTCTAATCATCTTTTAGCACATCTTTCTCTTTTATTCCTTTTCTTGCAGCAAACACCTTGCCAAATTTAGCCAATTTTTCAAAATCCTTTACAGTAGGTAGTTCTACTCTCTTAAAGATTATAGTATCTCCTCTGCCATATACTGCAAATTTAGTTCCAGATTCTATGCTCATTTGTTCCCTAATCTCTTGGGGTATAACTACTTGCCCTTTAGGCGAAGTAGTGGTTATTTGTACTTCTTTTTCTGTCATATTTATCACCTAGTAAAACTGTTTTACTTTTTTACTTAAATACTTTTCGGTTTTAAACGTCGCCGACTCCATTTTTTACTCTTAGCGCCGACAACTTTGAGTTTTTGCTTCGCAACGTTACACTAAAACTCAACCCTTCCAAATATTCAGGGGGATATAACAGCGATCGCATACGTTTTTGTATAAGCTGATTTCTTGCCTCAGTATTATTAGATTATAAATTCTATACCATTTAATCCGTTTTTAGTACGGAATTAAAACAAAAATATCAAGTAAATACATATTTAATACGGATTTAGTACGAGTTTAATCCAAAATGCCAGAAATAAGGTTTAGCATAACAAAGAAGCTTGATGACTTGATAACTGAAGTTTCAGAAAGCATGGGCGTGGACAAGTCTGATTACATAAGGAGCCTGATGCTGAATGACCTGAGGAAGAAGCAAAAATGAAACAAAAACTGGAATTTGGTCAGGAATTAAGCATTGCACGCATTCACTTTAAACTTCTTACCCTTATTTGCCCTTCTTTAACAACTATGAACTTGCCTTCGGCTTTGTCAAGCACGCTTTTTGCCAGCTCAAACAGCTTTTCAGGATCCGTAGTATGTGTCCTAAACAGAACAACCCCTCTTGTAGACTTTTTCAGCCTGAAAACCAGCTCACCAAAATCTTTATCATCGGTTATGACTATTATATTTTTGTTTTCCGCCGACGCAAGAATTTCCTCATCCGGAGCGCTGCGCATCAAGTCACCGACAAATAAAGAAGCATATCCATGCCTATTCAGAGTGTCTGAAAATCTTTTACCTAAGCTTTCATCTACCAGAAACCGCATGCTCATCACTTACAATTGCAGGAAAGACATCTTCACCAGCAACAAGATTTCCCGCATACAGAAGTGCAGCTTTGATATCTTCTTTGGTGATGTAGGGATAATCTTCAAGTATTTCGTCGAAAGTCATGCCATCAGCGACCCTTCGGACAATAGCCTCAACTGTAATTCTAGTTCCCCTAATTACAGGCTTGCCTACCATCACCTTTGGGTTTACGACAATCCTCTTCATGAAGTCTTTTTCCATGGCCATCCTTACTCAACTATTGTATATAAATCTTTCGCCGAAACGGATGCATAAAAATGAAGCCAAACTCAATAAACTTCAATAAAAAATCTGAACTAAAATCGATTGCAATAGCTGCAATTATACTCTCATTAATAGCATTATTATCAACAATAGCTTTTGCCATCCCAAACTCCCTCACCTTGCAGGGCAAGCTGACAGATCTGGCAGGAGCGTCTCAAGTTGGAACATTCAATTTCACTTTTAAAATATATGATAATGTAACTGGTGGAAATGAACTATGGGCAGTCATAAACCAAAGCGTTACAACAGACGCAAACGGCATATATGACATAATATTGAGCGGCTTGAACCTCACCTTTGCAGACCAGTATTACCTTGGCATTGCTGTACAGGGTGAAAATGAAAGCGTTCCAAGAATCAACCTGACATCTTCCCCTTATTCATTCCGTGCAAACACTTCAGAGGCATTGAACCCGAATGCAAGCTATTTTGTGAGGAATTTGAGCGTTAGCGGCAATGCGACAATAGGCGACGGGACAACAACATTAACCATAAGCACGCAGGGGTTTAATTTGACTACAATAGGAAATGTGTTTATTGGAATGAATTTAAGCGTTGCTGGGAATACAGTATTTGTTGATGGATTGAATCAAAGGGTTGGGATTGGGACAACTTCACCAAATTATTTATTGCAAACAGCATCTGGCACAGACGGAAGAAGCGTTAATTTAAGCAATTTGGTATATGTCAACTCCAGTTCTGGAAATGTAGGCATAGGCTTAAACAATCCAAATGCAACTTTGCATATTTTGGGTTCTTCAACTGCCACAATGGGACAAATTGGCGATGGGACAAACAAGCCTGCCTTGCACATCACAGGAGGCGGGAGCGGCGCTTCGGATATTGTATCAATGAATAATATTGATGGAAACAGAGTATTCACATTGTGGGGCAATAGTCAACTTGGAATCGGAACAAAAAAACCAGGAGGATATCTTGATGTTTCTCCTCTAGGAGGCACAATTCCTGCTTTATTGGTCAATCAAAGCCAAAGTGGTGATTTAATACAAGCTCAATCAAGTGCTGGAACAGTATATTTCATAGTAAAAAATTCCGGCAGCGTCGGCATCGGCACAACCGCTCCAAACAAGCTGCTTGAAGTGAATGTCACAGCGCCATCAACAGGGATTGCAACAAACGGGACATTGTATGCGCCAATTATAAATACTACCCGTTCAGATAATCTAACCATATCCTCAGCAGCAGGCTCTGTCATAATTAGATTGGGGTAAAATGGTAAAAATAATTTATCCAACTCCTGAAAAGATAATTGAGTACAATCTTCTTGTATTGAACTTGATTAAAGTAAAGAAAGCAGACTCCCCAAAAGTGTTAAGCCGCAATAAAATTACTGAAGCGATTGAAGAATGTAAAAAGATTAAAGGCGACATTTATAATAAAGCCGCTTGCCTGATGGAATCCCTGGTGCAAAAACATCCATTTGCCAGCGGAAACAGAAGAACTGCATTTATTGTTACAAAAGATTTCCTCATAAGCAACAAAGCCAAGTTCAACATCAAAGATGACCCAAAATATGCCAGAGTAATGGTTGGTGTAAGGGTGCTTTGCCTTATAAGTCCGCTTTTTAGCTTACTATTGGGGCAGATTGCCTACTTTTGAGGCAGAATCAGGACTTTTGGGGCAAATGGCAGTTTTGAGGCAAAGCAGTGTAAGGGAAAGCTTTTATAAAGATGAAGAGATTAAGCAGTGGATACTGACAGGTGAGATACGTGAATTCAAACGACAATGAAAGGTATGAAATAGTAATTGAAGAGCTTGAAAAGTTTAACAAGCTTATTGAAGGGCATAGAAAGCTGCTTATAGCTATAGGAAACCTTTAATTTATGATGTTAACAACAACATTAGCTACCCAAAACCCCGTCATTAACACTACATCAACAACCCAGAATCTAACCATATCCTCAGCGGCAGGAAGCGTCATAATCCGTTTGGGTTAACCCCCCCATCTCGCAGAGCCGTCTTTCCCCGCCTCCATTGCCTCAAAAAACCCCTATTCCGCCTCCTCCACTACCAGCTTTTAGTAACATCAGGTTGCTGTATTCCTAGTAACTTTGCGTTGCCTTCCTAGTAAAATCGTGTTGCCAAAACATAAACCTTAAATAAAATCTGACCAGCCCAAACTCATGCAGCCTGAAATCAAAGAAGTATCATGCCCAAACTGCTCATCCAAGGCAGACAAAGAAGCACGGCACAAAGAAGAAAAAGCTCCAGACATTGCAAAGATACTTCTGCAATGCATGCAGGAAAACTTTCACCCTTCAGCCTGACAAGAACAAAACATACCCATTAAATGTTATACTGAATGCGCTGTCCTATTGCAATCTGGGGCATTCCCAGCAAGAAGCGGCAAATATGATTTCAAAAAGATTCAAAATAAAGCCATCGCAAAAAACCATAAGCAACTGGATAAATGAGCATAAAGGAGCATGCGCCTTTGCAAGATTAAGAGGTGAAGCCATTAAACTCTACAAACCAAATAATATAATCCACAAGCAAACCTTGAATCATATCCAGCCGTACTCTTTCAAGCGCCATAAAGCAAAACTAGAAATTTTAACAAAAGAAAATACCCAATTTGCAGCTATAAAAGATTATTTGCAAAAGATTAATTCAAAGGATTTCCCACACCATATTTTTACTTATACCAACGAAAATAAGAATAATGAAAAAAGAGCGTCACAAATTAAATTCAATCATTTTAAAATCAATCATGTTCAAAAACAAAATCAAGCTAATCAATTGGCAAAACTAGCCATAAATCTAGCAACCTCCAACAAGCAAAAGCATGAAGCAATCCAAAACTTCTTCCTAATTAACGACTCGACAACAATAGCTGTTGAAGTTCCAGTTTACCTAACAAACTGGGATGCTGGCTATTACAGAAACCAAAAAGGCTTTATCTTCCCATTAAGCAACTATAAAACACCAATAACATGCCATATAGACATCCTCCAAATAAGAAACGGCTTAATCCATATTTTAGATTACAAGCCAGAAGCGGATAAAATACAGCCGATAGAGCAATTGACAATTTATGCATTAGCATTGTCAAGAAAATTAAACCTTCCATTGTATTGCTTCAAATGCGCATGGTTTGATGAAAGCAATTATTATGAGTTCTTTCCATTGCATGCTGTTTATGTCCTAAAAAATTCCAAAGGAATTTCTGGGACGCCAAAAATCGCAAAGCGATTTTTTAGCGAAAAACGAAAGATTTAAATAATACGTTTGTATTATATAGTAATACATGAAAAGAGAGATAGTTTTTGACAGCTCAACAGCGATTTTACTTGCTAAAATTCAGTTACTGAATATTTTAACGGAAAAATTGAGTATAATTTTCCCAGAAACGGTGAAAGAAGAAACAACAAAGAAAAAAGACAGTTTCGATTCGAAGATGATAAGCAAACTAATCGATGAGAATAAAATAAAAATATTAAAGGCGGACAAATCAAAAGTTAATAAAATAATTAAAGATTTCAACATAGAAATGGGAGAAGCTGAAGCTTTAGAGTTGGCAAGGCAAAAAAAATGCGCAGTAGCAACTGATGATGGACCTTCCATAAAGATATGCAGGATTTTTGGCATAAAATTTATTACAGCCATGCATTTTTTAATTCAATTTTATGAGAACGGACTGCTTAAAAAAGACATAGCATTAGAAAAACTTAAAATGCTGGAGCGCTATGCCAGATATGACTATGATATAATTAAAGACGCTAAAAAAAGGATTGAAGGTGAATAAAATGGGAAAGGTTATAACTTTAAGATTAAAGGAAAAGGAGCTTGGTTTTATAAAAGAATTGTCGAGCAAAGAAAATGGGGATAGGTCCTATGCGGCGAGAAAGCTGATAGATTATGGATGGATTTATTTTATTTTAAAAAATTACAGGGAAGGAAAAATGAGCATAGGGAAGGCTGCAAAAGAGTTGGATTTAACCATAACTGAAACAATAGAACTTTTAGCTGATTTAGGTATAAAATCTCCTATAACCTATGAGGATTACTTAGAAGGCCAGAAAGTGGCTGAGGAACTGCTATGAACGGCAACGTCGGATCAACACGACAACACCAGGCCAGGCATTGCACGTTGTAGGAAATGCAAACATAAGCACATCGGTCAATACGCCAGTAATCAACACTACTTTGGCAACCCAAAACCTGACAATATCCTCAGCGGCAGGCTCTGTCATAATCAGATTAGGATAATATTTATATATGAGTATGCACAATAAATTTAATATCGGCAAAATGACTAAGGCAACACAATCAAAAATCATAAAAGATGGAATTATGTCTGGAAGCCCAAGAATAGCCGGCACTAGGATAAGGGTAAGAGATATAGTTGAAAAGCATGTTGTATTAGATTATTCACCAGAAGAAGTAGCTGAAGCTTTTGATATTTCCTTGGCAGCAGTGCATGAGGCTCTTTCTTACTATTATGAGCATACGGAAGAAGTGCAGGAGGAAATAAGAAAAGACAAAGAATTCGTGGAGAAATTCAGGAAAGATTTTAAGCATGAAATTCTTAGCTGACGAGAACATAGATTTACCTGCTGTAAAGGCATTAAAAAGATTGGGTGTAGATATAGTTTCCATCCATGATGTTGAGATGAGAGGATACGAAGATAAAGAAGTGTTAAATTATGGGGAAGAAAATGAAAGAGCAGTAATTACTCAAGATTCAGATTTATTAAGGCTCCATAGCAAAGGCGCAGAACATGCAGGAATCATATTTTTAACAGAACCGCTTGATACAAGCAGACTGATCAAGGAAATCCAGAAAATTATTATGCTATTCGATAATTTGGAGAATACAGTTATATACATACCGCTAAAATGAGTCAAGGCAACGTCGGCAAGCAGCGCCGCAGGCTCTGTCATAATAAGGCTGGGGTAATTTTAGAATTTCTATTGCAAATTTACTGCATTCACGATCCTGTCAGAGCCATAGTCATAAATTACCAATTTTGTCTTATACCTCAGCAGAAAATCACCTACTTTTGCATTGGCATAGACATCAGGAAACTGCTGCTTTAAGGTTGATAAAGAAGCTTCGTCAAGCTGGCCTCCAATCGGCTGCTCATTTTGCAGCCCCTGAAGCTCCGGATGCTTATTCAGCTTTGTAAAGAAATCTGCAGGCAATTGAGAATCTTGCTGCTGGAATGCCAAATTTCCCTTTATCTTGTCATTTTCGTAGTCATAAACGACAATACTGTCCCCATACTGCACAATAAAACTGCCCATGTAGGAGATGTCCAGGCCGCTGATTTGTGACTGCAGGCTTGCAAAATTATTGCTGTTTATCTGCACAATGTTCAGGGGGGAAGCTCCGATATAAGGCTTCATTTCCCCATGCGATGTCAGCTTTTTAAGAAAATCATTCGTGTCTATTGTTTTTGGGACGAGGGATTTTTTCAGCTGATAAATGCCAAACAGAGAGAATGCGCTTATCATAAGTGTTGCAATTATGGAAAAAACTATGAAATACTGGAATGCAGGGCTTTCAAACAAATGCTGCTCCTGCATAAGCTGCCTGCTTTTGGTCATGTAAACCAAGCCACAAATTAGATTTATATACTTTCCTATTATGGGGAAGGCAACAAATTTATTGAGTATGTATCATTGCCTTTACCTGTCAAAAATCAGTCGAATGGTGAGCGAGCTTCGGTCGAATGCGAAAGCTCTCTTTCGCTCGCTTATCTCAGCGAACCTCGCATGTCACTGATTTTTGAGCACTAGAAAACCAAAGTTTTCTTTGTAAAGCAAATCAAAGATTTGCGAATGCTCGAAAATTCTACATAGAATTTTCGACATATTACGAATGGGCAACAAATTGCCCAATTATATTTGCCCATGAGTATAGGAAAATATAAAAAGAGGAATCCCAATGGCAAGCATATGAAAAAGGTGAAAATCGTAATTTTCTTAATTATATTGCTGTTTTTTGCCATTGATGTTCCAGCTTACCAAATGAACAGCACAAGCTACAAGCAGAATGTAATTGTCTCTACAGGGGGTGAAAGTGTCAACAGCTCTTCCTACAAGACATCCTTGGCCATAGGCATAATCAACAGGATAATAAACTCAACATCCTACATCAACAAGCTTGGATTTTTCTACACATGGAGATTAGCCAATGACCAGCCCTGCTCATCAGACAGCCAATGCGAAGGAGGGTTTTGCTGCAGCAATCTCTGTGCAGGCTCTGAATGCCCAAGCTCAAGCCCGGCTCCAAGCGGAGGTGGCGGAGGCGGTGCAGCAGCTGCAGGCGGCGGTGGTGGAGGTGGACCATTGCCAACGCCAATTGAAGAGGAAAAAATGAAGGACTTCAGCGCAAGCCCAGCCTCCATTAAAGAGCAGCTTGCATTGGGAAGCGCAAAGACAAGGACAATTACCATCAGGAACACTGGCACAGTTTCCATGAATTTTGCTTTGAGCGTTGCAACAATAAGTGATTTTGTATTCTTATCAGATGCAAGCTTCGCCCTTGAGCCAGGCCAGGAGAAAACAATTGAAGCAAATATAATAGGCAAAAAGCTTGGCTCCTACATTGGCGAAATTGAAATTGAAGCTTCTGGAATTAAAAAATCGATAAGCGTTGTGGTTGAAGTTGAGTCAGAGCAGGTGCTGTTTGACGCAAAGATAGACATACCTTCAGGCTACAAGGAAGTCAGGGCCGGAGACGACTTAAAGGCGCAAATAACTTTGTTAAATGTCGGCCCGCCAAGAAAGGTTGATGTAACAACAACTTACATCATAAAAGACAGGCTTGGCAGCATAATTTATGAAAGCTCGGAAACATTTGCGGTTGAAAAGCAATCTTCATTTGTCAGGCCATTCAGGGTTCCAAAGAACATTCCTGCAGGGGATTATCTTGCTATAATTGAAGTAAGGTATGAAAATTCCTTTGCCGTCTCAAGCGAGCTGTTTAAAGTCCTGCCAAAGGAGGAAACTATAATTGAAAAGGTCTCTAAGTCAAAAGCGCCAATGGCGCTTATTTTCATATTGTTTTTAGGGCTCATATTCTTGATGTACCTGCTGGGGCCGAAAATAAGCTTCAGAAAATTCAGGCTGAAAAAAATAAAGAAAATAGTAAAGCATAAGAAATAGTTAAGACGCATATGTAGTGTAACGTTATTTAAGGAGGCACCCATTAAAGTGGGCTTGACGAGCAAAGCGAGGAAACCCACAGCGTGTCAACGGAGCTATGCCGTTGTTTGCATGGGTCTCAAGTGTTTGAATTTTTATTTTTTGATTAATTCTTTTAACAAACCGAAATATATTTAAATTGAATCCAACATTGGCGTTACACTACAAAAAAGAGGTGAGTTTTTAATGTCTTTGGGTTGCTTATTTAGATTTCTATATAGGCATTTCTGCAGCATTGAGGTGAATTCTTTTGGCGTTTAAGAGGTACATCCACAAGCACGGAAAAAAGCTCGGGCCTTACTATTATGAGAATGTGAGGACCGAGGGCAAAGTCAAGACAGTCTATCTTGGCACTAACCCCCAGCATCATCCAAGGCACAGGATAAAAAAGCCTCTTTTTTTCCTGATACTTGTGCTGGTGCTCATCCTGCTGCTTGGAGGCTCATTGTTTTTGCTCCAGAACAGATCCTACCTGATAAAAAAAGTCACTGCACAGGAGCCTGATTTCGAGATTGACCAGATTCTTCTGAAAGTTCTGATAAGGAGCAACGAGTTTATTGAAAAGCAAGTCAGGATAATGAACATTGCAGGCAATCCGATCGGGATTGATATGATCGCATCAGGCCTTGGCGACATAGTAAAAATTGACTCAAGCTCATTCACAATCAAGCCCGGCCAAACAAAAATCGTAACCCTGTCTTTCTTGTCTGTTATTCCTGAGCAGAACATAGAGCAGCAGCCGGGCATCTATGTGGGCAAGCTTGTTGCAAAGTCGGAAAAGGCTGCAAAAGAGGTTCCTATAGTCGTGGAGATTGAGACCAAAAATGTCCTGTTTGACATGAACCTTAACCCAGTTGCAATTGAAAGAAGGGTAAAGCAAGGCTCTGATACGACAATTGAAGTCAGGTTGTTCAACCTTGAGAGCATAGAGTCTGTAAATGTAGATGTCGAGTATTTTGTGAAGGACATGAATGGCAACACAATAATAACGGAAAGTGAAACCGTTGTTGTCAAAACCCAGGCTTCTTTTTTCAAGACGATTTCCATTCCGAAAAACCTGAAGCCGGGCTCTTATGTGTTTGCAGCGATTGCAAGGTTCGGGAACTCAATCGGCACTTCAAGCTACCTGTTCGAGGTAATTGGTCCAGAGACAGAGGCCAGCTTTGTGCAATTCTGCAAGAACAGCGTGCTTTGCCTCGGCCTGTCATTGGCGACAATACTGCTCTTGTTTGCATTGATTGCATACTTCTATTTTTTCATAGGCGCTTATTTGTACGAAAAGGTTACTGGAGTTGTCACGATACCAAAGAAAGGTGCTGAAGGGGTTGAAGCGAAAGAAAAGCCCGGAATTTTTGAAAGATTGAACGCTAGGCTTGGAAGATGGAAAAAAGCAAGGGAAGCAAAAAAAGCTGAAAAGGAAATGCTTGAGAAGGAAGAAGAGCTTAACCTTATTGAATATGAGAGAAAAAAAGAGCTGGAATCCAAAAGAAAGAGTCTTGAAGGGAGGAAAAAGAGTCTTGAAGAGCTGAAAAGGCAGGAGCAGTCCAAAAAACAAGAAGCTCTTGAAGCAAGAAGGCAGGCAGAAGAGCAGCGAAGAAAAAAGATAAAGGAATTATTCCACAAAGTTGGGTTATTCAGGACTCCGGAAGAAAAAAAGCAGATTGCCCTGCAGAAGGAGCAGGAAAAACAGGAAAGGCTAGAGGCAGGGGTGAGGCTGAAAAAGCAGAAAGAGCTGGAAGCGAGAAAAACAGAGCAGGAAAAGGAAAGGAAGCGATTGGAAGAAGAAAAAAGAAAGGCTGAAGATAAAAAAAGGGGGGAGCTTGAATCCAGAAGAATAGAGGAAGAGAAGCAGAGGCAGCGGCTTGAGGAAGAAAAAAAGAAGGAGGAAGAGAAGAAGCTGAAAGATCAGATTGAAAGGCAAAAGGAGCTTGAAAGGCAAAAAGCCCTTGAATCGAAAAAGAAGCTGTATGAAGAGAATAAAAGAAAGGAAGAGCAGCTTCAAAAACAGAAAGATGCTGAAAAGCAAAAGAGGGAGCTTGAAAAGTCCCAAAAGCTTGCAGCTATAAAGCAGCTTGAGGAGAGGCTGACCAAGAACAGGGAAGTGTCGGAGCAGCTAAGGGCAGAATTAAGAAAGATAGAGTCTGAAAAAAGAGTGCTGTCCAGCAGTAACAATGAGACAGAGGCAAAAATAAGAAAGGTTGACCATGACATTCTTGAAAAATCAAGGCATAGCGAGGAATTAAGCCTGCAGAAAAGCTCATTTTTTGAGCATTATAAAAAAAGGCTTGATGAGCTTGCAAAGAGCCAAGAAAGCCGGAAGGCTGCGAAAGAAGAGGAAATAAAAAATCTTAAGGCAAAGCTTGCTGCAAGGCAGGAAGCTATAATTAAGGAGCTGGAGGATGAGCTTTCAAAATTAACTCCTCAAAAAAGAAAAACAACAGAAAAATGGAAAAGGCTTGAAATAAAGGCCAAATTAAAGATTGAGGAGCAAAATATCGAGGAGCAGATTAAAAAGGAAGAGGAAAGCGATGGAAAGCAGGCAATAGATGACAATTACAAAAAATCAATTGAAGAAATTGGAAAAAAGCAAAACGCGCTTAAGAATGAAATTGCACAGTTGGAAAGGCAAAAGCAGGGGATATTGCTTGAAAAAAAGAATGTGCCGAGGGAGCTTGCATTGAAGGAAAATGAGCTTCAAAAAATTTTGTCAAGGCTTGAAGAAAATGCAGGGGAAAAAGAGGCTTTAAGCGCGGAATTGTCAAAGTTAAGGGCGGAGCTTTCAAAATTCAGCCTTCATTTCATAAAAAGCCTTGTTTCCGGCTACAAAGAAAAGGCTGAGAAGGCAAGGAAGGAGAAAGAGGAGGAAAGGGCAAGGCTTGAAGCCCAAAAAAGGAAGGAAGAGGAAATCACAAGAAAAGAAAAAGAGCTTGCTGAAAAGACAAAGAATCTGGAAGAGGAAAGAAAGCGAAAAGAGGAAGGGAGAAAGGCAAGGGAAGAGCAGAAAAGAAAGGCATTGGAAGAAAAGCTAAGAATAAAAGAAGAACAAAGAAAACAGAAAGAGCTTGAAAGGCAAAAAGCTGTGGAAAAAAAGCAGAAAAAAGAAGTGAAATTGGAAAGGCATGAAGAATTCAAACTCGAAAAAGAATTGGAAGAGGAAAAGAAACCGGGCTTGTTTGCCGGATTTTTCAAAAAACAGCCAGAGATTAAGGAAAAAGCTGAAGAGCCGGTTGAGAAGGAAAAACCAGAGCCTGAAATTGGGCAAGAGGCTAAACAGGGCTTTTTCAAAAGATTTTTTGCAAAGCCCAAGAAAATCGAAGAGCTTGAAATAGAAGCAAAAGAGGTTCTTGAGGAGGAAAAGCCAAAAGCAAAGAAGACAGAGGCAGAGGAGCTCGAAGAGGCCATAAGGGGCCTTGACTTGTTCAAGCAGGTTGCAGAAAAAGGCAAAGTGCAGACTAAGGAAAGGGAAAAGCCTAAATTACTGGATAAATTCATTAAAAAGAAGGCTGCGAAAGCAAAAGAAGCGGAAAAGCCAATCGGAGAAGTATCTGCAAGCTTGCCAGAAAAAGAGGAGGAAAGGGCCAAAGTCAAGGAAAAACCGGCCAAAAAATCAATTTTTGGAAAATTATTCGGAAAGGCTGAAAAAGTGCGGGATGTGGGTGAGCCAAGCTCACAGTTGCCTGAAATTGAAAGGAAGGCAAAGCCGGTAAGGGTTTATAAAACCAAAAAGCTGGAAAAATTCTACAAAATTCTTGATGGTGCACAGTCATCCTTGGGCAAAAATGACCTGCAAAGGGCAAAGAAGCTTTATCTTGAAGCCAGGGAAGATTACATAAAGCTTGACTACAACGAAAAGAAGGAAGTTTATGAT
>JACPMW010000013.1 GCA_016185805.1 Candidatus Woesearchaeota archaeon | reverse complement strand
GTTGATGATTTGCTTAACTTTTCTTCTTGCCAGGTGTATTCAGGAATGGAAGGACTGAATAAAATCGCTGCCTTAAATGAGGCAGACACTGTTATAAATGCACTGGTTGGGAGCATAGGCATTGAGCCGACATACAATGCAATAAAGGCAAAGAAAAACATTGCATTGGCTAACAAAGAAACTTTAGTGGCAGCAGGCTCTGTAATAATGGAAGAAGCAAAAAAAATCAATGTAAGTTTGATGCCGATTGATTCAGAGCACAGCGCAATCTTCCAATGCCTTAATGGAGAAAACATTAAGGAAGTGAACAAAATTACAATAACCTGCTCCGGCGGTCCATTTAAGAACTACACAAAAGAACAAATGAAAGATGTCTCTGTTCAGGAAGCCTTAAACCACCCAACATGGGATATGGGCAATAAAATAACAATAGATTCAGCAACTCTGATGAACAAGGGCTTTGAAATAATCGAGGCGCATTGGCTCTACGGCATTGGATATGAAAAAATAAAAGTTGTTATTCATCCGCAGAGTATCATTCATTCTCTTGTGGAATTTGTTGATAGCTCAATTATAGCACAATTGGGATTGCCAGACATGAAAATCCCGATCCAATACGCTCTGACTTATCCGAGAAGGTTTTTGGGCTCTAGCAAATCATTGAATTTGGCTCAAATAGAAAATCTTGAATTCGGAGAGCCCGATTTTGAGTTATTCCCTTGCTTAAAGTATGCTTGTGAAGCTGGACAAACCGGAGGGACATTGCCTGCTGTGATGAACGCAGCCAATGAAACAGCTGTCCATGCTTTTTTGGGCAGTAAAATAAGATTTTTGGACATCCCAAGACTGATAAGAAAAATGATGGATGGGCATAAGCTGATAAAAAACCCTGACTTGAAAGACATTCTTGAAATAGACAGGAAAACAAAAGAAGAAACAAATAAAATGATTGAACAAGAGATGGTGCTCAGCCAATGAATCCCGAAGAACACCACAAAAAAGTTGTTTCTTATTTCAAGGAATCGGAGCTTGGATATGATATAGTGCTTGGAGGCACAAAGCATTTTGGATATTATCCTGATGAAACAAACAACATTTCAGAAAGAAAAGCACAGGAGCTGATGCAGGACTTGCTGGCAGAAAAACTGAGGATAAAGAGCGGCCAAAAGATATTGGATGCAGGATGCGGCCAGGGGGTTGTGAGCACTTATCTGGCGAAAAAATACGGATGCAATGCTATTGGAATAACCATAGTTCCCTTTGAGATTTCAAAGTCAATAAAATTGGCCCAAAAAAATGGAATTAGCGGAAAGACTGAATATCTGCTCATGGATTATTCCAGAACAAATTTTGGAAATAATGAATTTGATGCGGTATATGCAATGGAATCTCTTGTGCATTCCCCAGATGCCCGCACCACATTGAAAGAATTCTTCAGGATCTTAAAGCCCGGCGGAAAACTGGCAATATTTGACTATACAATAGCTCACGACACCAAGTTCACAAGTCGCGAGATGAAAATGTGGAGCATTATAGCGGAGCGCACGGCAATGGGCTCAATAGGAATGATGAGGCATGGTTCATTTGCCAATCTTCTGAAAAGAGCTGGGTTCAGGAATGCAAAGCAAGAAGAAATCACCAAAAATATAATTCCTTCAATCCGAAAACTGAACAAGCTGGCAAAAATACCATTCCTTTTTGTCAATTTTTTCAAAATGCAGAAACATTTTATAAATGTCACGGCCGCAATTGAAGTCTATAAGCTTGCTGAAAAGAGGATATTTAGGTACAATATCTTCACGGCAATAAAATAATTTTCTTAAAAATGAATTTCGCAATCATTGTGGCTGCAGGAAAAAGCAGAAGGATGGGAAAGAATGAAAACAAAGTTTTTCTTCCATTGCTAAACAAGCCAATGCTTTACCATGCATTAAAGGTTTTCCAGGATTGCAGCATGATTGATGAGATTATTGTCGTTGCGCAAAAGAATGATTTCAATAAAATAAGCGAAATCAAAAACAAATACGTCTTCAATAAAATAAAAAATATTGCTGAAGGCGGCAAAGAAAGGCAGGATTCTGTCTGCAATGGATTGATATCAATAAAAAATGCGAAAAATGACGATATTGTCGTTGTTCATAATGGCAGCAATCCCCTAACCAGCGAAAATGAGATAATTGAATGCATAAACGCTGCAAAACAGTATGGGGCTGCAGCAGCAGGATTCCGGCTAAAAGACACGATTAAAAAAACAAGCAATGATTTTGTAGAAAAAACAATAGACAGAAAAGACGTTTACCAGATGCAGACGCCGCAGGCTGTGAAATATGGATTATTTATTGAAGCTTTCAAAAACGCGAAGAATAAAAAACTGAAAGTCACGGATGACGTTTCACTTATTGAGGCTCTCGGAAAAAAAGTGAAGGTTGTTCATTGCTCCTATGAAAACATAAAAATAACAACACAGGATGACTTGAAAATTGCAGAGGGGATTTTGATGGGCAGAAGCAAAATGAATGCGAGTTTTAGGATAGGCTTTGGGCAGGACAGCCACAAATTTTCCCAAAACAGAGGCAGAAAGCTTGTCTTGGGAGGCTATATTGTGCCGAATGAGACTGGGTTGGAGGCAAATTCCGATGGGGATTTGATACTGCATGCACTGTTCAATGCAATAAGCTCCGCAATTGGACTGAAATCGCTTGGCCATTATGCAGACCCTATGCTTGAAAATGGAGTGACTGACAGCAAAGAATATTTAAAAGTTATTTTGAATAAACTAAAGGGAAAAAACCTGAAAATAAACAATGCAAGCATCTCGATAGAGGCAAAAAAGCCGAGGCTTGACAGTTATACCGACAAAATAATCAATTCATTGTCAAAAATATTGAACATTGAAAAAGAAAAAATAGGAATTACCTGCACTTCCGGAGAAGGGTTGACTTCTTTCGGCAGGGGGGAAGGGATGCAGTGCTTTGTGGTTGTGAGTTTGAGTTAAAATTATTATTTATTAGAACCGTTCAAATTGACCTTCATATTTTCCGTTCTGAGGATTATAAGACAATCCAATAAGTGTCAGGTCTTCATCCACATTTTGGACTAAGGCATCCAATTTACTAGTACCTTGATGCCTAGAAAGATTAGGTCCCTTTATACTTTTCTTTCCGATTATATATGTCAAAGTATTAGCTCTATTCTCTTTATCAACAGCATCAACTATAATTTGACCCCTATATTCAGTGGAAGTCACTTCAGCGCCACCTCGTGTTAATGTTTCACTTATAATACCCGACGCATATAATTGGTCAATTGGCTTCCTTTCAGGCGCTTTAATTGTCACTTTTTTACTCCCTCCATTAATTTTCCTGAGAGATCAAATATCATTTAAAAACCTCCCCTTAAAACTTCTAAATTAGCAAATATTATATATGAAAAATAATACCACAGGCATATGCCGATTCCAAGCTATGCAAAAGTCAACCTTTACCTGAAGATAGGCAAAAGGCTGAGTTCAGGCTACCATAAGATACAGTCTGTCATGCAGAAGGTTGAATTAAGCGACAGCATGACCATTGAGCCGGTAAGCGAGGACAGGATAATAATTGAGAGCACGAATCCTGAGCTTTCGTCAGAGGAGAATCTCGCCTATACAGCCGCTTCCCTTTTGAAGAAAAAATTTAAAGTCAAGCAGGGAGTGAGAATCTTTATAGAGAAAAATGTGCCGCTTGAAGCCGGTTTGGGGGGAGGCTCCAGCAATGCAGCAACTGCGCTCATGAGCCTTAACAAGCTGTGGAGCCTCAAGCTGAAAGAGAAGCAGCTTATTGATTTGGCTTCCCAGATTGGAGCAGATGTGCCCTTCTTTATAGGCGAGAATGCAGCCCTGGTGGAAGGGATAGGAGACAAGATAAAGCGGATAAAAAAATCCTTCAGCATCAACGTAATGCTCATAAATCCAGGCTTTAGGGTATCAACCAAATGGGCTTATTCCGCATTTGACAAGCAAAGGCCAAGGATAAAGACAAATGCCAATGTAAACGCCCTGGTCAAGGCAATAGAGAAGAAAGACATAAAGGAGATTGCAAACAATCTTCACAACGACTTTGAGACCATCATCACAAAAAAATACAGGATAGTGAATGAAATAAGGAATAACTTGCTGAGGAATGATGCTTTGAATGCATCAGTGTCAGGCTCAGGCCCCACGGTTTTCGGCATCTTTAACAGCATCTATGAGGCAAGGGAAGCATTTTTTGAGACGCAATACGATTATCCTTTCGTGTTCTTGACAAAAACTATATAAAACAATATGTATTAGCAGGGGTGGGTGGTTAAATGGCTTGGAATTATATCAATTTTGCCGCAATGATAGTTGGCTACATGACGATTGCGCTTGTTATGCTGGTGCTTTTGGCATTTATAGCACTTGTTCTTAGGGAGAAATACAATGACTGGAAATGGAGAAAACAGAAAGAAAAGGAAAAACAAGCCAGCCCTGCAACAGATCCTGCTGCAATGAATAAGCCGGCAGAGCAGCAAAAGGAAGCCGCAAAAGAAACAAATGACAAGCCGAATGTCCAAATATCAATCAAATAATCCCAAACTAAAACACCATAGACAAAAGATATTTAAAGACAATATTTGATATCGGTTTGGGGTGGAAATAAAATTAGAAAAATGTCAATATTCACAGTATTTTGTGTATTAATCTCTCTTATTATAATAAGCAGTTGTTCAGTACAAACTGTTCCCTCTGGTGCAGTTATCAAAGAAAATTGTGTGCCACAATGGGAATGTACAGATTGGTCGGAGTGTTCTGATAACAATGTGCAAAGCAGAATCTGCAAAGATAAAATGAATTGTGGTATTACAATTAATAAACCATTAGAAACACAATCTTGTATATTAACAGAAAGTCAAATTAAAAAAAAATCAATTAACATCAATTATGATGACCTTTTTAGATATAATGAGCAACATATTGGTAAGACAGTTTATTACAGGGGACAAGTTAATCAAGTTGGTGATGGGTTTATGCGTGTAAGTGTAACTAGCGGCAATTATGATTTTTGGGAGGACGTAGTATTTGTTCATTATAAAGGAAATGAAAGATTTTTAGAGGGAGATATTATTGATTTCTGGGGAAAAATTAAAGGACTTTATACTTACACAGCTGTTCTTGGCAATGAGGTTACAATTCCAGAAATTAATGCTTTGTTTGTGAATTTGGTTAAAAAAGTAGGCGATAAATCAGATACCACAAATGCAAATTCTAAATTAACTCTAGCGCCAAGCGAAGTGATTAAACAAAATACAGAGCATGGAATTACTTTAATTATCCATAGCGTAAACGCAGTAAAAAAAGGGCAAGATTGGGGGAAAATTACTGATTTAGAATTCACAATTAAAAACAATGGAGAAAGTACTATTTATACCCCCACATTACTTTTCTATTTATTCACCCCTGATTATAGTTATGTAAATGGTATTGAACAGAAAGCACAAGTCAGAGATATGGTGGAATTAGATTCTTATCTACAACCTAAAGATATTCTAACAAAAGATATAGCAGTTAATGCAGCTTACAACGGAGATATGAGCAAACCAATTGCTCTAAGAATTACCTTAGCAAATGGAGCATATTCTCCAGAATCTATAGTCTCGGTAGAATTTAATATTGAATTTAAATAATTTTATTTGGTATTTAGCAAATAAATTAAAAATCTTAAAATGGTCAGCATAAAAGTAGCAAGGCATGCAGGCTTCTGCTTCGGGGTTAAAAAAGCAATTGAGATTGCAGAGGAGGTTGCGCAAAACAACAGCGACAGCACATATGTACTCGGGCAGCTTGTCCACAATGAAAAAGTGATCAAGGATTTGGAAGGCAAAGGCATAATATTTGTAGAGGACATAAATGAAATCCCCAAAAACTCAATTACAGTGCTTCGAGCGCATGGCGAGCCCGGAACAACATACAAAATTCTTGAAGAGAAATCAATAACAAAAGGAAAAAACCTGAATGATGCGACATGCCCTCTTGTCACTTTAGTCCACAATGTCGCTATAAAGCTAAAAAATAACGGGTATGAGGTAATTCTTTACGGCAAGAAAAACCATCCAGAGGCGGTAGGCACAAGCTATCATTTGAAGGGCAAAAACACATTTATTGTGGAGCATGAGGATGATTTCCATCAGGCAATTGACTACATCAGGAAAAGCAATTTTGCGAAAATTGCCATAATATCCCAGACAACCATGTCGGTGCTTGGCTATAGGAAACTGATTGACAATATAAACTCAAATTTTGAAAATAAATTTGCCGAGATTCCGCTTGCGTTGAAAAACCTCGAAATAAAATACGGCTTTGTTGACACTATCTGCAACCCGACAAAGCAGAGGCAAAGCGACATTGACGAACTGGCACAGGACTGCGACTTAATCATTGTTGTCGGAGGCAAAAACTCAAGCAATTCCAAAGAGCTTTATGCCAAGGCAAAAGAATTCGGGATTGACAGCTATTTCATACAGTCAGCAGAACAGCTGCAAAGAGAATGGCTTGAGGGAAAGGAGAAAATTGGAGTGACAGCAGGCGCTTCAACTCCTGACTACTTGATTAATGAGGTTGTTGAAAGGATAAGGGAGACTACTGATAGTTAATGGAAACATTTAAATTATATAAGAACTTACATTTAAGGAGGGATAAAAATTAGTGATTATGAACCAAAACCTGTTTTGGCATTCGAAAAGGATGGTATTTTTATTCCGATAGACTTTGAAAGAAGGAACCTTGAAGGATTACTAGCTGATATTTCTCTTCTAAAGAAAATTTTACGACCTGAAGATGCGGCATTAATTGTTCCAGCATTAGAAGCAAGTGGAGATAGAACGGATTTAGATAGAATAACTTTAATAGCAAGATGTTTTGGAATCACTGAAAATTTTTATGATATTTCAAATATGGGCTTCTTATTTAGAACAATTGGGGAATATTGTCAAATTCCAGTTCCCGCGGCGGGTCATACATTTAAAACTGAAACTTATAGGCCCAATGAAGGACATTTAGTAGTTCAAGCGTCAGCTTCAGATCATTTTAATGAAGGCAGGGATAGACTAAGGGAAGCAAGTCCTAATTCTCAACAAGATGTATTGGCATTCTTTAATTCGTCACATGCTTTGGCAAGAAGAAGGTTATATGAAAGAATTAGGGAAGACCTGGGAGTCGAATTTGATGTAACAGAGGTAGATGGAATCTTAAGAGCTCAACAAAGAGTTCCTCAGTTTGCACACCCAGTATACGCACTAAGAAGACTGGAAGGAAATTCAGCTATTGCTCAGATGCAGGTTCAAAGGTATGATAGTCAATTAGCTGAATTTATGAGTGCGTTAACCAAACATTGATATCACACTAAAAAATTAATCGGAATAAATTTAAAATTCACTCAGCAAAAAATCCCATTCTTTCAGCGTCAAACTTCCACGTTTCGGGGATCCTGCCGCTTCTCTTATAGTATTTTACCAGCCTGTTTATTTTTGATTGTGTAAGAAGCAAGCCCCTTGAAGCTGCTTCATCATGCCTGTTTATTTCAAGGTGCTTTTTTACCCCGGCATATTTTTTAAATAATGAGGTCAAGTCCTCTGGTATTTCAGGAGAAAGCTTTTTTTCCTTTAGTATTGCGCTTATTGGCTTGCCGCACAAAGCCAGGATGTTTGGAATGCCATATACATCCCTTAGGATAATTCCAATCTGGGAAGCTGTCTTTCCTTCCTTTGAAAGCTTTGCAATAAGCAGTTCAGCTTTCTTTGAATCATGAAGTATCCATGAGGGAGCTGTCTTCTTTGCAGGCTTCTTTGAGCCGTGCTTTCCCCTCTTCCTTGAATGCATTCGTGCCATTTTTAGTTAAACTGTTTTTTGATATTTTTTTAAAATTTCAATTCGTGCTTCGCACAAATTCTTGTGCTCGGCTTTTCTCCGCCTACCACATCGAAAAGCCTCGCCTATTCATTGAATAACTCATCAAAAGCGGATTACTTTCTTCACGCTGTGAATTAAAAAGTCGCTCTCGGGATTGAGTTTTTATTTAATTATTAATTGTATTAACTGGAAGAACTTGAAGTCATCCAGCATAGCCAAGCAAAAACTTATTTCACCGAGCTATCTTTTACTAAATGGATAAACTTGTAATTTATAAAGGTTATTGTTTTATTTTGGAAATAACTATTACAAATAAAACTGAAAAAACTAAAAGAGAAATATAGAAAACAGATTCGTATTTAGTATTCCAAACTTTGGCTCGAATTATAGCTAAAATAGTAGCTAGAATAAAACCACCAACCAACCTAATCACCCAATATTTAGTGTTTTTATTCATTCTTATTAAAATAGCCCCGGGCAGATTCGAACTGCCGTCTCAGCCTTTCAGCAGCAGCTGAAAGACCAGAAAATCTCTGATTTTCGCTGCCTCCAAAGGGCTGAATCCTTTTGCGGCTATAAAGAGACCGCTAGACTACGGGGCTGTCAAGAATTCAATACTTTGTTGAATTGTTTTATATTTCTATCGTTGCTAGACCCTATTTCTTTATAAAATCTTTTGATTTCTTCTTTTCTAGATATATAGAATTTAGTGCCATTTATAGTTCTTTTGCCACATATTTTAGATGGATGATAACCTAATTTGATTAATGCCTCTCTCGTATCTCTTAATAAGGTGATATTTCTATTCTCAAAATTTAGTTGAAATAATCCAGGCCAATGAGGTAGCATTTCATAAACGCAGCCATCTGTATCAATTAAACCTCTTATACAGGATCTTAAATAACTATCATTTTCTTTAATCCAGTCTGGTATTGTAACCTGGCTTTTTATTTTGTCATTAGGTTTTAAGCCTGTATCAATTAAAAAATCTACTACTAATCTGCCGCCCAATACAAGGTGAAAACAATTGGTAGTTGGCTGCTTATAGAATCTCGGTTTGATATAAAATAAATTTTCACATAACGTGCTAACATAATCAATTAAATACTTATAATCTTTTAAATAATTCCCAGCAATTCTTAGAGTCGTCTTTTTCTGGAATATTGATAATTTTTATATTTCCCCAGCTTTTATGCTCTCTCAAATACTCTTCCTTAGTTTTTTGAATCATTTTTTATTCGAAGCGAATCTGACCTTTATAAACTTCACGTGAAGATGTCCAGTGGTCAGTGCTTATAAAAATCATGATAAAATTTATATAATAACCAAAAATCACCTTTTCGGATATAAATGCAAGTTAAAGACAAGTTCTTTATAATAGACTTCGACAGCACCATAACACAGGTTGAAGCCCTGGACGAGCTGGCTGCAATATCCCTCAAAGACAACCCCAAAAAGGCAGAAATTCTGAAGGAAATCAAAAAAATAACAGATCTTGGGATGGAAGGAAAAATCCCGATAAAAGAATCCATCTATAGGAGAGTAAAAATGCTGAATGCCAACAAAAGCCATATAGAACAGCTGATAAAAACACTGCAGAAAAAAATAACGCCTTCCTTTTTGCGCAACAGGCATTTCTTTCAGTCAAATTTAAGCCGCATATTCATAATCTCAAACGGCTTTACTGAAATAATTCTTCCTGTGGTCAAGAAATTTGGCTTGTCGGAGAAGAATGTCTTTGCAAATGATTTCATTTTTGACGAAAGGGGCAATATAACAGGCTTCGATGAAAGCAACACCCTTGCAAATGAAAACGGAAAAACTGAGATGCTGAAATCCCTGAATCTTGACGGCGATATCTATGTGATAGGGGACGGCTATACAGACTACAAGCTCAGCGAAACCGGATTAGTAACAAAATTTTTTGCCTTTACAGAGAACGTTGAAAGGGAAATCGTGACTGAAAAGGCAGACCATGTAATCCCGTCTTTTGACGAATTCCTTTACATAAGCAAGCTTCCCATGTCCATCTCATACCCAAAAAACAGGATAAAGATACTTTTGCTTGAAAATATACATCCTGATGCCATAGCATTATTCAAAAAAGAAGGGTTCTCGATAGAAACAGCTGCAAAAAGCCTTGACGAAAATGAATTAATAGAGAAGATAAAAAATGTCTCGATACTTGGCATACGCTCGAAGACTGAAATCACAAAAAAGGTGCTTGAGAATGCCCACAGGCTGATGGCCATAGGGGCCTTCTGCATCGGCACAAACCAGATTGACATGAACGAGTGCACAAAAAAGGGAATTGTGGCGTTTAATGCGCCTTACAGCAACACAAGAAGCGTTGTCGAATTGGTTGTTGGAGAAATAATAATGCTGATAAGGAATATTTTCGACAAAAGCGGCAAGATGCATGACGGAATATGGGATAAATCGGCAAAAAACTCCCTTGAGATAAGGGGAAAAAATATTGGAATAATAGGCTACGGGAATATAGGGGCACAGCTTTCAGTGCTTGCAGAGTCCCTTGGCATGAATGTCTGCTACTATGATATTGTGGAAAAGCTTGCCTTGGGAAATGCGAAGAAATGCCGAACACTGCAGGAGCTGCTGAAGAAATCAGACATAGTGACGGTGCATGTTGACGGAAACCCAAGGAACAGGGATTTGATTGGCCACAAGGAATTCAGGATGATGAAAGATGGAGTCATTTTCATTAACCTGAGCAGGGGGTTTGTGGTGGACATAAAATCCCTTGCGAGCAGCATTAAAAGCGGGAAAGTAAAAGGAGCTGCAATTGATGTTTTTCCGTACGAGCCGAAAAGCAACTCTGAAGAATTCACTTCAGAGCTTAGGGGGCTCCCAAATGTCATCCTTACTCCCCATATCGGCGGCAGCACGGAAGAGGCCCAGCAGAACATAGGCAATTTTGTCGCGCAAAAGCTCATTGATTTCATAAACACAGGCAGCTCATATTCAAGCGTAAACTTTCCCAACATACAATTGCCGCAGCTGCAGAATGCCCACAGGCTGATGCACATACACGAGAATGTGCCTGGGGTATTGTCAAGCATCAATGGGATTTTGGCAAAAAACAGCATCAACATAGTGGGGCAGCACCTAAAGACAAATGAAAGGATAGGCTACTTGATAACTGACGTCAGCAAGCAATATGACAATAAAGTGATTGAAGAGCTGAAAAAAGTGCCTAATACAATAAAATTCAGGGTATTATACTGATGAAAAATATTTTTTTCACGCCAGGGCCGACGCAGCTGTACGAATCGGTGAAATCGCATATAAAAGAGGCAATTGAAAAAGACATCTGCTCAATATCGCACAGGGGCAGCGAATTCCAGAGCATTTTTCAGGGCACTGTTCTGAGCCTCAAAAAGCTCCTGGGCATCCCAAAAAACTCCCATGTTTTTTTTGTATCTTCTGCAACAGAGGCCATGGAAAGAATTGCTGAGAACTGCATTGAAAAGCACAGCTTCCACTTTGTGAACGGCGAATTTTCAAAAAGGCTTTTTGAGGCAGTGCAGGAACTGAAAAAATCACCTGAAAAAACTGAAGCTGAGCCATGGGAGGAATTTAATTTTAATGTCAGAATCCCTGGCTATGCAGAGCTGATATGCTTCACCCAAAATGAGACGAGCACAGGAGCATCTGTTGAAATGGACAGGATATGCCAAATCAAGAAAGAAAACCCTGAAAAATTGGTTGCAATTGACATTGTTTCCTCTGTGCCTTATGCGGATGTTGACTATTCTTTGGTTGACTGCGCCTTTTTCTCGGTCCAGAAAGGATTTGGGATGCCCGCGGGGCTTGGAATCATAGTGGCAAATGAAAAGGCAATTGAGAAATCAAGGGCGCTTTTGGACAAAAACCTGAACATAGGCACTTACCACAATTTTATTTCTTTGCTCACTTCGAGCCAAAAAAGCCAGACTCCGGAAACGCCAAACGTATTGGAAATATTCTTGCTGGGAAAAATAGCGGAGGAGCTGGGCAGCAAGGGAATTGAGAACATAAGAAAAGAGACGGAGGAAAAAGCCGACGCAATATATAATTTCTTTGACAGCCATAGCTCCTATAAACCTTTCATAAAAAACAGGAGCATAAGGTCAAAGACTGTAATAACAATAAATGTTGATAATTCAAAAGAAGCAATTAAAAAGCTTTCAGAGCATGGATTTATTGTTGGAGCAGGCTACAAGAATTACAAGGACAGGCAGATTAGGATAGCTAATTTCCCGATGCACAGGATTGAAGATGTCAAACGGCTGCTTGAAGTCATTTGAAAATTTCTAGCGCTTCCTCTTCCATAAAGTGCAGCTTTCCAGGCACAGCAAGGCAATGAACTGGCTTGCCGAAATTGTATTTTAAAAGTTCTTTCGCAGCTCCTGCCTTTATAATCTGGCTTTCATTCCCAATCCTTGCGCATCCAATGCACAATGTTTTTTCAGAAAATACTTTTTCATTCCTTTTCAATTCAACCTTTAGCAAATACCGGATTGCATCATTAACGCTCATAAATTTCTCTTCATCCGGGCTTAAATCAAGCAGGAACAATGCAAAGGTATGCTTGTCGTCTTTCCAAACTTGTAGACCTGCAGCCCTGTAATTCCGATGGCTGATATTATCGAAGCATTGTGGATGACACGGCATTTTATGCCTTCTTTTTTTGCCCTCAGGAACAAATCCATGTGGGTTGTTGCAACCAAGGGATCCCCTATAACAAGGAAAGCGACATCTTTCGATTTTGCATTTTCAACAATCTCATTGCTTTCCTCAACAAGGCTTCTTCTTGCAATGATTATTTTTTTCCCATAAAATTTCTCCAAATCCTCTTTTTTGCAGTTCAAGACAGATGTGTAGTTTTCCAAATAAACAACATCGCATTTTTTTATTGCTTCAAGACCATTGACTGTGGCATCTTTCTCGTTGTTCAGGCCCAAACCGATGAAATAAAGCGGCATAAATATAGAAATTGCTTAATTTTTAAATTACTTTGCTGTTTTCCTTTAAAAACCTATATAAGCTAACCTATATTTTTAAATCAAGAAATCTTTATAAATACTTTTACTCATTAAATTAAAATTAAGAAAAGATTAATTATGAGTTTTTTTGGCGAAAAACTCATCTAAAGCAGCTTTTTTGGCGAAAAGCGGCTTGAAATCGTCTTGTTTTGGAAATTCCAGTTTTTTTGTACGAAAAAAACTATAAAACGGTATCAAATCAACCTGTTGGCACAAGCTAATTCTAAAGGATAAGCTAAAGAAGAGCAATATAAATATTTCGGTAATCGGAAATTTATATTGTAAAATATACATGAGCCACAGAGCTGGGGAGAAGGGGAGTGAAAATGGATTTTTTAGTTGAAGGAGCATTAAAGCAAGCTCAAGACACAAGTCTTGGCTTTGAAGTTGGACACGCAAATATAAAAGTGATTGGAGTTGGAGGGGCTGGCAACAATATGGTGGGCTGGCTCTACAAAAAAGGCGTCAAGGGCGCTGAAATAATTGCATGCAACACAGACAAGCAGCATCTTGGCATTATTGATGCAGACAGGAAATTTCTGATTGGAAAAAGCGTTACAAGAGGATTGGGGTGCGGAGGCTTCCCTGAAAGAGGTGCAGAAGCTGCAAAAGAATCAATGAACGAGCTTAAGGAATCTCTAAAGGGAGCTGACATGGTTTTCGTATGTGCTGGCATGGGCGGCGGGACAGGAACAGGAGCTGCTCCTTTTGTGGCGCATCTGGCAAAGGATACAGGCTCTATAGTAATCGGAACAGTAACAATGCCTTTCAAGATTGAAAGGGCAAGAGTTGACAAGGCTGAGTTTGGATTGCAGCAGCTAAGGCAGACTAGCGACACTGTGATAGTGATAGACAACAACCGGCTTGTTCAAATTGCAGGCAATCTGCCAATACAACAGGCATTTGCGGTTGCAAACGAACTTGTGGCAACGATGATCAAGGGAATTGTAGAGACAATTGCAGTTCCATCACTTGTTAATTTGGACTTTGCAGATGTAAAGGCAATAATGCAGGATGGAGGAGTGGCTGTCATAGGTGTTGGCTCAAGCGACACAACAAACAAGGTTGATGAAGCTGTTAAAGGAGCTTTGGCAAACCCTTTGCTGGAAGTTGATTATCACGGCGCAACAGGCGCTTTGATACACATTGTAGGAGGCCAGGACATGACGCTTGATGATATCAACAAGGTAGGCGAATTAGTTACTGAAAGCCTTGACCAGGATGCAAATGTCATCTGGGGCGCCAGGGTAAGCGATGAAATGAAGGGAAGGCTTACTGTAATGACAATAATCACAGGAGTGAAAAGCCCATGGGTGCTTGGCAAGGTAGACCATTCACGGCCATCAGCAGAATCAATTGTGGTTTCGCAGGAGCTTGGGATAGAGCTTGTTCAATAGGCAAAACTCATAATCACCCTTTAGTCTTTGTGGTGAGATTGTTTCTTTGCCTTCATTAGAAAACCACCCCCAACGTTTTTCGTTATGAAGGCAAGCGGTGGCTCAGTATATCTGGGCCACAATTTTTTTATTGAAGGTAGAATAAATTACGAACTTTTCCATCCGCTCGCTTCGCTCGCTACCAGTCGCTCAAGCCTCGCCCATCTATTCAATAAATCATCAAAAGCGGTTTACTTTTATCACATTTACTTATAAAAGTCGCTCTCGGGTTTGAATTTTTTAAAATAAATTTAGAAAATGAAATTTTACTTTTTCTTAAATTTCTCTTTGACTTTCTCAACCAATTTCTTGCCGTGCTTCCTGATGTGCCTGTGGGTTTCAGTTACCGCGTGCTTGATGTAAGGGCTCCACATTCCAACTCCAGTCTTTGGGCCTTCAATCCTTCCCCACCATTTCTCGAAGAACATTGCGTGCTCAATCCTGTATTTTGGAGGTGGAGTTGGGACTTCATCTGCATACCCAATGGTTACAATTGCCTGCACATTCACGATTTCTGGAAGATTGCAAAGCCTTCTTATTTCTTCTTCGTCAAAAGCGCCAACCCAGCAGCTTCCCAATCCAAGAGAATGGGCTGTCAAAAGCATGTTCTCAACAGCAGCTGCGCAGCCCTGAATCGTGTAAAGCCTCACCCCTCTTGTCCCGTAAAACCTGTCAGCCTTTTCGGGTTCGCCGCAGACAACAATATGAATCGGAGCGTCCTGCATCCAATACTGCTGTACGCAAGCCTCTGCAATCGCCCTTCTTTTCTCGTCGTTTTTTATGACTACGAACTTTGCATTGAAAACATTGCCTGCAAAAGGGGCATACTTGCCAGCCTGCATAATCTCAACAACCATCTCCCATGGAACGGGCTTGTCCTTGTATTTTCTGATAGAGCGACGAGTTCTTATGCAGTCAAAAACTTCCATAATGCATTTTTGAACAAACTCATTTAAATAGTTAACTGAAACAATGAAACATCAATAAAATTAATATACACTCAAGTAAATCAAATTGATATGGAATACTCCAAACTTGTCGAGATTTACGAGCAATTGAACAGGACAACCAAAAGGCTGGAGAAAACCCACATAATAGCGGAGTTTTTGAAAGATATAAATGCCGAGGAGACGGAATATGTCATGCTTCTTCTTGAGGGAAGGGTTTTTCCAAGCTATGACGCAAGGGAAATCGGGGTTGCGTCAAGGCTGATGCTCAAGTCATTAAGCACCGCAACCGGAATCCCAACAGACAGGATAGAGGATGAATGGAGAAAATTAGGGGATTTGGGCCTGGTTGCAGAGTCGATTGTAAAAACAAAAAAGCAAGCTACATTGCATTCAGCCAAATTGAATGTAAAAAAGGTTTTTGGCAATATAAGGAAACTGGCAGAGCTTGAAGGGCAGGGAACTGTTGAGAGAAAAACCCAGCTTATAGCAGAGCTTCTGACATCAGCCAAGCCGCTTGAGTCAAAATATATCGTGAAGACAATTTTGGGGGAGATGCGAATTGGAGTAGGGGAAGGCGCAATGAGGGATGCCGTAGTGTGGGCTTTTTTTGGAGACAAAATAGGCATCAAATACGTTAAAGAAGGCAATGATGTCCAGATAGAAGACAGGGAAACTTATTCGAAATACGCAGATGCAGTCCAGTCCGCATACGATGCTGCAAATGAATTTGCTGTTGTTGCAAAGGCTGCCAAATCAAAAGGGCTTGACGGGCTTAAGCATATAGAAATGCACATTGGCATTCCAATAAAGGTCATGCTTTCATTGAAAGTTGACACGATTGAGGAGGGGTTTGAAACGGTTGGAAAGCCTGCTGCTGTCGAGTTCAAGTACGACGGCTTCAGGATACAGGCCCACAAGGACGAAAAAGGCAGTATAAGACTTTTTACAAGAAGGCTGGAAGATGTCACAAGGCAGTTTCCCGATGCTGTTGACTTCATAAGAAAAAATGTGAAAGGGAAAAATTTCATAATAGACTCTGAGGCAGTGGGCTATGACAGGAAAACCGGAAAATATCTCCCATTCCAGAATATTTCCCAGAGGATTAAAAGAAAATATGAGATTGAGAGGATGGCAAGAGATTTTCCAGTTGAGGTGAATGTTTTTGACGTAATATATTATGACGGCAAAAATATGATTAGCGAGCCTTTTGAGAGCAGGAGGAAATTGCTGGAAAAGATAATAAGGCAGGAGCCGAAAAAAATTGTGCTTTCAAGGTTCATCAAGACATCCGACAAAAAGGAGATTGAGAAATTTTTCGAGGACGCTTTTGAAGCAGGCAATGAAGGCCTGATGTTCAAGTCATTGCATGCCCCTTACAAGCCAGGCGCGAGGGTTGGCCACATGGTCAAGTTCAAGGCAATTATGGAAACCCTTGATTTGGTTATTGTGGCAGCGGAATGGGGCGAGGGAAAAAGGTCAAAGTGGCTGAGCAGCTACCAGATTGCATGCACTGATGAAGACGGGAATCTGCTTGAAATTGGAAGGGCAAGCACGGGATTGAAGGAAAAAGAGGAAGAAGGATTGAGCTTCATGGAGATGACAAAAAGGCTGAAGCCATTGATAACAAGCGAAAAAGGCAAGGAAGTGAAAGTAAAGCCGAAGATAATGATTGAGGTTGGATATGAGGAAATACAGAAATCTTCGAGTTATTCTTCCGGGTTTGCGCTCAGATTTCCTAGAATTATAGGCTTACGCGAGGATCGAGGACCTGAGCAAGCCAGCACTTTAGATTATGTTAAAAAATTATATGAAGGGCAGAAGAAAAGCTAATTTCAATATATAACAAACCTTTAAATACTCTCTTTCAATACTTTTTCTTATGATAGTAGGCTTCGGATTCACAAAATTAAGCGCGGAAAAAGGGCAGCAGTCAAAGGGAAAGATTGACATAAACAATAATGTGTCTATAAAGGATATTCAGGAAGACAGCTTTTCGCTTGGAAAGGACAGGTGTAGGCAATATTCTTTTTGAGGGTGAGCTTCTTTACATGGAAGAGCAAAAAAAGGCAAAGGAAATACTTGGCAACTGGAAAAAAGACAAGAAATTGCCGAAAGAGATGATGGCAGGTTTATTGAACACCATTTTGACAAAATGCAACGTGCAGGCCCTGATATTAAGCCAGCAGGTTAATTTGCCCCCACCAATTCCGTTGCCAAAAGTGCAGGTGCAGCAGCAGCAGGCTGAGAAGAATTATATTGGGTAATCAAAAATATCGAAAATCTTCAATTCCACGAAAATCAATTCCACGAAAATCAGAGATTTTCGGGAGCCAAAAATTACAAAGTAATTTTTGAGCTTTCGGAGTTGCGGATAAATTTCCGCCGCAACATTTATAAAATATCTATTCTTATTTTATATGTAAAATGGTTGACAGGGAATTAAAACTAAAAGTCGCAGAAGCTATCCAAGATGATGTAAATAAAGGCATTGTCAGGATTGACTCTGGGTATTTGACTGAAGTAGACATCAAGCCAGGCGACATTGTTGAGATAGAAGGGGAAAGGAAGACAGTTGCCATTGCAGACAGGTCTTACCCAGGCGATATAGGATTGAATATAATCAGAATGGACGGCATCATAAGGAAGAATGCCAAGACAGGGATTGGGGAGCAGGTTAAGATAAGAAAGGCTGTTGTGAAGGAAGCAAAAAAGATAATAATTGCGCCTGCGAGGAAAGGAATTGTGATAAGGGCATCTTCAGAAATTTTCAAGCAGGGACTTCTTGGAAGGGCTGTCGTCAAAGGAGATGTTGTTTCATTGGGAGGAGCAAGGAGAAGAAAGACAACAATGATGTCAAATCCTTTCTTTGACGAGGACATATTCAGCATTCTTGATGAAAGCATGATGGGCATAGGATTTGGGGACATAAAGTTTGTTGTTGTGGACACAAACCCGAAGCAGGCTGTTATTATTCTTGACTCAACCGAGATAGAGTTCAGGTCAGAGGCAGTTGAAATAGAGGAAGAGAGGGTGCCTGACATATCTTATGAAGATGTCGGGGGATTGGACGAGGAGATAAAAAAAGTTAGGGAAATGGTGGAATTGCCGCTGAAGCACCCTGAGATATTCGAGAGGCTTGGAATTGAGGCTCCAAAAGGGGTTTTGCTGCATGGCCCTCCAGGGACCGGAAAGACTTTGCTTGCAAAGGCTGTTGCAAACGAGACAAACTCGCATTTTATATTGATTAACGGTCCTGAAATCATGAGCAAATATTATGGCCAGTCACTTCCTTACGGCGAGAAAATACTTGTTTTAGAAAACGGTTTGCTAAAAAGAGTTCCAATTGGTGAAGTCGTTGAAAATGATAATAAAAATTTAAATGTTGTATGTTTTGATGAAAATGGAAAAGTAAGGATATCAAAAATTACAGACTTAATTAAACATAAAAACAATTCAAGAATATTGAAAATAAAAACAAGAAGCGGCAGAACAATTAGAGTAACTGACTATCATTCAGTATTTACATTAGGCAATAGCGGAATAGAAAGCATAAAAACGTCAAATTTAGTTCCAAATAAATCTTTTATAGCTGTGCCTAAGAAATTGCCTTTTGCCGAAAATACGCTTGAAAAACTGGACTTGCTTGAAATTTTAAAATATAATGATTATGGCCTGAAAGTCAGGGGTGTGCAAAGCTATGTAAGAGAAGCCATAAGTAAAATTGGACATAACCCGGCTGCAGATAATCTTGGAATAAAACCAAAATACCTCTATGATGTTCTTTGCAAGAATGTTGGAATAAGTGTCAGCAAATTTGTTAAATTGATGGAACAAGCTAAGGTTGAAATAAACAAGGAAGACATCAAAATCTGCACAAGAGGCAAGAGCTTTCCTTCTATATTGGAATTTAAGGAGGATTTCTGCGCATTCTTGGGTTTATGGATAGCTGAAGGCTCATACACAAATAAAAATGAAGTAAGGTTAAGCATACACAGAAAGGAAGAAAAGGCTGTTAAGGAATTGTGCAATAAGCTATTTGGGCCTGTAACAATATACCATAAGCCAAATTTCGAGGCAACTGATGTTTACATTTGTTTAGGGGCACTGGGGATAATTATGAAGAAAGTGCTTGGATTCAATAGCAATGCAAGGCAAAAGAAAATACCAAGCATCGTTTATAATTTTGGCAAACAGAATATGGCCGCATTTTTAAGAGGCTATTTTTCCGGTGATGGAAGCCTAAATACAAAAACACCTGCACCAATGGTTGAAGCTTGCACTGAAAGTCCTGAATTGGCAGACGATATAGCCCACCTTTTGCTTTATTTTGGCATAGTTGCTAAGATATACGACAGGAAAGATAGGCCACAAAAAAGAATTTGCTTTGCTGATTATGAAAATTTAAATAATTTCAGGGAAATTGGATTTTTTGATTCTGAGAGGAATATAGTCATTTATAAATACTTATCAAAGATTCAGGTTTCAAGAAGGGATAGGATTCCAATTTCCGGAGAAATTAGAAGCATTGTAAAAAGTAATCACGAATTAAGGGCGTGGCAAAACCAAGAATCAATAGGGAAAAATATTTTGTTAAGATTGAAAAATCCAAAACTAGAGCAAATACTAAATGGTGACATTTATTGGGACAAAGTAATAAGCATAGAAGAAGTTAAAGGCCAGTTTGAATATGTTTATGACATTTCTGTTGAGCCGTGCCAGAACTTTATAGCGGGCTTTGGCGGCGTATTTGCCCATAACAGCGAGGAAAACCTAAGAAAAAAATTTGAGGAGGCTGAAAAGAACGCGCCTTCGATCATTTTCATTGACGAGATTGATGCCATTGCCTCAAAAAGGGAAGAGACAAGGGGAGAGGTTGAAAGAAGGGTTGTCGCGCAATTGCTTGCATTGATGGATGGGTTGCAGTCAAGGGGCAAGGTTGTTGTCATAGCAGCTACAAACGTTCCAAATATTTTGGACCCTGCATTGAGAAGGCCTGGAAGGTTTGACAGGGAAATTGAGATTGGAGTGCCTGGCAAGGAAGGGCGTTTGAACATTTTGAAAATCCACACGAGGAACATGCCCCTGTACACAAAAGAGAATATCGTGAAAGAAAGCGGTTTTGAGCCGGAGTACAAGGAGGCAACCCTCAACCTTTTGAGGTATAAAGACAGCAATTCAAAGAGCTTGGAAAAATCCATTAACAAATATCTTGTCGAGAATCCTGAAAAAAATGAATTGTTCAAGAAGATTGAAATTTCAAAGCTGAAGAAATACATGGAAAAAATAAATTATGATTCAAAAATAGTGTCCTTAAAAGAATTGGCTGAAATAACCCATGGATTTGTTGGCGCCGACCTGGCTTCATTGGCGAAGGAAGCTGCAATGATTGTATTGAGGAGAGTTTTGCCTGACATTAAATTGAAAGAGGACGAGCCATTGCCAAAAGAATTGCTTGAAAAGCTCGTATTGACCCAAAACGATTTCAAGGAATCCTTGAAGGTTGTAAGGCCAAGCGCCTTGAGGGAAGTGCTTGTTGAAATCCCAAATATCAAATGGAGTGATATTGGAGGCTTGATGAATGTCAAGCAGGAACTTATTGAGGCAGTTGAATGGCCATTAAAGCACCCTGAATCTTTCAAGAGGCTTGGAGTGAGGCCGCCAAAAGG
>JACPMW010000058.1 GCA_016185805.1 Candidatus Woesearchaeota archaeon | reverse complement strand
TTAAGCTGACTTCCCTGTCTTTTGTGAATTCAAGGGTTGTTTTGTGCGTTCCCAGAATATTGGCATGCCCGTAAGCATTGAATTTGTATTTCATTTCAATTTAAATCACAGCATCAGCAAAATTGGAATTATTGAATTGCTGCCTTTTTCCTTAATGATTTCCTTGATTTTATCATACCTGTCCATATTCAAATAGTATTTCCAGCCAGTGAGTTGTGAGCGAGTTCGCACGAGCTCACTCGCATTCGACTGTTTCTTCTTCTTTTTGCAGCATATTTTTTGCTTAACTAAAGCTTCCAATACGGCTTCAACTTTGTCCAAATCCTCCTTGGATATTCCAGATTTTAAAACATGAAGGTAGGCAGAGCCTTTGCCGAAGCAGTTTTGATCAAAAAGCTTCTTTACAGTTGTCCTGCTTATTCTTATATACTCGCTTCTCCTTACCTTGACCATAGGAAAAATGTAATAAATAAATATATAAATATGTGGTCTAAATTTAGTCCCTTATGAGCCTAAATAGAAACCTTTAAATAGACTGACACTTAATCAATTTATTATGCCAAAATCAGTATTTTTACATGAGGAAGGAAACACTCCAAAAAACAGAGTATGGAGCTTTTTAATAGTCCATTCAGAATATGACTATTCTATGAAGGACATAGCCCGCTATTCTGGAGTAGGCTATACAACATTAAAAGAAATATGGAAAGAATTTAAGGGGAAAAAGATAGTGGTGCAGACAAGAGCTGTTGGAAAGGCTAAAATGTACAGGCTGAATTTGAAAAATCCTGTAGTAAATAAGTTTATAGACTATTATTGGGCTGTTGTGGAGTCTGTTGTCAAAAGGGAGAATAAATTTGAAGAAGAAGAAAATGTATATCATATCTCTTCATCTGATGCGATGCCAGTTTCCGCTAGAAATACATGAATTTATTGTTTATTGCTTTATTAATAAGCTCGTCAAATAATCCTTTTTCATCCTGAAGCCCTTTCTTTTGGCTAATTTTTCTATCCCGTTGACGAAGTTGCTTCCGTACTGCGCAGCCTGCTTTTTTCGCCATGCGAACTCTTTCTTCAGGCCGATAAATTCTGCCGCTTCCCTCAGAATTATCTTCTTGTTCATTTTGTCGAGCTTGTACATTGGATGGACACTCATTGCAATTTTAATCAGTTCCTTGTCAAGAAAAGGCGCCCTTAAGTCAAGCCCAAGGTGCTTTGCAATTGCAAAGTCTCTTGTCAGATCCCTTTGATGCATTCCTTTCAGCCCGTTCCAGCACTCCTTGTGCAATGCCTCAAACCCATTCTGCAGGGCGTCTTCATGTCTTTTGTACCCAGCGAATATTTCCTCGCTTCCTATGCCGCCAAACAAGATGTTGTTGCTGTCAGCCAATGCCAATCTTCCTGCAGCGTACAGGACGGAGCCGACGCTTGCTTTTACAATGTCGGCGTCATTCAGCAGTTTAACTACAATTTTCAGGACATTTTCCAGCTCATCCAGGCTTAAAATTTTATATTTGAAATTAAATTTGTATTCATCAGCCGCTTTCCTGGCCCACTCAATGTCATCAGAGCCTTCAATCCCGATTGTATAGCATGTAAAACTGCAGTTGAGTTTTTGTGCGACAAAGGCTATTAAGGAGCTGTCAACCCCCCCGCTGAGCAATATGCCGAATTTTGGCGTTATCCTTTTCTTTATCGAGTTTATTATGGCATCTGCAATTTCCCTCTTTGCCCTCTCGTTGTTCGTCTCAAGATCGTCAAAATCATTTTCCATTCCATTTACAAATTTTATCCAGAGCTCTTCCGGAATCAATTTATTTTCCTTCACAATGCCTAAAATCTGAGTCACGCCATTCTGGAATCTCCTGTTTTTTAAAAACCTTTCAGTTCAGAAACGCTTAAATACAAAGCCTTCTTCATTTTGGGGATGGCAAAAGAAAACAGGGATGAGCAGATAGGCTTTCATAAAGGCGCTCTAACGACGCTTGCAAAGGAGAGGGAGGAGATGCTGAAGATACTAAGCATTGTCGAGCAGCTGATGCAGATGCACATCAAGGGGCTTAAGGACTTGGGAATTGACCTTCAAAAGGAAGCAAAGCCGAAAAAGATTGAGGATTCCTTAAGATAAGTTCTTCATGAAAATCAAGCAAATCGGGGGGGAATTTGCCTTAATTGGGAAGATAAGAAAAAACACAAGGCTATATTCAAAGGATGCCATCGTTGGCATCGGGGACGATGCGGCTGTCTTGAAATATGATAAAAAAAATTTCCTTCTTTTCACAACCGACATGCTGGTTGAAAATGACCATTTCTCATTGAAGTATTCAACTCCATGCCAAATTGGGATGAAGGCGATGGAGCAGAATGTAAGTGATATAGCAGCAATGGGCGGCCTGCCAAAACATGCTGTGGTTTCTCTTGCTTTGCCAAACGACATAGATGTCGGATTTGTGGACAATCTATACAAAGGCATAAATGAAAAATGCAAGAGATACAAAATAAGCGTTGTCGGGGGGAACATAACACATTCAAAGGAGATTGTTATTAATGTGTCTATGCTCGGCCTTGCCGAAAAAAAATATCTTGCATTGAGGAGCAAAGCCAAAATTGGCGATTTGATTTTTTGCTCAGGGGATGTTGGAAAGTCAGCTGCCGGCTTGGAATTATTGAGGAACGGCATGAAAGGCGGTTCTGTCAAGCCTCATCTCGAGCCTAAATCAAGATTGGAGCTGGCAAGAAAGCTTGTGAAGACTGGGGTTAATTCAATGATTGATGTAAGCGACGGGGTTGCCTCTGAAGTAAGGCACATCTGCAGCGAATCCAAAGTCGGAGCCTTGATTTATGCTGACAGGCTTCCAATCTCAAAAACAACTGCTGATGATTCAAAAAAATTGAAGAAAAACGCGCTTGATTTCGCGCTTTACGGGGGGGAAGATTTTGAGCTGGTGTTTACAGCGAGCAAGAACAAGCTGAAACAATTGAAAAAAATGGATGTTTCAGCCATTGGGGAGATTGTTGGCAAAAAAAACGGCGTTAAGCTGGTTAAAGATAATAAAAAATTAAGCTTGGGAAGCGGCTTTGACCATTTCAAAAGGCTGAGGGTTTAGAAACTATTCATTTGCCTTAATCCTAGCGATTTTAATTTGTTTACTGCTTTCTTGATATTATTTTTCTTTATCAGAATATGGTCGGTAGAATAAGAAGAAACCACAAAAATACCAATCCCTTCACTAGCTAAAGTTTTTGAGATTTTGGCTAAAAAGCCAACTAATCCAAACGGAAGAACTACATCAAATATAATAATTTTCCAACCTTTATCAATCTTAATTATATTTTTTTTATTTTTAATTTTTGATTGATTTATAATGCAAGTAATTTCGTTTTTATCTTTAATGATTGCAAAGGCATTTGCCAACGGCTTTTTAGCTTTTACAATGGCAAATTTTTCCTCCCATACATAGAATTTGCCTTTTTTGAAATAATCTTTCAAAAGCATTTTTGTAGAAATTTACTTTTCAGCTCTTCTTTTTAGCGATATCCTTTCATTTTCTTGATCGAAAGTTATAACAAATTTATCAAAGAAGCCAGCCCTGCCCAAAAGAATTGGAAAATCGTAATCGTCTAGTATAACTTTGACTGGGATGCTAAAGCTGTACTTCTCATGTCCTTTTTGAATTAGTATCTTTACTGTAGACTCAACAGATTTTACTTTGCCTCCAATTCCGTAAGCAAATGTAATCTCACCTTCAAGGTTTAAGCCTAAGATTTCTGCTATAGATTTTGGAATTGCAGAGATATCTGCTCCTGAGTCAAGCAAGCCAATAGTCTCAAAAGTTTCCTTTCCAATAAGAATTAGTGGAATAGATGGTGTTTTTACTATAGTGCCATCAGGTCTTCTAACACCCTTATACCTAAAAGAAATAGTCATTTTAAAAAATCATAGTTTCTTTTTCAGGAACTTTTGCAAGTAAAGGTCTTTCGCTTGGACATTTCCTCCTAGCTTCTTGAAATACTTGTTTTGGGTTATTCCCACTTGAAACAATTTTTTCATTGCATATAGCAATCCATTTACCTATAAAATGGCTCAAATCCGTTTTCATAAAAAATTCATAGTTCTTTTCCATAATACTACCAAAACAAAATCAGTATATAAATCTTATCAAAAAGCGGGAGGACGCGCTTGAGAATGGGCAAAAGCCACTGCAAATGGCTGCCTTGCTTCCAGCTCCACTCTGTTACCCACTAACACCGCTGCTCTTAATTACCGCTGCCTTAAGTGCGCTTTTGGCACAATTCTTTCCAGACCTTACGGATTTTCAAAAGCAACAGTTCAATGGGACAAAGCTTCGACGCCATAAGCAAGACCAAGAGCAATAGCCCAAGCTGCTTCCAGGCTTCACCGCGCCTAAGCACGTTTGCGCTGACAGGAGAGTGCTAGCTTCCCGGCAGAGTCCTCCCAAAGCATAGAATATTATATAGATTTTAAAGGTTTAGTTTATTCTTTATATTTTCAATATTGCATTAGCATCAAAATTAGTCTAAGCCAAAGTCTTCATCCACTTCCCTCATCAATTCTTCCGTGGATTTTGAAAACTTCATTGTATTCCAAATGTCTTTTCCTGTTGTTATTTTCCTAGGCTTATTTTCAATGCTTGCTTGTTTAGTGTTTATTCTTTTCATATTATTATTATTAAGGCAATAAAAATTTAAAAATCTTTCCATTTTCTAAATCATCAAAACAACAAGATATCCTAAAAAGCACCCAGCGCTTAAAATGGGCATTGCCGGATAAAATTTGTTTTCCTGCCCTTTGACAAGAAGAAAAAGTAGTGCAAAACTGGCAAAAACTGGAATTATCAATGCTTTTAAAAATCCACTTAAAATTGATTCGTGCAGCATCAGCCCTTTCATCACCACTCCCGCAAATATCAAGGTAAACCCTATGTCGCCTCCCCCAAGCACCGCGACTCTTTGCGATGAAATTTTTGCGGGGATTTTTTTAAGCCCGGGCTTTACGGCTTCATCTACACTGATTTTTCCCTTATTGTAAGGAATGAGCAATCCTGCAAAAACCTTCGATTTGCTTTGGAATTTTGCGAGCTTTATCATGTGCTTAGTCTTATACACAGACAAATAGTCATACGCTGAGATGACAATCAAGAGCATGAATGCCGCAAAAAGATTGAGCATTGGCACAAAGATTGCAGCCAAGCCCCCATACATGAATATCTCGGATATGTTTTGTATTATCAAGTCAGGCTTGAACAATTTCAATATTGCCAATGCCAATGCGGTTATTGCAGCCAGTACGCTGTTAAGGAAAGCCGCGAGGGCAATTGAAAGCGTCAGCCACACAGTTGCAAAAAACCAAAGCTTCCAGATCATTGGCTTGTTGAATTTCACAAGCAGCAAAACTAAAACAGTTCCAATTAAAATCGCTATGGTTATGTAAATAAATGATGTGGACTGGTTTTTGACTTCCGGCCTTTCAATTCCATAAGGCAATGGCTTCATCACAGTCTCTTTTGCCTCAAAGCTTTTTTTATGGTCGATGTAATGGTTTACAATCAGCAGGCCTGCAAATTGCGCCATGAAGAAAAACAATACCAAAGCGATTGTGATTTTAAGGGTGTGCTTCATGGATTTAATAAAAGATCTAAATTTAAATAACTTTTGCATGGTTATTTTTTCCTATATGATAGTCTATTTAACTTATTTAATAAGATATATTTACCTATATAATAAGAATTATACTTATATAATAAGAAAAATATAATATAAAATAAGACTAATTTTAAATAATTACTGATATAATAAGATTTAATTAATATATAATAGGAAATAATACTTTAATAATAGGATAAAAAACTTATATAATAAGATAATATACAAAAGCTATCAACTTTTTTAATGTGTAATAGGTAAAAAATAGAAAAGTTTATATATAAGTTACCTACATAATAGGAATAAATGTTGATAACAATTTTATGTGGAAAAGTACTTACTTCTTTGAGTTTGGTTGGGGGCTCATATCATCATCAATCAAACCCCTTAAAATGACTCCCAACATGCTTTTCCAAATCCTGAAATCTTCTCAAAAGATTAAGTCTAATTCTAGCTGCGTTGGGGATTGACGCTTTTTGAATTTTCGGGTACCTTATAGGATGAACTTAAAGTAGTTATAAGGCTAAAGTGATAGGCAGAAAAAATGGTGAAAACGGGGAAATTGATAGTATTATTTCTAAATTCAGCGACCTTTCAAAGGAAGAGAAGATTGAGCTGATTTCCAGATTCATTGATGAGCTTAAAAGAATCCACCATGTATCCGAGCAGGAAATAATCACCAAAGAAACCTGCATTCCTATTGGCGTTTTCAGCAGCGATTCTTTGAGCTCGCTTGAGGCGATTGTCAAGTATCTCAAGGAGGATTTGAAGCTGAAATTTTCAAAGATCGGAAAACTGCTCAACAGAAGCAGCAAGACGATATGGGCAACTTACTACAAGGCTGCAAAAAAAATGCCCTCTTCTTTTGGGCTGGTTTCAAAAGAGATTATGATCCCTGTTTCTAAAATTGCAGATAGGTCATTCTCAACCCTTGAAAGCATTGTGGGGTTCATCAAGGATATGGAATATACAAATCATGAGGTTGCACTCGTGCTGCACCTTGATGACAGCACAATATGGACGATTTATGACAGGGTCAAAAAGAAAAGAGGCATGAAAGCTTGACACAAAGGCCGCATAAAATAGAGCTTTGGATGTTTTTGGCAGCGGTAGTTATCCTAGGCGCCGGCATTTATTTCTTGGGGCCTTCAATAACCGGCTTTGTGATAAAGGAATTCAGCTATACAGATGACCTGAACCTTGTTATCACCTCAAGCGGCAACTACACATGGAATCTGCAGAGCATTGGAGATTTGAAGTCTGCATTGATAGATGGAAGGGTTACAAATTCAGGCAAGGCAAGGGTTTACATTGAAAGTGATGGCAAAAGATACCTGATATTTGACAGCGCAAGGATTGGAGAAAATAAGCAAGCTGGAATAATTGAAAGCAATGAGCCAGGCAATTCAATAACGGGCTTTGCAACAAAGGGCAAAGACGATGACAAAGATAAAGATGATGACGAAAGCGATGAAGACAAGAAAAAGAAAAATCATGAGCCAGAATGGGACGGCCCAAGCCAGTTTACAATAAACGGGACAACACTCCTCAATCTGTC
>JACPMW010000012.1 GCA_016185805.1 Candidatus Woesearchaeota archaeon | reverse complement strand
GTCTGTCACAAGAGTGTCTGCATAGCCTCCCTCAAACCCTATATGGAAGCCGTACTTTATTGAATCCTTTCTCAATTGCGAGAAATTCTCTTTTGTTATCTTCTTGCCAAGCCAGTCCCTCAATCCATCTGAAGCAATCTGTGTCACAAGAATCTCGTATCCTTTGTTAAGCATCTGCTCCATGACCAAATCATGCTCCTCTCCCGCATGGCTTGCAAACGCCTCAACCTTTAGTGGCCTAAGCGCATTCTGGATGCTCTTTAATTGCGTTTCCTGCAACCCAGTGCCTCCAAGCACAACAGCGTCTATCTTCAGCTTCCTTTGGCTTGATTCAACGACATCCTTTACAATATTGGCTTCCTTGACAGGGTCAGCCACCTTGCATTTTACATAAAAATGAGGAATGTCAAGCATTTTAGCTATTTCTTTTGTCTGCTCGACAGTTGCGTAATGGAACAAAAAACAGTCTTTCCTTGCAGGCTTTACGGAAATAAGGTATTTCACATTCCAGCCCTTTTCCCTTGCGTGCTGCAATGCAAAGGTGCTGTCCTTTCCTCCTGAAAAAAGAATCGCTACGTCCATTGAATATTGTAAAGAACCATTCTTTATAAAACTTTTTGTGCCTTATCAACAATATTTTTAAACAACGGAAAATAACAACAGGCATGAAAATAGCTTTGGCCCAAATCAATCCGGTTGTTGGGGATATTGAAGGAAATACAAGCAGGATAATCTCAACCATAAAAAGCACAAAAGCCGATATTGTCGTGTTTCCTGAGCTTTCCATAACAGGCTATAGCCCGCAGGATTTGCTTCTTAAGGATAATTTTGTCCAGCAAAACATGGATGCCATGAGGAAAATCATCCAAAGCACTAAAAACAAGGCTGCTGTTATCGGATTTGTGGAAAAAGCGCACGGCGAGATGTACAACAGCGCTGCAATAATAAGAAACGAGCAAGTCATAGAAATCCACCACAAGATATGCCTTCCAAATTACGCTATTTTTGACGAGAAAAGATGGTTCAAGCAGGGAACACAAGCAACAATTTTTGAGATTGAAGGAAAAAGGATCGGGTTAAGCATCTGCGAGGACATTTGGTTTCCCGAAACAACAAAAAAGCAGAAAGACAGGGGAGCCGAGCTGATAATAAACATTTCAGCATCGCCTTACCGAAAAGGAAAGATTGAGGCTATTGAGGAAATCTTAATGAAAAGATGGAATGAAAATAAAGTTCCCATCATTCTTGTAAATCAGGTTGGCGGCCAGGACGGGATTGTTTATTACGGCCACAGCATGCATTTTAACAATGGAAAAGCTGTAAGAAAATGCAAGGATTTCGAAGAAGATATTTTGGTTGTGGAAGTAAAATGAACACGAAGGAAATCTATCACGCATTATTGCTCGGAATCAGAGATTATTTCAAAAAAAATAATTTCAAAAAGGCAGTGATTGGCCTTAGCGGAGGCTTGGACAGCTCTGTGGCAACATCCCTTGTTGTCAAAGCATTGGGAAAACAGAATGTAACTGCAATTTTGATGCCAGACATTGGAACAACATCCAAAGAAAGCATGAAAAATGCTAAGATGCTTGCAAAAAAACTGGGAATAAAGCATCATTCTGTTGAAATCAACAATTTTGTCCGGTTTTTTGAAAATTTAAGCAAAAAAATGCACTATAAAAACAGAGCATACTCCATTTCCAATGCGAAGGCAAGAACAAGAATGATGATTCTTTATTATTTTGCAAATTTGGAAAATGCTTTGGTGATAGGAACATCTGACAAGTCGGAGATTGCACTTGGCTACACGACAAAATACGGGGACAATGCGGCAGACATACTTGTGATAGGGGACTTATGGAAGACTGAGGTTATAGAATTGGGAAGATTTCTTGGCATTCCCGAGCCAATTTTAAGAAAGAAGCCAAGTGCCGAGCTGGTTAAAGGGCTCACAGCTGAAAAAGAACTGGGTGCATCCTACCCAATCCTTGATAAAATACTGAAAATGTACATCGAAGACGGGCTTTCTCCGGACCAAATTACCGGATTTGACAGGAAGCTTGTGAATAAAGCCGTTGACAGGATAAGGCTGAATGAGCACAAGAGAAGAAGCGCGATGCTTATACGAGTTTCCGAAAAGTCATTCCACGGCATGGAGTGGAGGATGCCGATAACGAATAGGTTTAAGGGATAGGTGATTTATTATAATCTATTTTGAAATCGGTTACTATAAAATGTCCAAGGACCATTTGTCGGCAATGAGTTTCCAATTTCTACATTGATACTTATAACTAATTGGGTTGGCAAAATATCGTAAGCTCTTCCATGGGGTCTTGAGCTGTCAGATCCCACAACTCCAACATAACCTAAATGGCGACTGACTGCCACTTCAGCTTTAGGATCTTTTATGGCCTGGGATGCGAGCCATTCATCATAATGTCTTTGTGCGATGCTTAAACGTCTTGCGGAATCAGCTTCAGACCTTCTTAAGAATTCCATTCTTACATCTTCTGCTAATTCATCGCCCATATATATTTAAATTGAAGCCACATTAATAAACCCTATTGCCAAAATTATTCTTTTAGGAATAATATGGATTCCAATTATTTTAACAAAACTTTATAAATTCCCTTTAAACCTAATCTGTTTATGAAACGCGCCCTATTCATCGGCAGGTTCCAGCCTTTCCATAATGCGCACCTCATTGACGTGAAAAAAATTCTGGGGGAATGCGATGAAATTATCATTGCAATCGGCAGCTCCAACGAAAAAAACACTGGGGAAAACCCCTTCAGCTACAATGAAAGAAGGCGAATGATAGCAAATACGCTCAAAAAAAGTAAGATAAGGAACTACAAGATATATCCGGTGCCAGATTTATATGACGACAGCAAATGGATCGGATATATCAAAAAAAATCTTCCCAAATTCGATCATGTTTATTCCGGAAACAAGTGGACTCTGAAGTGCTTCAAGAAGCACGATTCCGGCATCAAAAAAATTAAATTGCTCAAGGGAATAAGCAGCACTATTGTCAGGGACAAAATCATCAAGAACAATAAATGGGAAAAGATGGTGCCAAAACAAGTTGCCGATTATATTAGGAAGATTAAGGGCGTGGAAAGAATTCAAAGAATCTATAGAAAAAGTTAATTATATTAAATTAATCCTTCAAAATTTTATTTTCTTTCATAATTTTGCTAAAAACAATGCATAGCTCAAATATTTTAAAACTTTTGTTTTTTAGATATTTAAACCTATCCAAACACTCCCTTGAACAACCCTTTCTTCCCATTTTCCTTCTCAAAATCTTCCAGTAATTTCTTTTGCTTTCCATTCAATTTTTCAGGCACGGTTATGTAGACTTCGATATGCTCATCGCCTTTGTGATGCGAGTGCAGGTCCGGAATCCCAATCCCTTTCATCCTGAAAACAGTGTTGCTTTGGGTCCCTTCCGGAATTTTCAGGCTTGCTTTTCCATTCAGGGTTGGCACTTCCATCTCGCCGCCCAAAGCCGCTATTGTAAAAGGAAGGGGCACTTTCACATAAATATTGTTGCCATGCCTTTCAAAAATCCTGTGGGGATTGACATGAACTACTATATACAAGTCGCCTGCCTGCGTGCCTGCCTCTCCGGCTTCCCCTTCGCTTTGAATCCTCAAGTTGGTGCCGTCAACAGCCCCCTTTGGGATTTTTACTTCCAGCTTCCTTGTTTTTCTGACAACCCCCTTGCCACTGCATTCAGGGCATTCATTCTTGATGTATCTGCCACTGCCTTTGCATTTCCTGCATGTTGTTGTCGTGGAAAACAGTCCAAAAGGCGTTCTTTGTGTCCTAGTTTGAACTCCTCTTCCATTGCAGTCTGGACAAGACACAATATCGGATTTGCTCTCAGCCCCTGTTCCATTGCATTTTCCGCATTCTTCAAGCCTTGGTATGCTTATTGCCTTTGTTGCGCCAAAAGCAGCATCTTCCAGCTCTATTTCCAAATCATACCTCAAGTCAGAGCCTCTCTGCCTTCTTCTTGGCCTTTGCCTTCCCCCAAAAAAATTTTCAAAGATGCTGTCAAAGTCCATTCCAAATCCGCCAATGTCCGACATGAAGTCAGAGAAATCAAATCCTTCAAAGCCGCCTTGGAATTGCGGGCCTGCTGCTCCGAATTGGTCGTATTGGGCTTTTTTCTGCTCGTCTCCCAAAACAGCAGCAGCCTCATTTATTTCCTTGAATTTTTCAGCTGCTTCCGGAGATTTGTTTAAGTCTGGATGATATTGTTTTGCCAATTTCTTGTAGGCAGCCTTGACCTCTTCCTTTGAGGCATTTTTGCTTATTCCAAGTATCTTGTAATAGTCCTTGTCTTTTGCCATTTTCAAATTTCACGCTTTAATATCTTGCCTAGTTTTTCCTTGTCTGGAACGAGGCTTTCCAGTTCCGCGCCTTGAATCAATTTTCCGCCGCTTTTCAAGTAGGCTGCATACTGCCTTATGCTTTCCGCGTCATTTACGTCAACAGCGTGGTTTACCATAAACCATACGCTCAAGTCTTCACCATAATCCCTGCATTGGATTGATGCCCTGCATTCCAGCGGCTTCACTTCATGTATCGTGCAGCCCTTATTGTCGTCGAAAAACACGCACCTGCCATACGGCTTGCCCTTTTCCCTTATCAGCTTTGGCCTCAGCAGCTTTTTGTTGAATAATTCTATTTCTTCCAAAAATCCTTTTTTTAAAGTCTCTTCCGAAACATCCAAAAATTTTGCGATATTCCTTGCATCGTCCCCGGCAAGGGAGCCGCTTCCAAACTTGCAGCCATGGTTGCATGAATCGCACCTGCACGGGGCAGCTAATTTAAGCACTTCTTTCAAAGGAGTGTTTTTGGTTATTGAGATTTGTATCCCCTCTTTTAATTTACATCCATTGCTTCGCAATAATATTTTGTGCTCGGTTTGCTCCGATTGAGTTGCATGCGAGAACGCTCGCATGCTCGCGTTCATCTCACATCGCAAACCTCGCCTATTGATTCAATAAAAAACATAAAAAGCGGATTACTTTTAACGCCTTTACGTCAAAATGTCGCAAATCAAAGATTTGCGAGCATGATCGGAAATGCGAAGCATTTACCGACAAGTCGCTCTCGTTTTTGTTTGATTTTAGTTTTTAATGTTTTATTTTATTGAATTGTTTTAATGTTGCGTATAATCACAATTTTTCATCTCCCAATAGCGCATACCCAATCTTCTTGGTAAACTCCATCTCATTTTCAACATCGTCTTTTTTATACCTTTGCTTTATGTACGCAAACCTTTCGTCAACGCTTACAATTCTGTCATTCTTAACCCTCTTGTCAGCATAAAAAACTATCTTTTCCTCCCAAGTCACAGGTGCAAAATCCGGATTGTCCAGATGCGCCAGGCCGTGCTTTTTGATGATTTCAGCCACTTCAGGAAAGCCGATTGACTTTACGTATTCAAACCCCTCAATGACGTGGTCATTCGGGCTTAACTTCTTTAAATCATGCAGCAAAGCCCCTGCTGCAACCAAATCTTTATTTACGCTGATGCCCCTCCTTTCCAATAAATCGCATACTTTTAATGAGAAATCGCAGACTGCATTGAGATGGGCAACTATATTGCTGGGTACATTGTTTTCTTTTAATATATCTAGGCATTGTTTATATGTTGGTATTGTCATTTTGAGTCAGTCGAGCTTACCCCTACTTTTTCACATTTTCGTTGATTTTTCACGAAAAGTAGGGGTAAGATTTTTAATTGAATTTATTTGCATTTCAATATTTTCTGGGGGCATTCTTTGCGAGTTAGGACTTTCATAATATCAATGAATTGAAACAAAAATCTTGAATTTTAACCTATGGGCATTTTCATTATGCTCTTTTTGTTTTATCTCTTTAGAGCCACCAGTTAATACATTGGCTACAACTATACCAATACCTCCTTTTTTGCCCTCTTCTTTACTTTCGATCCCAGTTACTGCAACGTCAAAGTCAACATATGTTCCAATTTTGTAATTAGAACCAGTGGATTGATTCCCAGTTATCAAAAATCTATCTCCTCCTTCTTGATTCGCACCAGCAACACCATTAATTATATCCATTAATGCCCCGCTTATAAATTCTCTAAGCTGCATTTTATCACCTCAACTTTTCTTTTTATGCTTTTTCTCCTCTCCCTTCATCTCATAGTCAGCATCCACAACGTTTTCATCGTCTTGTTTTGGGTTTTCAGCTTCTGCCCCATTCCCTTGCCCATGCTGTTGCCTTTGCGCCCCTGCCTTCTGGTACAGCTCTGTTGACATCTTCTGCACCATTTCATTCACTTCGTCCATCTTCTTCTTGATTGCCTCAACATTTTTTTCTTTCAGCAGCTCTTTCAGCTCAAGAATCTTGCCTTTTATATCCGCAACCTCTTTTTCAGGCACTTTTCCTTCCAGGTCCTTGAACAGCCTTTCAGTTGTGTAGACAAGGTTATCGGCTTGGTTTATCGTTTCAATCTCTTCCTTCTTTTTCTTGTCGGTCTCTGCAAACTCTTCCGCTTGCTTCTTCATCCTTTCAATTTCCTCTTCGCTTAGCTTTTGCGATGCAGTTATCCTGATGCTCTGCTCTTTTCCAGTTCCTAAATCTTTTGCATTTACATGAAGAATGCCATTTGCGTCTATGTCGAAAGTTACTTCAATTTGCGGAACTCCCCTTGGCGCAGGCGGGATTCCAATCAGGTCAAACTGGCCAAGCACTTTGTTGTCGTTGAACATCGGCCTTTCACCTTGGCCTATCCTAATCGTTACAGCTGTCTTTTTGTGAATACCCCTCCAAGCGTTTCAATTCCCAAGCTTAAAGGAGTCACATCAAGCAACAATATGTCTTTTACTTCGCCGGCAAGCACTCCAGCCTGCACGGCAGCTCCCATGGCAACACACTCCATAGGATCAACGCCCCTTTCAGCCTGCTTGCCTATGAAATCCTCTACAAACTTCTTTACAATAGGCATTCTTGTAGGTCCTCCAACCAAGATTATCTTGTTAATTTGATTGACAGACAATTTGGCGTCTTTTATAGCCTGCTCGGTTGGATGCCTGCACTTTTTGATTATTGGATCTATAAGCTGCTCAAGCTTTGCCCTTGTAAGCTTCAGCTGCAAATGTTTTGGACCTTCATTTGTAGCTGTTATGAAAGGCAAATTGATATCGGTCTCAAAAACAGTGGAAAGCTCGATCTTTGCCTTTTCGCCAGCCTCCCTTAATCTTTGCATTGCAGTCTTGTCTTTTGTCAAGTCAATGCCCTCTGTTTTCTTGAATTCAGAAACAAGGTAATCAACTAAAGCTTGATCCATGTCAGTTCCACCCAATTGGGTGTCTCCTGATGTGGAAAGCACCTGGAAAACTCCGCCTCCAAATTCCATTATTGTGACATCTAAAGTCCCACCGCCTAAATCAAAAACCAGAATCTTTAATTCCTTGTCCTGCTTGTCCAGGCCATAAGCCATTGAAGCGGCAGTCGGCTCATTTACAATCCTAACAACTTCCAATCCAGCTATTTCGCCTGCATCCTTTGTTGCCTGCCTCTGGTTGTCATCAAAGTAAGCCGGAACGGTTATCACAGCCTTGCTTATTTTTTCGCCTAGAAACTCTTCTGCATCCTTCTTTATCTTTTGAAGAATAAACGCTGAAATTTGCTGCGGGGTGTACTCCTTGCCGTCAATATCGTACTTGTGATTAGTGCCCATCTTCCTCTTTGCAGCCATTATGGTCTTTTCAGGGTTTGAAACAGCCTGCCTTCTTGCCGGCTCCCCAACAAGAACTTGGTTGTCTTTTGTAAATGCAACAACGCTTGG
>JACPMW010000011.1 GCA_016185805.1 Candidatus Woesearchaeota archaeon | reverse complement strand
TAGGGCCTGTTGTCTTTGTCATCCACATGGCGTCTGTTTGGGTGCCATTCACCAGCGAAAGCAAGGAAGCAATTGCGCATTACCCCGAGATAATAAAGGAAATCAAGCTGGCATTGCAGGAATGCGGGAGATTGCTTGGAACTTATGTGAGGAAAAAATACAGGATTTCAGAGCAGATTGAAAGGGCCAATATGTTTGAAAGATACATACCTGAGATTGCAGAATCCCTTTCAATTTTGACAAAAGAGAAGAAAGAAAAAATAATGCAGGGATTGCAGAAAATGCTTGTGAAGCCCGAGATAAAGAAGGAGATTGTAGACGAAGGTGACAGCGATGACAAGCTCTACAGGATGGAATTCACGAAACCGGAACAAGGAGAGAAGGCTGAGGAAGAATAAACAAATGAAGGCAGACAAAAAGCCAGCAAAAAAACTGGAGGAGCTTGGAAGCAAGCTTGTAGCGGACATCAATAAGGGCAAAAACCCCACCATCGAGTTTTCCTCAAGGACTTTGTCCAATGTAGTTTACGACACCAAGACAAAAACACTTGGCTTGGGGGAGAAGCAGCAGCAGAGGACATTCTTCAATGTCGGGCACGCAAAGAAATTTTTGCAGACGCTAGAAGTTGCGAAGATAAGCAAGAATCTTCTCGACGTTGGCAAGCATGCCAGCTTGAGGGATGTATTCTACATGGCAAAGAGAACCATGCATGACTCCAGCATTAATGTGGTGGACGACCAGGTCGAAAGTGACAAGGCATTGGAAGATCTCGAGCTTATAACAGACTTGTCAAGGGAGCAGCTTAACATAAATGCAAACAAGATGGGAAGTGTTGCAGGAAATGTTGTCATTGAAGACTCCGGAGACACGATAAATTGGGCAAAGCTTGGAAGCGGAGGGTGGAGCATACCTTCAAACGTCGAAGACATAGAGTTCAAGAGCATCAAGGCAAAATATGTCATTTACATGGAGAAGCAGGCTGTCTGGGAGAGGCTGCACGAAGACAAGTTCTGGGAAAAGCAGAATTGCCTTATCGTTACTTCACAAGGCCAGACTACTAGGGGAATAAGGAGGCTTTTGCAAAGGCTGTCACAGGAGCACGACTTGCCAATTTATGTGCTTGCAGACTTTGACCCGTGGGGTTTCTATATCTATTCCGTGCTTAAATTCGGCTCTATAAATCTGGCGCATATGTCTGACACAATGACGCTGCAGAATGCGCGCTTTTTGGGAGTGACAGCAGATGATGTCGCAAATTATGACTTGAAGAAGCATTTCATCAAATTCAAGGATGTTGACTTGACAAGAATCAAGCAGATATCAGATTACGACTGGTTCAAGAAAAACAAGGAGTGGCAAAGGCAGTTCAAGATGATGAAGGATTTCGGGGCAAAATTGGAAATACAGGCATTGTCCTCAAAAGGCATAACATTTATATCAGAGAAGTACTTGCCAGAGAAGATAAAGAAAAGGGAATTTTTGGATTAAGATGGCAGAACAAAAGCACGAAAAGAAAAACAATGCGCCTCCTTCATGCGTCGGCTGTGTCAGATGGGAAAGGTTCGGCAAGAACTGCTTCTATTACTGGGAAGGCAAGAAGCACTGCACCATGTGGACTGGCTCCTGGGACGAAGTTGTGGTTCAATAAATTATTTAAACATAGCAACATAATAATTCTCATGCCTTATTCAGTCAGTTTGGAAAAATGCAGCTCATATGGTCAGGTGGACAAGTCAGTTGGAAAGCTCATTGCCAATCTTGGCGGCATTTCAAAATTCGTCAAAAAAGGTCAAAAAGTCCTACTCAAGCCCAATATCGTCAAAGGGGTAAGTCCTGAAGCGTGCGCAACAACGCACCCTGCAGTTGTCGAGTCTGTGATAAGGATTCTCAAAGGGCAAAATTGTGAAATACTTGTTGGCGACATGCCCTTTGCAGATGACACGATAAAAGCCATGAAAGCTTGCGGCATTTATGATGTTTGCAAAAAGCATGGCGCTGAAATTGCAGTTTTTGACAGGAAAATAAAAGTTAAAAACAGCAATGGCCTGGTTGTGAAGGAATTCCTCCTGACAGATTACTTCAGGGAGGCTGATGCCATAGTGAATATTCCAAAGCTCAAGACACATTCCCAGCTTTACTTCACAGGAGCTGTCAAGAATTTATACAGCATGATGCCCGGCCCCAGAAGGGGCTTTTACCATTTGAAGCATTCAAATATGGAATATTTTGCAAATATGCTGCTTGATCTTTATTCTTTGCTTAGAAGAAAAGTAGTGCTGAATATCATGGACGGCGTTTATGGAATGGAGGGCAACGGGCCCTGCGGAGGCTCAGCAAAATTTGCAGGAATCTTATCAGCTTCAAGCGATGCAAACGCCCTTGATTTTGTTATGTGCAGCTTGATTGGGCTTGATCCCAATAACCTTCCGACAATCCACTATGCCGGAAAAAGAAAAGATTTCATGTTTGACGAGAAAAGCATAAAAACAATCGGTGAAGAACTGAAAAATATCAAGATAGAGCCTTTTAAGGAGGCGGAGTTCAGCACCTTGAACATGATGCCCAAGTTTGTCAGCAAATTTCAAGGCTATATAACGAGGCATAAAAGCGAGCTTGTTTACTGAAACTTTTATAAATAATCGGTTTAATTCTTTCCTTATGGGCCAGTAGCTCAGCTTGGAACAGAGCGACTCAAGTGAAATGCGCGTTTGGATTCGCAACTCACCGCGCTAAAGCCTTCTAAGCTGTAGGTCCGGGGTTCAAATCCTCGCTGGCCCGCCTATTTTCCATCGTTCCGAGGAATTTTAATTCCTCATTGCATAGTTTTGGTCAAGCTTTTTCTAAAAGGTTGGTGGGAATCTCTCGCTGGCCCGTTTCTTCTATCTAATCACAAAGTTTTTAAAGAGTGAATTTCAGGATATTGGAAATAAACCAAAGGAGGTGCCTTATGGGAGACGATTGTTGCTGCGGCATGTGCACAAAATGCCATGCAGGCAAGTACATAGTGGTTGGCCTCATATTGCTGGCAAACCAGTATTACTTGAAATGGGACATATGGGTAGTGCTTGGAGTTCTGCTGGTGCTTAAGGGCATATTGAAGATGGTGAAGCCAAACTGCCCGCACTGCGAGCCGATGGCCAAGAAAGGCAAAAAATAAATTTTTATCATTAAATTTTTATAAGCCAGATTTTTCTATGATTATTTATGGCCATCAAGAAAGTGCTGATTACGCAGCAGGGCAGGAAATTCTACGCTAAAAGCGTTGATGAGGATTTGCACACCCAGTATGGCTTCATAAAAAAAGATGAATTAAAAAAGGCAAAGGAAGGCGGCATTCTTAAATCCAACACAGGCAAGGAATTCTTTGTCTTTAATCCGTTTTTCATTGACTTGTACAGGAAGATAAAGAGAGACGCGCAAATAATCCCGCTTAAAGACATCGGCCTGATAATTGCAGAAACTGGCATAAACAAGGAAAGCAGAGTTCTTGATGCAGGCTCCGGAAGCGGTGCACTTGCCTGTTTTCTTGCCTCAATTGCAAAAGAGATTGTAACTTATGAGATAAGGGAAGATTTTATTGAAATAGTCAAGTCAAACATTGAATTTTTGGGATTGAAGAATGTGAAGATAAAAAACATTGACATGTACAATGAGATTGACGACAAGGACATGGATGTTGTAATCCTTGATTTGCCGGAGCCATGGAAAGCCATTGAAAGCTGCGCAAAAGCCCTAAAAGCAGGAGGATTTCTTGTTTCTTACTCGCCAAGTGTCCCGCAAGTAGCCGACTTTGTTAATGCATTAAGAAAAAATGAAAGCTTCGTTTATCTTAAAACCTCTGAAATTGCGGAAAGGGAATGGGAAGTCGAGGAAAGAAAAGTCAGGCCTAAAAGCAGGGGCATAGGCCATTCTGGATTTTTGAGCTTTGCAAGAAAGGTTGAGTCATCTTAGCTCTGCTTTTATAATGTAACCCACATAATAGCACTTTCCATTCCTATAGTAAAGGATTGATTTGTCTTTCTTGCTTAGTTCGAAAATGTAATCGCTAAGGCCTTTCGATAGCTTGTCAAACCTTTTTCTGTCAAGCTCCCTTTCTTTTGCAGCGGCAATTGATATATGGAATTTATTTTTCAACAATTTCAATATTTTTATAGGGTTGGAAATTGACATTAGAGAAAAGAACAAAATTCCATCCCTTTTCAGATATTTTGCCGCATTTCTTGTCAATTGCGCATTGAATTTTGTGCCGTCTTTTGAGCCGTGCCTGTGGATGTCTATTTTCCTGTGCGAGGGCATTTGCGGAAGGCTTGCTATAATTACGTCAGCCTTTTCTTTTAACGGCTTTAACATGTTTCCATGCAGGAATTCAATATTTTCAGCATTATTTATTTTTGAATTTATTTCAATGGCTTTTCTGCAATCTTCATCAATGTCTGTCGCATAAACTTTTTTTGCCCCCAGCTTGGAGGCGAGAATCGCAAGAATTCCGCATCCTGTGCCAATGTCCGCAACAATGGAATTTTTCTTTATATGCATGCTGTTGGCTAATAATTCAGTAAGATATGACGGCCTGTATGGCCTCGCATCTTTTATCCTTATCCCAATTCCTTGCAGCTTGTAATCCATATTTCCAAAGAAGCAAAAAACCTTTATAAACTATTCTGCCTAACCATCCATTATGATATTCAGGCAAGTCCCTGTCGGCCCTATGCAGAATTTCAGCTATTTAATTGGGGATGGCAACAGCAGGGAAGCTGCAATAGTTGATGCTGGCTGGGAGGTTGATAAATTGATTGATATCTGCAATGAAGAGAAGCTAAAAATAACAAAGATAATCCTGACGCATTCCCATTACGACCATGTGCAGAAAGCAGATGAATTGGCCTCAAAAACAAACGCAGCAGTTTATCTTCATGAAAGTGATTTTAATGAGATAAAAAAAGCTATAAGAAACCCGAATATAAAAATTACAAAGATTAAGGATAATGATGAAGTTAAACTTGGAAAAATAAAAATCAAAATTATCCATACTCCGGGCCATTCCCCTGGGGCAATCTGCCTTCTTGCAGAAAACAGGCTTTTGACCGGTGACACCTTATTTGTTGATGCAATCGGCAGGACTGATTTGCCAGGTGGCGATTCTATTAAATTGTTCGAAAGCCTGCAGAAATTGAAGAAACTGGATGATAACATTGAAATCTATCCCGGCCACGATTATGGCGATGTTCCATTCTCTACAATTGGCGGAGAAAAAAAGACAAATCCTTACTTCAAGTGTGATACAAAAGAGCAGTTTTTGAATTTGCTTGGGATGTTTTAATCAAAAAAACATGCTATACACAAACTCATCCTTATCTTTATAATAATGCTGCTTTAATGTTGTCTCGTGCCTGAATCCAAGCTTTTCATAGAACTTTTGCGCCCTTTCATTGTCAGCATGCGTCAATAAGTATAGTTTTCTCAATTTTGACTTGCTCTTTTTATAGAATTGTTTTGCATCTTTAATCATGAAGTCAAACAATTTCCTTGACACGCCTTTTCCCCTGAATTCAGGCAGTACAGCAATCCTGTCCAATTCCGCTAATTGGTGCTTTGGCAGGCCATGCATAAGCCACGTTACAATGCCTATTATTTTTCCTTTTTCCTCTGCAACAATATAATTATGATTTTTTTTAATCTCATTTTTAAAAGCTTCAACCCCTTCATTTAAGTTCTTTATATTGTAGCTTTGGACCAGGACATTTGCAATCCCCTTTGCGTCCTTGCTTGTTGCTTTTCTTATTTTCATTTATATTTACAAACGGGTCACCTCCAACGGCGAAGTCCGTTGACACCTTGTGAGGCATAAAGCCTCACTTTCAGAGGTCGTTTGCCGTGTTTTAAGATTTTTTTCGTAATGAGTATTGATTTATTCTAAATATTGTACTTTCAAACCCATCTCCTGACTTGCTTTTTATAATTAAGATATTTTTTCCCGAAAAGCTTTTCCATCAGCTTTTCCTCCCTTGGGATGAATCTTATGCTTACAAAGGCAAAGAAAACAATCGGGGCCAGAAATGCAAGAATGTCTCCCAAGTAAATCGCAGTTCCCAGAAGCGCTGTTGTAACCCCAAGATACATGGGATTTCTGGTGAATTTATAAGGGCCTTCTATCACAAGAGCCGAAGGCTTTTGCCCAGGCAAAACCGGAGTGTCTTTTTTCTTGAACATTCCAAATGAAAAAAACAAAATAAGCAATCCGGCTGCAAAAAATAAAATTCCAAGCAAATTGAACGGCTTGGATATCAATGGCGTTGGGAATAAATAATGAAGAGCTACCACAACAATTAAGGACCCCAAAGCTACATGCGGGGGCAATATTCTTGGATGAGCTTGTTCTGCCATTTTTACTCTACCGTTACAGATTTTGCTAAGTTCTTTGGCAAATCGGGATTATGTCCCAGCTTGTCGGCAATATGGTAAGCCAATAACTGAAGGGGAACAACAGATAAAATCGAGCTCAGAGTATATAATGTTTTTGGAATGAAGATTGTATGCTTTGCCTTTTTTGGGATTTCCTTGTCACCTTCTGTTGCAATGGCAATTATGATGCCCCCTCTTGCCTTGACTTCCTCTATATTTCCAAGCACTTTCTTGTAAGTGTAAAAGTCATGCGGAGCGATAAAAACAACAGGCATTTGCCTGTCTATCAAGGCAATCGGCCCGTGCTTCATCTCTGCTGCAGGATAGCCTTCAGCATGTATGTAGCTCACTTCCTTCAATTTCAAAGCCCCTTCCAGCGCAATAGGAAAATTGACCCCTCTTCCAAGATACAATGAATTCTGCTTGTTGTAGTAAAGCTCCGCACACTTCAAAATTTCCTTGTCTTCGTCAAGCACTGACTGCAGTTGCAATGGGATTTTTCTTATTCCTTCCATCATGTCCCTGATCTGCATTTCGTTCAGGGTATCTCTTAATTTTGCAAGCAATATTGTAAAAAGGTACAAAACTGCAAGCTGTGTAGTAAAGGCCTTTGTTGAAGCTACGCCAATCTCGGGCCCTGCCCTTGTATAAATCACCCCATCAGAAATTCTTGTGATGGAGGAGCCCATAACATTGCAAATTGACAATGTCTTAACTCCATATTTTTTTGCCTCTTTCAATGCAGCTAGTGTGTCTGCCGTCTCTCCTGACTGCGTGATTGCAATCACAAGCGTTTGCTTGTCCAACAATGCATGCCTGTACCTGAATTCAGACGCATATTCGACATCAGCCGGGATTTTGGCAAGCTCTTCAAGCATGAACTCTCCAGTTAACCCAGCATGCCATGAAGTGCCGCACGCAAGTATAACAATTCTTTTTATGCTTTTCAGGAAGCTGTTTGACAGTCCAAATTCCTTTTCAAAAACCACATGATTGTTTTCCAGCCTTCCGTTTAGCGTATCTGCGATAGCCCTCGGCTGCTCATAGATCTCCTTGAGCATGAAATGCTTAAAGCCCGATTTTTGCGCTGCCTCTGCATTCCATTTTATGGTATCTACCTGCTTGCTCTTTTCTTTTCCGTCAAAATCAAATATTTTTGCCTCATTCTTTGTAAGCACGGCCATCTCCATGTCTTCAAGGTAAATAATCTTGTTGGTATGCCTTAAAATTGAAGGAACGTCACTTGCAATGAAATTCTCATTATTTCCTATTCCCACAACCAATGGGCTTTCATTCCTTGCGGCAATCAGTTTGCCGGGATTGTCTGCAAATAAAATTCCAAGCGCATAGCTGCCCTCTATTTTTTTCAATGCGCTTCTTACGGCATCCTCGATTTTGCTGCCTTCTAGATTCTCTTCAATTAAATGCGCTATGACCTCTGTGTCTGTCTGCGAGTAAAACTTGTGCCCTTTCTTTATGAGGAATCTTTTCAATTCGGAATAATTCTCTATGATTCCATTATGCACAACGCTGATCCTTTTTTTGCAGTCAACATGCGGATGGGCATTATTTTGGGTTACTCCCCCATGTGTGCTCCATCTGCAATGCCCCAATCCTATGCTGCCCTTTAATTTCAGGAAATCGACCTTTTTATGTACTTCCTGAAGCTTGCCGACGCCTTTTCTGATTGTAAGCCTGCCGTTTTTGATGAAAGACATGCCCACAGAATCATAGCCCCTGTATTCAAGATTAGCCAAGCCGTTGAACAGCTTTTCGCTTACATTATTATCCGATACAACCCCCACTATTCCGCACATGTCAAAAATCACCTTTTTCAAAATTAATTGAATGATTGCTATCGCAAATAGTTATAAGTGATTTTTGAGCATGCTCAGAAATTTTTACAAATTTCATAGATAATAAAATTTCTGACATTTTAGTTTTTTAGATTAAAAAACAGCAAGTGCATCCTTAAAGAGGATGAAACAAGCGAGGGCTCACGAAAAATTCGTTCGCCCAGCTCGCGGGAATGCACTTGGAGTTTTAGATGAGATTTCATAAGCAATGATAGTATCGCATGTTTATATATCTTATTAAAAAAATTATAGAAGTATTATAAAAATATTTATAATACTGCCTTTTTATGTATTTAATAGGAAAACTATATAAACATTTAAATTATAATACTATTAAAAAATAATTTTTAACACCATGTTCATAATTGACAAGCAGAAGACAGAAGTGTACTCATTGCCGGCAAAGGAGATAAAGGCAGAGCATGCAGGCTCATTAAGCTCTGAACTTGCTCAAAGAATACTCAATCTTCTGGCAAAAGAGCCGATGTACCCTATCGATATTGCCAAGGCACTAAAAGTGCACGAGCAGAAAATCTACTATCACATAAGGAATCTTGAGAAGGCTGGCATTGTAAGGATTGCAAGAAAAGAGACAAAGCAGGGGGCAACAGCTAATTTTTACGCGCTTTCAGAGCCTGCTTTTGTTGTAAAGTTCAGGGACTTTGAGTCAACAAGCAAGATAGCCCAGATAAGGAATGAATCAGAATTTCTTGAGCCATTAATACAAGATGGGCAATTAAATGCATTGATTATCGTAGGCTCTCCGGATCCGCATGGACCGGACAAGGCAAGAAGCAGGGACGGCTATTATGGCATGGATTTGGCATTGTTTTTGGGCACTTTCCTTAATTACGTGCCTAAATTCAACGTAAAGCTGGACACTGAAGTGAGGGAAGACGATTTAAATAACAACCTGATTCTGATAGGGGGCCCTGTTGTAAACAAAGTAGTGGAAAAAGTAAATGCAAAGCTTCCGATAAGGTTCGAGGAGGGAAATATTAAGTCAACAGTTTCGAATGAAACATATCCCCAGGATGAATGCGGCTTGATTGTCAAGGCAAGAAGCCCTTTCAACAAGGATAGATTTGTTTTGGTTGTTGCAGGCAAAAGGTTCAGCGGCACAAGGGCCGCAATAATTGCATTTTTGAAGGATTTTAAGAAGATAACAAATGGCAATATACATAATCCAAGCATTAAGGCGAATGTTGTTGAAGGAATTGATTTGGATTCAGATGGCATAATAGACGATATAGAGTTCAGGGAATAAAAAATGCATAGGTGTTCTTGGGTTGGGGATAATGAACTAATGATAAAATATCATGACAAGGAATGGGGAATTCCTGTCCATGATGACAAAAAGCTGTTTGAGTTTCTGATTCTTGAAGGCGCTCAAGCTGGATTGACATGGCAGATTATACTAAACAAAAGAGAAAACTACAGGAAAGCATTTGATAACTTTGACCCGAACAAAATATCGAAATACACTAAGCACGACATTGAAAAATTACTTGGCAACCCCGGAATTATAAGGAACAGGCTCAAGATTGAAGCCACCATAATAAACGCCCAAAAATTTCTGGAAATTCAAATAGAATTTGGCACTTTTGACAAGTACATTTGGCAATTTGTCGGTTATAAAACTATCAAAAACAAATTCAGCTCCTTAGATGGTATTCCAGCGACAACAAAGGAATCTGATGCAATGAGCAAGGACTTAAAGAAAAGAGGCTTCAAGTTTGTAGGCTCGACAATTTGCTACGCCCTCATGCAGGCAGTTGGAATGGTTAATGACCACTTAACTGGTTGTTTTAGATACAAAAAGGTATAATCATGAAGAAAGAAATAAGAGTGATTGGTATTGATGATTCTCCTTTCAGCAAATTCAGGGATTCAAAAAGCCTTGTCGTTGGAGTTGTCATGAGAGGCGGCTCATGGGTTGATGGCATTCTCTCAACAAGCGTGGATGTAGATGGCAATGACGCCACAAAGAAAATTTCAGAGATGATAAACAACTGCAAGTTCAAGCCGCAGTTGCAGTGCATTTTTTTGGATGGAATTGCAGTCGCTGGATTTAATGTAGTTGATGTCAAGGAATTGGGCAGGAAAACTAAATTGCCAGTTATAATAGTTATAAGAAAAATGCCCGACATTGATAACATAAAAAATACATTAATAAAAATAAATAAAAAGAATAAAATAAAGCTGATAGAAAAAGCCGGGGAAATAATCAAGATAGGCAATATCTATGCCCAAATGGCAGGCATAAAGGCAGATGAGGCCGGGAAAATCCTAAAGATAGTCTGCACGAGAAGCAATATACCCGAGCCGTTAAGGCTTGCTCATTTGATTGCACAGGGAGTTGTGCTGGGGGAAAGCAGGGGAAAGGCTTAGACACTTGGCAAAAACTGATCAGGGTTTAAAACCCCAAAATAGGCTAAGCCTCCTATTAACACAAGAATAATTAGTATTAATGGCAATGCAAGCGCCACAATAATTGCCTTCCAAGTGCTTATTTCATGAACTGCCTTTACTACAACAATAGTCATTACTATGCTCCAAATGGATATCATCAATCCTATGATATCAGGAAGGAATTTTATATTAACCATTGTTAGGATAGAAAGCCAGCTTAGGAGTGATACATGCGACTGCGCCCTAAAATATTCTTTTAATTTACTTTTGCCTCCGAATAGCTTTGCAAGCCCGTGAAGAATTAGAATCCATAACAGGCCTAAACCAACATAATATGCAAGTCCATATAATAACTCATATGGTGAAAAAATAAATAAAATTAAGGAAGCAAGTACATTTACCAGCCCGGCTATTATGATAAAAAGCCATCCGTAAAGCGTTGAATTTGAATCTTTTGCGATTTCGGCTGCGGCTTTGCCGTCAAGCTTTATCAGCCGCAATCCTCTCTTAATCGAGTCCAAAAATCCCATTTAGTCTATTCTTTAGGAATGCCCTTTATATACATTTTGGTTTAATGCCAAGTTTAGCCAATATTTTTTTACCTGCCTTACGTTCCTGAACAAAACTCCATTCATTCCCAGTTTGCCCGCTCTTCTTATGTTCTCTTTTTTGTCGTCAATAAAAATGCACTCATTTGGCTTGCAGTTTAATTTTTTAATTATAACCCTGTAAATCCTGTCCTTTCTTTTGACCAGTCCAATCTCATTTGAGAATAAAACAATGTCAAAGTAATTTTTTAAATTAATATTCCTCCTTATCGTCCTTGTCATCTCGTCAAAATTATCGGATAAAATGGCAGTTTTGTACTTAGTTCTCAGTTTTTTAGCAAGCTGGAAGATTTCACTTCTTATTTTAGATGTCTTGTTGAATATGTACAAATAGTCATTGATGCTTTTATTAACCTTCAAGTCCCTGAACATATTTTTCAGGACATTTCCGCTGCTGATTTTGCTTAGTGTAAAATCAAGCTCGTATTTTCCATAAGACTTTAGAATTGCATTTTTGCTTTTGATTTCTTTGCTTAATCCTCTAACCAGCCTTTTGGAAAATTCTTCAGTGCACACACCAAACCAATCAAAAATTATTGCCTTTATCATGTGTAATAATACTTCCCGCTTTCCTTCTGCTCCCTATCCAGCCTTGAATCCAGCTTGTTCACTCTTGGCCTGTTTGTCTCAGGATCTCTTCTCAATGTGATGTTCAACTCCTTCAAAAACTTGTTCATGCCGTCTTCCATGTCAAATGGGCCTGTTACATTTCCATTAATTGCAGGCTTTCCCTCAAATACAATCAGCTTGTCGCTGATGTAATCTATGAATAATAAATCATGGTCAACAATCAATGCTGATGCGTTTTTTTGCTCTATGAAGTCTCTGATAGCTTTCGAAAGTATCAATCTTTGCTCTGAATCAAGGTATGCAGATGGCTCGTCCAATAAGTACAAATCAGCATCCTGCTGCAAACAATGCGCAATAGCAACTCTCTGCAATTCCCCACCTGACAATTCATTCAATGGCTTCAACGACAATGGAACTATGTTCAAGGGATTTATTATCTGGTTTTCATATTTGTGGAAAGCCGTATTCAATACATTGACAACCAATTCATCAGATGCCTCAAGGTATTGCGGCTTGTAGCTCACTTTTATTTTATGGGAAATTTCACCTTTGTCCTGCTTTAGTGCATTTGCAAGCATCCTGACAAAAGTTGTCTTTCCAATCCCATTCTCCCCAAGAATTCCTATGATTTCGTTTTTATGGATATTGCCTTCATGCGCTTTTATCTCGAAAGTTCCAAGCTTTTTAACAATATTCTTCCACGATGTTATAATTTCTTTGGTGTGCTTTTTCTTTATCGGCGGCTTTTCCGCAAACTTTATTGTTGAATCCCTAAACCTAACATTTTCCTCTTTTATGTAGCCTGATAAATATACATTTATCCCATTCCTGACTGGCTTGACCCCGCTTACAATTCCGTATGCATCCTCTTTTCCATACATCAGGTTGACAAGGTCTGCTATATAATCCAGAATGACCAAATCGTGCTCCACTACCAAAACAGCATTGTCGTCATTGATTAAGGATTTGATGAATTTGCTTATGTTTATCCTTTGCTTTATGTCCAGATAGCTTGTGGGCTCGTCAAAGATGTACAAATCAGCTTGCTTTAATACAGTTGCTGCAATCGCAACACGTTGCAATTCTCCACCTGAAATCTGCGCTATTTCATGGTTCAGAATTTCATTCAGCTCAAGCTCTTCAGCAATCTTCTTGAATTCATTCTTTTCATCAACCTTTTTCAGCAATTCAATCACTTTTCCTTTTGTTGTTTTTGGTATCAACTCGACTTGCTGCGGCTTGTAAGCAACTTTTATTTCCCCTTTCTTTATTTTCTCAAAAAATCCCTGTGCCTCTGTTCCCTTGAAGAATGAAATCAGTTCATCAAAGTCTGTTTCATTTTTTTCCCAGTCGCCAAGATTCGGCTTTAAAACAGATGCAAGAATCTTTATTGCTGTTGACTTTCCAATTCCATTCACTCCAAGAATTCCAGTCACTCTTCCAAAAGTTGGAGTCGGCAACGAGTACAGGACAAATTTGTTTTCCCCGTATCTGTGAATCGGCTTTGTTGTCAGTTCTTCAGGCAAGTTAATGATTTTTATCGCATGCGGCGCTGCCTTTGGACATATTCCGCAGCCGGTGCACAGAAGCTCGTCTATCGTAAGCTTTCCATCTGCCTCTACCTTGATGCATTCCTTGCCTGTCCTGTTGACAGGGCATATGCCCTGTATGTGCAGCTTCTGCTGCATTTCCTTCAGCTTCTCGTTGTCCACAATAGCTATTCGTGTCATGGTCTAAGCTAGATAGAACTCAGAAAAATTGCTTTTGATGCCTTAAAACGCAATCCATATGCTATTAAAATTAATCTTTGTTTATAAATATGTCGAAGAAGTCAGCTAAAAATCCCTTTGAACCATCTCCAGATAAGCTGCAGGAAATTAATAGGCTCTTGCTGAGATACACTGATGCAGCCAAATACATCATCCCAAATAGTATTTTCAGGGCATACACAAAGGTCTTTTTCTATCGGCTTCTTGTTTTCATCAACTTTGACAGAGCCGTTTGTATATGTGCATCGAAAGAACTCGCATGCCTGCTCCTCATTCTTGAAGTCAGTTGTGTAGCCTATGTTGATTGTGTAGTTCTCAGGCCTTGGGTTGAAATGCCTCTCGTTGCCTGCAAAGTAATACCTGCACTTCATTGCCACAGGGTCTGCAACATATAGCGGCGGGCCAAAAGGCTGCGCGTAGGCGGCAATAGAGCTTAATAAAAGGGCAATAAGGAACATCAGCCTCTTCATGAAGGGAAAGAATTATAAAAATAATAAAAATCTTATGATTTATGAAGTGCTCCATCTGCAATAAGACAATTGATACGACATTCCTTGGCAAGCTGCTCGGCACTTATGTGAAAGATTCCAGAGGCAAGCTTCATCCGGTTTGCTTCGAGTGCCAGAAGAAATTCAAGACAAAGGAAGAGATATTAAAGCAGTTGAAATAAATTCTTAGAGACTAAATCCGTTCGCTTCGCTCACAACAATTTGTGCTCGGCATCTCTCCGATTGCCACATCGAGATGCCTCGCCTATACATTGCAATAATTATCGAAAGCGGGTTACCTTCTTCGCTATACATTCAAAGGTCGCTCTCGTGTTTTAATAATATTTTAAAAGTCAATGCGTTCTCTTTAAAAGTATTGCCTCTGTGGCTCAACCTGGTAGAGCGGCGCTTTCGTAAAGCGCAAGTTAAGGGTTCAAATCCCTTCAGAGGCTTATTTTCAATATTGAAAATATATTCTCCACTATACACTTTAGGCTTAATTTTAAAAATAAACTGATTTTTGGCTTTGATAAAGATGGGAATTGCAGAGTTATTCAAGCAAACTGCTTTAAGATTGCCGGATAAAGTGGCAATTGAGTTTGAGGAGCAAAGGGTTACTTTCAAAGAACTCCAAACTAATGCCAACAAGGTTGCAAATGCCCTTAATTCAATTGGCATTGTCAAAGGCGACAGGGTTGCTCATTACGTTCCGAACTGCATGAGGCTTATCTATTCTCTTATGGGCAACTTCAGGAATGGGAGCATTATTGTGCCTATGAATATCAGCTTCAAGGAGCAAGAAATCCACCATATACTGGGCGATTCAGGGGCAAAGGCAATTATTACAGACATGGAAAGATTGCCAATTGTCAAAAATGTCCTTAAGGAGCTCCCTGAGCTCAAGCACATAATCCTTGTTGATGGTGGAGAAGAATCCACCTTAAATTTTGACAAGATTGTTAACGGCGCTCCTGACAAGGAGCCTGAAACTGTGATAAAGGATGAAGACCATTCCATCATTTTCTATACATCCGGCACAACAGGCAAGCCAAAAGGGGCTGCCTTAAACCAGACAAATGTTACTTCTAATGTGAAAGCTTTGGCCCAGGCATGGAAATGGTCTGAAGATGATGTATTTTTGCTTACACTGCCTTTATACCACATCCATGGCATTGGAGTTGCTTTATGCGGCTCTTTGTATGTTGGCAACTTTACAATTTTAAAGAAGAAGTTTGTTGCAGAAGATGTGCTTGAGACTATTGCAAAAAGAAAAGTC
>JACPMW010000018.1 GCA_016185805.1 Candidatus Woesearchaeota archaeon | reverse complement strand
GCCTTTATACCACATCCATGGCATTGGAGTTGCTTTATGCGGCTCTTTGTATGTTGGCAACTTTACAATTTTAAAGAAGAAGTTTGTTGCAGAAGATGTGCTTGAGACTATTGCAAAAAGAAAAGTCACCTTGTTCATGGGTGTTCCCACAATGTATTTCAAATTGCTCGAGCTTGAAGGGCTTGAGAAATATGACACATCCTCAATGCGCTTGTTTGTTTCCGGCTCTGCCCCGTTATCAAGAGAACTATTTTCCAAGCTTAAGAAAGCCTTTGGCCATGAAATCCTTGAAAGGGCCGGCATGTCAGAATCCATGATGAACTTTTCCAATCCCTATGATGGCGACAGGGTTCCAGGATCTGTAGGCCCCTGTTTGCCTGGGGTCAAGGTTAGGATCGTTAATCTTGAAATTTTTGAAGACGTTCCTGTCGGCACAGAAGGAGAAATTCTGATAAAAGGCCCAAATGTCTTTAGCGGCTACTGGAACAAGCCAAGCTATAACAAGCAAGTCTTCAAGGACGGCTGGTTTGTGACAGGGGATGTTGGAAAAATTGACGAGAAGAATTATGTCTATATTATTGGCCGTTCTAAAGATGTGATTAAAAGTGGCGGAATCAATATCTATCCTCGCGAGATAGAGGATGTGGTTGAATCAATGCCAGAAGTGAAGGAATGCGCTGTTGTTGGAGTGCCTGACAAGGAGTTTGGAGAAAGCGTAAAGGCTTATGTTGTCTTGAATCCTGGTTCTAAATTAAAAGATGATGATGTGGTTAATTTCTGCAAGGAAAAACTTGCTTCCTTCAAGAAGCCGAAGTTTGTCGAATTTATCGATGCCATTCCCAAGAACACAATGGGCAAGATGCTCAAGGAAGAGCTGAGGAAGATGCACAAGGGGAAATAAAAAGCTTTTATAATAATTTCTGGAACGCGATAATTATTTATAATGGTTTTAGATAAGCTCTTTTATGGTATGGATTTTTGATATAGAAGACAAATCCGGCAGGAAAATACATTAAAGAAAATGAAATGCAACAAATGCGGTAAATTAATGAAGTATATTAAAGTAATAAAGTTTAATGACTATCCAATAGAAGGATGGAAATGCTCATGCAGCAATGTCTATTATGACCCTGAGCAAGCCAATAGGGTCCTTATTCTTAACAAGGCTAAAATTAAAGGACATAAGAAAATTCTCCACAATACGCATCGCTGCAAATATTGCCGTGAATGGTATCAGGATGTTTTGAAGGAAACCAAAAAAGTCAAAAACAAATATGAAAGGGACAGATTGCTTAACTTATGGAAGACGCTTTGGCTGAATAAATGCTCTTGTTTTGATATAATTTGTTATGAATGGGCTGATTACTACAAGATAAGGAATGCAAAAGAAGTGAAGTTTGAGATTGAGAAGAAAGGCAAATGAACTAGTCTTAGAAACCAAAGCTAGTCTAAAATCCTAAATCCACATTCAGCGATACAATTACATTTTGTTAAACTTATTGGTTTTTGGGAGAAATGTAATTGTATATTTTCAATATAGAAAAATACCACTGGACATTCTTGCCTAAAATATATAAAGGAAGAATTCTTGCATCTTTAAAAAAAGACCCGCCCATCAGATAGAGCGGAGATTGAGACCATAAAATAGGCAAAGATAGAGGATAATATAAATATTTTGGAATTGAAATGAAAAGAATCATGCTTAATACCAATGTATTTTGCAGGCCTTTTGATGATCAGTCAGATTATAGGCTTAAAGAGGAAGGAAACAGAGCGCTAACTATCTTATCGCTGAAAACTGAAGGCAAAGCTGAAATTATTACATCAGACGTATTGTATGAAGAAATAGACTTAATCAATGATAAGAACAAGCGCGAATCTGTATATTATCTGGTTGAGGCTTTTGAATCAGAAAGGATGCAGACAAGTAAATCTGTTACTGATATTGCTGATGAAATGCACAGGCTTATTCGCGATTATAACGACTGCCTGCATATCGCTTTTGCCGGGGTTGGGATATGTGATTTTCTTATTACTTGTGATGATGAATTGCTAAAAAGAAAGAGCAAAATAGAAAGTTTTTTATTGTCAAAAGAGCTTATAACGAAGATAAGGCATCCATCTGAATTTGAATAAAATGCAAACTACACTGCTGGAAAGGGGGATTTCGGTCCTGTACAAAGAGCTTGGCCCTGTTGAGGCTGTCAGATTTCTTCAGAAATTGGGAGTCAGCAAAGGAGATTCTGTCAAGGAAATAGAAAGCATCACAGAGAAATTTTCCAGGAAGGAAGCGCTGGAAAGGATAAGGAAGTATAGGAAATAAAATATTTATTTCTAAAGTATATCTTTTCTCATTAATGAAGATAAGCGGCATTATATCTAAATTGTATTTAACTTGTGATATTATGCTTTATACTATTTTCTAAAAAATATACCTATGGATAGAGATGTTATTGAAAATTTCAAAAAAGAATTTGCTAAAATCAAGAGTAAAGGCTTTATTCCTTCTAACAGAATTCATGATACTGGAATCGGGAAAACTTTTGAAGACCTTATGAATATAGCTGAAAATAACATCAAAGAGGCAGATTATAAAGGCGTTCTTGAACTTAAATCAAAAAGAGAATTATCTGGAAGCATGCTAACCCTATTTACAAAATCACCTACTTTCCCAAAGAAAATCAACACTAATCTAAGAGAGAAGTATGGCAAGCCTCATGAAAATCATCCAGATTGCAAGGTGCTTCACACCACAGTTTCAGGCGCAAAATTCAACACTTTCATTGACAAATACGGCTTTAAGCTTGAAGTTGATAGGCAATTGCAAAGGATTAATCTTAATGTTAAAGAGCTGTCTTCTGGAGAGATTATAGAAAAAGATGTTTATTACAGCTTTGATGATTTAACAAATATAATAAATAAAAAATGCAAGAATATAGCAGTTATTTATGCAGATAGCAAGAAAGAAAATGGTACAGAATTTTTTAGCTTCACAAAAGCAATTTTGATGACAGGATTGGCTATTGATAAATTTCTTAAGCTTATCGAAGAAGGCATTATACTTTATGATATTAGGCTAGGAGTTTACGGAACTGGAAAGAATAAAGGCAAAACCCATGACCATGGCTCTGGATTTAGAGTTCATAAAAAAGATTTGAATAAAGTCTTTGATATTGAAGAAATATAGCTATTGCTTTTCTAAAATCACAATCCATTCTTCATTCATTGTCATTGCATGATTGCCGCTTATATTTGTTGGACTATTCAATTTTGGCATTCTTTTATGCGGAATATTTCTAATAAAAGTATTATGGTGCTTGTAATGGTTTCTAGATTGAAATAGTTCCAAAATGATTTCATCTGTCGGTATCTGAACTCCTTTCACAGTCCTATTGCCAACAACAAAGCATATGAAAGCTCCTTGCTTTGTAACTCTGTGCAATTCCTGCACGCATTTATCAAAATCTTCGTAAAAGCTTAATACATCTCTTGCCCTTATTGGATCATTGTCAGCGATTTTTTGAAGAGTTTCCTGCAATGTTTGGGATTTTAAGTTATTATTCAAGTCTTTGGTTGGAATTCCTCCCAAGCTAATTCTATCTATGTTTAGCACATCCTTGCTGTTTAATCCCAGCCATTGCAAAGACAGCCTTGAAAATTGGCCATAAGCTACTGTTGTCCTGCTGTCTCCATATGGTGGAGAGGTTACAATTAAATCAACTTCTTGGTCTTGAATAGAGGTTTTATGCCTTGTGTCTTCAGACAGAATATGGACTTTGCAGTTTTCATTGTAATTTTCATAGTATTCTTTCATGCTTTCCATGTTTTCTTCGGCTTTTTCCTTGAATAAATTTATTGTATCTGGATTGTGCTTTTTTAGCATTGATTCGTTCATTCTATAAAGCTTGTATTCATTGTTTCTTGTGTTTGAAGCATTCCTAACAGTTTCAGAAAAAGCTACCAAAAAGAAGTTTTTTACGTCTTTATTTTCTATTTGATCTATATTCTTTTTTATTATTGCTAAATCAGTTATCACTTTTGGCTTGAACCAGAAGTCAATATTTGTGAAATTTGGCTTTTCGATTGTTTTTTGCCTGAAATTAATGTCTTTTTTGTCTTCTTGGCAGTTCTCTATTAAATTTTTGTATTCTTTTTCCAGAAGCTTTGGCTCTATCGGAGTTGTCTTTACTTTTGATATTAATAGTGCTAATGGGTTTATGTCTATTCCATAGGCTTTTTTGAAATTGTCATGCAAAGTGGCCTCTAAAAGGGCAGTTCCGGAGCCCATGAAAGGGTCAAGAAGGACTTTTGCTTTATTCCCATACATCTCTATCAATCTTTTTGTTATTTGGGGTATCATCATGGCTGGATAAGTATGAAATCCATGATTGCTGTATTTAGTAAAGGCCTTTTGAAAGTCCCAGCTTGTGTCCTTAAATTTTTTGGTTAAGTTTATTGATTGCATTTTTGCCCAGCTCTGTTAATTCGTATAATCTGCCTTTTCTTTGCTCTTCATTGAGGCACTTGACTAGCTTGTTTTCTTTTAGCTGCCTTAAGAATAAGCTGACATGGTTTAGTCTTATATTTATCTTATTTGCTATTTCAGAAGGGGTTAAAGTATCGCTGCCTATGGCTTGAATGATTCTTTTCCTATATTCGCTGGATTTCAGCAAAGATACAGCAGTCACCATCCCCTTTTCCATACCTCCTGTTTAAATACAATTAAATATATATTTAGCTACATGATAGATACATGATGGGTACATATATAAAGGTTTTGGTAATTAAGGTAATTAAGAGAAGATGCATAAGGGGAAATGACATGCTTTCTCGAGAATTGGCCAGTTTTAGTAAATATTAAATAAAGTAAACCAAAATTATGCTTTGTGGCAAGGAAAAAATACCAGATTTCCATTTATGAGGATATGACTCAGGCTGAGATAAAAGTTGCTCATTTCTTAGCAGACCAAGGCATTTGGTGGAATTTCGAGCAGCCAATATACGTTAGAGATGATAAGGAAAGACCAAGGGTATGGACTCCTGACTTTTATCTTCCGGAGCTAGGTGTCTATATTGAAGTCTGCGGGACAGACAAAAGAGACTATTCTTATCGGAAGAAAATTTATGAAAAAAACAAGATTCCTGTTGTTTTTATCCACACTTATAAAGCTGATAAATGGGAAAACTACCTTATCAAGGAAATCGGCAAAATCCATGGTAAAAGATGGGAGTTAATAAGAGGATTATAAATAATATAAGATATCTTTAATCTAGAAAAATAAAGCGAAATTAATAAATTAAATAAGGTGATATTATGAAAACAATTGTAAATTTTGAAAAAGAGAAAGTACAAATAGAATTGGATTTTTTTGAATTAGATATTCTAAGATCGGCACTAGCAATCTATCAAAGTGAATTACAAGATGAGGAAAGTGGTACATATTACTATTTGAAAGATAAAGACATAAGCAAACGGCAGGAAAAATGCTATAATATGATAGAAGCATTAGAGTCCAATGAAGAAAGAGTTTATTAGATAATCTAAGCGGATATACTTTTTTGTTGAATATTCTGGTATGTGGAAATAGTATCTGCAACTTTAGTTAAAAGGTAATATAATGTAACTAATCCATATTCAATAAATGAGGTAATGACCTCTATTATGCTTTTAAATACTTCATAAAACCATTTTAAAACGTTTATGACGCCTTGTACAAAATTATTAATTCCATCAATAACGGATTCTCTGCTTTTATCGTTTATTAGTAAAATAATAGCAAGTATGCCTAATAAGGCCTTAAACCAATCTGGTGATTTAGACACTGCATTAATTCCACCTTTAATCAAGGCGGTAATGGCACCTGCAATCATTAAGGTTGCTTCCCAAATTCCTCTTAATATTAATGCACAGAGTTCATAAATGAGTTGAGTTATTACCGGTAATCCTTCTCCTATAAAAACGAAAGATAGTGCTCCTTTTTCGAATATACTTGTGACATTCCCAGCTATTCCTGGTCTACTCCAAGTTCTTATATCTACAATTCCAGTCATATGCTTATCTTTAGTCAGTATGCCATTAGATTTAATTGAAAGGTACAAGCTTACGTACGGGATGTCTTTTTCATCTCTTTCACCAATCATTGAAAATGCTTTACTCTTGGCTTCTTCACTTTCAGAATTGATGATAGTGATATTTTTAAGGAAAACTTCGATTATTATTCTAAATTCTGTTTCATCTATTTTCTGCTTTTTAGAAACTTGTGGTATCTTTTTTTCTAACTCTTCCTTTAACCATGGTGGAGCTAATAACTTAATGAACGGGGATTTTATCAAATTTAACAAAAATGACTTCTTATGTTTGATATAAGATAACGCATCACTTATAACAATATTTGTATCAGCTACAAGTGTTAATTCAAGTTTATCACCATACAAATAAAACATATTCTTTTCAAAATAGTTCTTGAAGAAGTTTAATATAGAAGGATCTATTGATTTAATAACGTTGGATAATATTCTGTCAATTTCAAAGATTGTTTCTTCGTGCTTGGACATTGGACTATCACCATTTAACATGGTATCTCCAAGAGCCGGTATTTAAGCTTTCCGAAATTTTGATTAATTATTAGAATAATTTAAATATCAAAAGCTTAAATACACCTATTTTTGGGGTGGAGTTTGAATTGTATGGAACCTAACGATAAAACATCACATAATTCTAATCTTCCTACATTACTAACTATACTGGGAATTTTTGTTGCAGTTTTATTTGGATCTTTTAAATTAATATTAAGCATTCAATTTAGCAGAGCTGAGATATTCAAATATGACTACGAATGGATTTTATTTGCTTTAGTATTTTTCACTTATTTTTTATGCGGCTATATATGTCTTATAATTCGTGCAATATATTATGAAACTTTTTTTGAGGAAAGTAAAGATGCAGATTTAGATAAGATTGCTCTAAAGAAAAAAGAGTCATATATTGCGGTAATTACTGGATGGCCAATATTAGCTGCTAATTCATTCATTTCGTTTTTAGTAGTAGTTTTCTCCTTTAATTATGGAAGAAGTATTGGAACTTTTGTAGGAATAATACTTGGTTTAATTTACGCTGTTAGCTTCTATATAATTTTCTTAAAACCACTAATGAAAAACGATGCAATTATGAGTGACAGGTTGTACAACGAATTCAAAACTCAACTTAAGTCCAAAAAAGTTTATTTGAAAGGTATCCTTAATATTGTTCTATTTATTGTTTATGCATCATTTATAATGTTCTTATTCTCGAATGTTAAGATCACTTTGGATAAAGAATTTTATTATGACAATGAAGATGTAATGGTAAAAATTCAACCAATTGGAATTATACCGCCGATCATAAATGAAGTAACATATTCAAATAAAAATATAGTGATTTATAATGGCACAAATCAACCTTTTGGCAGGTCAGTTCGATATTTGGTATTAAATTCTTCCGTTTTGCTTACACAACCCTATAACTCAATTATAGTGGTCAGTTTCAACACATTTCCAAATTCTTATCTATTACTTGGGAAGATAGAAGATGTTGTTACTAAAAATATACCAATTTATAAGTCTAGGCAATTACAGATTGAAAAGAATCAACAACCTAAGAATAGCTCAAAAACGCTCCAAAAAGATGATGGAAGTCAACAAAATACTTCAATTAGTAAATTAAAAGAGGATTTAATAAATGATGACACTCAACTTGCATTTATTGGTTTAGTTGGTAGTATTCTTGCAATATTTTTTTCTGTGATTCTTTTTATTATAGGAACTTATTCTAAGAGATATCAAAGAAATGTTCTGGATGCATTAAAAAGAGATTTTAAAGTTAAGTTATGCTTTCTGCTCTTTGTTTTTGTATTATTATTGAATATATCCTTATTTTACTATAAAATTCAAAATTTATTTCTAAATTTTGGCATTATGATTTTCATTTTAGTCTTGCTAATTTACTTTTGGGTACATATCATTGTTTTGATTGACCCATTAGAAAATATTAAGGCACTTAAATTGGATAACATAGAAGACATCAAAATATTGGGAAGCTACTTAAGTCAAGGTATTGAAGAAGACAAACAAGATGTTATTGAAGAAGGTATTAGAAGATTTTTGAAAATTCATGAAAGGGTAAAAAATGAAAAATAAATTAGTACTCTACGGAGAATTGATAAATCAATTACAGAATATAAATCGGAGTTTGAAGGAAAATTATAATTCTAATTATTATTTTGAGTTATTGCCAATATTAGACATTGAAAAAAATAAATTATTGCTCAGTGAAGGGGAAAGACCAGAATTATTAACACAGATTAATCAAAGATTAAGTGAGTTTATTCTAACTAGCATAGAAAATAATGATTTTGAAGGTATGAAAACTCTCTTGCGTATTTATATAAATAATATTGGAGCGATATATAGTTTATTATCAGAAGGACAAAACGTTGGAAAAGAACTTTCTAATGCCTATTCGTTTTATAATAAGATTATAAATAATATTATTGAGATTAATTATTTTGATAGGGTTACTTTAGAACTAGTTTATAAGATATTATCGCAGGTGTTAAATAGTAAACTTGCGCTAAATCTATTTTTTATGAGAAAAGCATTTTCCGAATATAAAGAGTCTTCCGAAATAATTAATTCTAAGGAAGAAATTTACCATGATACTTTTATTACCACGCAGGAAATTGTCAATTCATATTTAAGGTTGTTTAGGCACCTGATTCGTCAAAAACAGAGTATTTATGCAACTCTTCAACTTGACTATATTAGGCTAGCCCTTTTTGAAAATTCACGAATCGATAAAAGGGGTGGTGTAATTGAGTATCTATTTCAAAATCTAAATGATTGTTTATCTATATGCTTAGAAGAAAAAAGTACTTTATGTAACAGGATCATGTATACTTATAGGGATGTTATAGATGTTATTTACGATCCAAAAAATAGAAATTTAGAAGATAAGAAACCAATGAAAGATGAATATATTGGGCTATATGAAAGTTTCCTTTATCAAGCAAATCTTCAAATAATCAATTCAAATAATGAGGATAATTTTAGAATTACAATATTTGAAAATGAATTAAGTTTCTTTTCTAATAACTCTAAATTTAAAATATATGGAGATTTATTTCTATCTAAACAATTTTATAAAATTGGATGTTATTGCTTAGAAAATGATAATGTTGAATTCTTGAAAAAGATATTTGATTATTCAATTATCAGACCAAAAAATTATGTTTTGGTTAATGAGGGTGGAGTGATAAGTCTTAAAGTTAGAGACTTAATACATCTATTAAGTATCACTGACTATTTCTCTATGGAAGATGAAGTTATGAAATTTAAATTTTTTGTTTTGTGTATAATGATTGCATATAAGCCTCAAAATGTAGATGATGTTGGAAAAATATTTTCAGATATTAGTATAAAGAAAAATAAACCTGATGACTTACCATTGATTAGAACGCTCATATCATCTGAGAACGAGGCCAAGTTTATAATTAAACAAGATTGGAAATTAGAATATTTACAATTAGGATTTGGAATCAATGTTTCACCTTTGATAGTTATACAATACATAATTGATAATAGTAAAAGATATGAAGAAATGATTGAAAACTATGACCTAGGTAAAGGATTAAGCAATGAAAAAAAGAAAGAATTTTGTAGTAAGTTTGCAGATGGCTATAATTCTAGGTCTGAAATATCCAAAGCTGTAACTATTGGAAATATAACTGGAAAATATAAATCGTTATTTCATAATTTAATTTTTGATAGAATTTGGTTTGTAGATACGTCTGGAAATCATCATTATGCTACTGATCATTCTGGATATGATTTAGGATCTCAGCTGGCGGAATCAGAATTGCACTTTTTGGTTAGGGAATTGACAAATTTGAAATTGCCCATAGTGGATATCACAAAAGAGGATAACTTTGAATTGGAAATTAACAAATTGTCGGTTGATCAACTGAAAGGTAAGATTTTATTATGGCCACTAAATGCTAAAACTGATATTAGAAATTTAATTCGATACGACCATTCTAGAGCTAATAAAGAGTATATACTGATTAAAGAGGAGGAATTAGAAGTCTTAAGTTTCATAGATCGAAACAGGGCTGGAATGGCGTTTGTGGCTGACCCTAAAAAGATCCATTGGGATATCAGATTTGATAAAAATATCTATGAGACAGAAAGGGAAGTCAAACTTCCCGCTGAGGTAACAATATTGACTGGTGAAGAGTTCACTGCTAAGCATAAAAAACAAAAAATTGAACCAAATAAAGTAGTTGTATCAATAAAATATGATTACAAGATTAAGATTGATGAAGATGGGCTAGTCAAGGCGTTTAAAATAATTTAGTTAATTTGTATGCCTGAAAATAGGAAAATATTATTCAATATTTTCTGGAAAAGATAATCTATTTAAAATTATATGGCAAGAGAGTAATTTTACTTTTAGAAAATTTATATTCATACCTAAAACCTAAGGAATGATTCAGTACCAATTTAGATGTATGCATTCTCTAATTACTCATCCCCAACCACCACTCCCATTACTCATACCTAAGCGCATCCACCGGCTTCAGCTTGCTTGCCCTTCTCGCCGGCAAAAACCCTGCTGTTGCTCCGACAATTAAGGAAAACAATAAACACCCAATTATCAACACAATAGGATAAGCAGGCTTCAAGAGTGCAAATCCTGATGCAGCAGCTATTGAGCCTCCTGCACTTGAAATAAAGTATCCAAGCAAAACTCCAAGCACTCCTCCTATCAGGCCAATAAGGCCGGCTTCAACCACAAATATTGTCAAGATATCATTATTTGTTGCTCCAATCGCCTTCATCACTCCAATCTCTTTGGTCCTTTCAAGTATTGCAGTGTACATTGTGTTCATTATGTTGACAAAGGCAACGACAAGAGAAACTAAAGCAATAAGCACAAGCATCCCGTTAATTACATTGATTATTGTATTGAATGTAGCAAGCGCATCCTCAAAAGTCTGCACAAAGAAATTCTCCTTCCCCTCTTCTTGATTCTTAAACTTGCGAAGCCTTTCCTCAATCCTTGAAGCAAGCTCGGAAGGATTAACGCCTTTTTGCGAAGAAGCCATTATAAACCCAAACTTGTCCTTGGAAGCCGGAAACAGCGATTCAAAAGCCTCATTCGTAATGAATATGTTGGAATCATCCTGCGGATTTCCAATCTCCTCATAAAAGCCAATCACCTCAAACTTCCTGGAATTGATTTCAAACTTGTCTCCTATTCTCAATCCTTTTTCAAAAATCTTGTCGTCAAACTGGTAATTATATCCCAACACAGCCTTGTCCAAATCTCCTTTCTTCAGCCTTCTTCCCTCAATCACCTTGACAGAAAAAGTCTCTTCAATGAAATCCAAATGCGAAGTATCAGAGCCTGCCAAAAAGACAAACTTCTTTTGCTCCTTGAATTTAACTTCTCCAACCTTGAAATACATGCCCACAATCTCGTCAACTCCCTTTATCTTCGAGACAAAATCGACATCCTTGCTGTCAAGAAAGAAATTCTCATCAGTCCCGGGAGCTCCAATACCCCTTGCCTGTATGAACAATTTATTTCCCCCGGATTCTTCTGCAAGGGCATTGACATACTGCTTTATCCCAATCCCAAAGCTAAGAAGCGCAAAAATGGCAGTTATCCCTATCATTATGGAAAGTATTGTCAAGAAGCTTCTTAATTTTCTCTTGCTGAAATTCTGCAGGGCATACTTTATTTCGTAAATGTTCATTTTGCAGCCCTCAGCGAATCAACAGGATTCAGTTTAGAAGCTTGGTATGCAGGCAAAACCCCAAATAAAGTGCCCAAAACAAATGAAAACAATAGGGCTCCAACAACAAGCAAAGGATCAATGCTTGCCTGTATCAGCTCAGAGCCTAAAATTATCCTTCCAACAAACGAAATCCCATAAGCAAAGCCCATGCCGAAAATTATTCCTATCAGGCCTCCAACAGTCCCCAGCAATCCGGATTCTATAAAAAATATGGTGAATATGGCAGAATTTCTTGCCCCAATTGATTTCATAATGCCGATTTCCTTGGTCCTTTCAAGAACTGATGTATACATCGTGTTCATTATCCCAATGCCTCCGACAGCTAGGGAAATTGCAGCAATGATATAGACAAAAAGCTGCACAGCAAACAATGTTGAATTCAGCGCTTCAAGAGTCTGCTGCGGGCTTTCCACCTGAAAATCCTCTTCCCCCTTGTCAACATCCCTTTCTTTTCGAAGCAATTCCTCGATATTGGCCTGCTTTGGTCTTTTACCTTGACTGCTATCACATCCACTTTCTCTTTTTCTGTGCCAAGAATGTCAACCATTGAGTTTTCATTCATGAAGATGTTGTTGTCAAAGATGAAGCTGCCTTTTTTCTCAAGAATTCCTACAACTTCAAAACTAACACTATTCACCAAAACCCTGTCGCCAACTTTTATCCCTTTGCCAAATTCATCATCTTCCTTGAGGTTATTTCCAACCATCACTTTTCTTGTGTCGCCATCCTTCAATAATCTGCCTTGCTCTGTCTTCAGATTGACCATTGTCTCGATGACTTTGCGGTCTTCGCCATCGGGGATTGAGCCTGTAATCACTATCTTCTGCCTGTCATTGAACTCAAGCGTCACAGACTCGATATACCTTGGGATTGATGCTTCCACTCCGCTGACTTTTTCAATTTTGGAAACAAGCTCATCGCTTAATGGACTTGCAACAGCCTGTCCGGGAGGCCCAGCAAAAGCAATTCCGGAAGCCTGCACTCCTAAAACATCAGGCCCTAGAAATCCAAACTGCGATGTTATCGCAATCCTAAGCCCTTCTCCAAGGCCTATTAAAGAAACAACGGCAGCTATTCCGATGAATATCCCAATCATCGTGAGCCAAGACCTCAATCTCCTGCTCCTCAAGTTCTTCAGCGAAAAAACTGCGTAATCTTTCAGCATTATGAATTTAATGTCTATCTTGGTATCATTCTTTTTGGGCTCAAACACGGATTTTGTTCCAAAATCCTATTCCGAAAGGAATTTTCAGAACTGTGTAACTGAAAATTCAGTGATATGCGAGTGAGCTCATTGCGAAACTCGCTCACATTTCGGTCCAGTCAGTTTTCGCCCACGTTATCATGGCGGCAAATTGAGTGGAGAGGGAAAATCCATACAAAGTGTGGATTTTTCCTTTCCGAATAGGGTTTGGCAGACAAACCCGTGTTTGCCGCCAATATATTTTAAATAAAAAATAATAATAAATTATCTTTGTTTCCTTCTCTTCTTCCAATACCTATACCCAAAAAATCCAGCAACAGCAAGCACTACAACGACAACCCACCAAAATTTGCCATTCCCTTCGCTTAGCCCAAGCTTTTTTGCTTCAGATGAGCTATAAATCGGAAGCTCAAGATTGACAACATTCCTATAGTTCTTGTTGTTTGCATCCTTGTATGCAACAGTTAATGGAAGCGCAACCTTCTTGTCAGATGTTTTCTCAATGTACAGTTTGAAATCAGCAGTCTCATAGTCATCAGAATCTATATTCCCTATGTACACTTCAGCTGGAGAGATTATCCTATAATTTGAGCTGTTGGAAAGCCTTACATTCACAAACTTCATGTCAGGCAATCCTTTATTGACAATCTTTACAGTCATTTCACCGTAAGATTTTGCCTTGTAAATCGTAGAGCTGTCAACGTAGATTGACACATCAGGCTCTCCGCCAACAACAACAGTCACAAGATTGGTTTTGTTGTAGACTTTGCTCAACGAGTCATAATACTTTATGCTGACCGGTATCTTGTATGTCTTCGATGCAGCATCGGGATCGACAAGCAATTCAAACTCAATTGATTTGCTAACTTGGGGCTCCATGTAAGCCAAAACTTTTTCATTTGTTGAGCCGACAGGAGAGAATGGAGCTGTTTCGCTGTTTCCAAGGTCAAGGGCCACTTTTACATCCCTTAATAATGAAGTGGCATAATTCTTCAGCAAAATTGTCAATTTCGTCTTTGCCCCAGGCTCCACCACACTTGGCTCCGTTATGAACTTGTCAACTGAAATTATTGCATCTCTTGACTGCACCTTTATCCTTAAATTCTCAAGCATGACCCATGTGTCAAACCCCTCGCTTTGGTATCTTACCTTTATCTTATAGCTGTCATCAACAGCTTCAGGAGCAACCTTCAGCCTGTACCTTACAATAACATTCTGCTTTCCATCCTGGGAAGTTCCAATAGTTCCAACAGATTTGGATAAGCTTTCTCCCGGCACAATGGAAAATGGATACTCTGGAACTATTTCAAAAACAACATCATGGGCTGTTGTCCCGTTATTCTCCAGCTTGAAGCTTGCCTCAACTTCCTTGCCCGGCTCAACCGGATCAGGGTCCTGCATTGAGATGCTGACCCTTAAATCAGGGGCTTTGCCAAAATATTGTGTGTTGACAGCCGCAAAAGCAACACTCAAACTCAAAACAAACACCATTAACCAAATTATTTTTTTCATTTTTATTCACCTTGTTGATTTTACAATTCTTCCGTCTTTCAAAAATTCTATTCTCTCTGCTATTTTTGCGAGATTTTGATCGTGAGTAACCATTATGATTGTCTTGTTTTCATCATGGTGCAATTTTTCCAAAAACTCAAGCACATTTGCTCCTGTCTTGCTGTCAAGGTTCCCTGTAGGCTCGTCTGCCAATATTACTTCAGGGTCATTTGCAAGGCTTCTTGCGATTGCAACCCTTTGCTGCTGTCCCCCGCTTAATTCAGATGGCTTATGTTCAAGCCTGTCTCCTAAGCCGACAAGCTCAAGCAATTCCTTTGCTTTTTTCACCCTGACAGTTTCAGGAACACCTTGAAATATCATGGGCAGCATCACATTCTCGATTGCAGTCAACGTAGGAACAAGATTGAACTGCTGGAATATGAATCCTATTTTCCTGCCCCTTATCTGGGCCAATTCTGATTCATGAAGCTCAGAAATATCATGGCTGTCAAGCATTATCCTGCCTTTTGTCGGGACATCCAAACATCCTATCATATTGACTGCAGTTGACTTTCCAGATCCTGATGGACCCATTAGAGCTACAAATTCACCTTCTCTCACATCCAGGCTAAATCCTTGAAGGGCATTTACTGAAACATTTCCCATCTTGTAGATTTTCCAGACATTCTCGAGCTTTATGACTGATTTCTTCATTTGATTACTCTTAATTTTTTGACAGTCTCCTTTAATACAGCTTTTATCTTCTTCCTGTCCTTTCCAGTAGAGTAAAGCTCGAATATTGTTGCACGAAATTCATTCAGCTCTGGATGAAGCTCCTTGAATGGCAAATGGCCTTTCCTGATGCTGTTGAAAACTTCAAGCATGAATCCCATCTCCCTCTTGTCAGTTATCTTTCCAAAGGCCTTCCATGCAGCAATAAGCCTGTCAGCCAATGTGTTCTTGCTTTTGTCAATCATTACAAGGTGCTTTTTCCCTTCATCTGTCAGGAAATAGAGCTTTTTTCTTCCTTCAGCCTCAAACTCTACAAGCTTTTCCTTAAGCAGCTTCTCAAGAAGAGGGTATATCGAGCCAAAGCTCGGCTTCCAGGTGCCTGTTTTTTTTTCAATTTCCTTTATCAGGTCATAGCCGGACAGCCTCTTGCCAGAAAGAGTCTTCATCACAATCAGCCTCAAGTAGCCTTTCATCATATGTATCGCTTCCGATATAGCGGTAACGATATACAGCTATATAAATCTTTTTATTGTTCAACATTGGTATAGGGGCACCCAATATATCTAACATTGCATGAGTCTTACGGGATTGAATGATTTTAGAATAATCAAGCCTTTGAAATCTTAGATATTAATAAAAATCTTTAAATAACCATATTTATTCGCATCACTATGAAAGAGAAGAAAGAAAGGAAAAACTGGTGGCTCATCCTGTTCATTGTCTTCATAATGATTGGAACTTCATTCAGCTTCATATTTTTCGGCTTTTCCCCATCAAATGAGGTAGTCAAGTACAATGGCATTAAATTTGTAAAAAACCCTTCCCAGAACATCTGGATTGCGAAGATTAATGGGAAGGAAGCTGCTTTCAGCTTTTTGCCGGATGAGGTTAAGAATATAAAATCAACAGGAAACCTCGCTGCAAGGCTGCAAAATAAGCTGGAGATAGATGCAACATACGACCTCAACAGCACTTACAACCAGTCAATTGCGCTTGCGCATCACCAGATGGGTTTGACCCTTGCAAATTACAACATTTTTGTCAGGAAAGGATTCACCACAAACAATTCTTTTAGCCTGCCCATCATAACATGCAATGATTCCACTTTAAATGTGCCTGTCATTTACTTTATGCATGGAAATTCAACAAAAATTGATGCAGAGAACAGCTGCATTATCGCTGAAGCAAAATCGAATGCAGACTTCATAATGGTGAAAGACAGGCTGGTGTATGGAATACTGGGTGTTTTGCAATAATGGATCCTAAAAAAAAGCTTGATATTTTGAAGGGAAGCCTTGAATCAGGCATAATCGACAGGGAGGAATATAAAAAATGGGAGGAAAAGCTCGGGCCTGAAGCCAAGGAGCTTGATGATAAGATAGAAGAGAAAATGCAGGAAATCCACAGGCAGGAGCAGCAGGAGCCGAAGAAATCTGACAAGACGCTGATAATTGCAATAGCAGCCATTGTACTGCTTTTTGCTGCAGTCGTTGCTTTCAGCATCTTCTACAAGCAGGAGCCAAAGACATTGGAGGAGCTGCATGTCGAGAACTTGAAAGGAAAGCTAAAGCCGGAGCAAGGCTATGTGTATAAAGGGGTGTACAGCTTTGTCACCCTTGATGGATTGTGGTACACCCAGCTTACATCCCCAAAAGGAAGCAGGATATACAGCCTTGCCTTGAGGTATTCTCCAAAAGACTTGAAGGATATAGTTATAGAAGGAAACATGGATACTGGATTTTTTGACAGCAAGCCAGAATTTTTTGTCACGTTCAATCCCACTGGAAAGGAATTCTCCTTTATTGGCTTGGCAGTTGCAGATTTCAACACCCACATGTCAAAAGTATTCGAAAAGAATCCAATAGCCGCATGCGACAGGAATGAGACAGAGCCCTGCCAAAATCGCCCGATTGTGACTTGCGAGGACAAGGACAAATTGGTTCTTTACGTCAAGGAATCCGACAAATTCAGGGCCTATTACAATGAAAATTGCATCGTCGTTGAAGGCAAAGGGCTTGATCTTGTAAAGGGCGTTGACAGGATTTTATATAACCTTTACGGCATAATGGAGCAGGAAGAAGTTTAGGAATTTAAACATCAAAATTCCACTTATCTATGATAAGTGGTTTATGTGTAGCGAAAACATTGCATGGAATTTGGATGTGCTCAAAAATTACCAGTCAATAAGTGGAATTTTGATTGGCATGTGAGCGAGTGAAACGAGTTCACTCGCATGTCGCTGTCCAAAACCACGCTATGCTTATAGTAATGTAATCATGCCACCAATCTGTGACTGGTGGTTTTTGACAAATATTCAAAGTGCATTGACTAAAACTCATTACGAACTAAAATTTCAAACCCGAGAACGTCCCTTATATCGCCTAAAGTGTCAACGGATTTACGCCGTTGTGGGTCTTCCGCATAGTGTTTGAAAATTCAATATTAAATTAAAAAATTAAAATGGAACATTATTACTCTAAAGAGCAAAAATCCCCATTGGATTTGAAAAAGATAAGCCAAAGAATAAGGGGAACAAATTTTGAGTTCTGCACTGCTTCCGGCATTTTTTCCAAGGACAGGGTTGACAAGGGAACTTTGATTTTGGCTGAAAATATGATTGTCAATAAAAACAATAAAGTCCTTGATATCGGATGCGGGATAGGAATTCTTGGCATAGCTGCTGCAAAAATATTCAATGCAGATGTTGCAATGACTGACATCAACAAAAGGGCAGTGATGCTTGCGAAGAAAAATGCCAAGCTTAACAATGTAAATGCAGGTATTTTCCAAGGCAATCTGTATGAAAAGACAACAGGCAATCCCCAGACAGCCGGAAAAGAATTATGTTTCAGATTAATAGAAGAATCAAAAAGCCATCTAAAAGCCAATGGAAGCCTTCAACTGGTTGCAAGGCATAACAAAGGCGGTGCTTCCTTAAGCAAAAAAATGGAGCAGGTTTTTGGGAATGTAAAGGTGATTGCAAAAAAATCAGGGTATTCTGTCTATATGAGCAATAATCTTTAAAAATAGCATGTATTTCCTAATCATTATGATATCTGAAATATTCGGGAAAGTAAGGAGCAATAAGCCATTAGTCCATCACATCACAAACTGGGTTACTATATACGACTGTGCAAATATGACAAGGGCTTTCGGCGCATTGCCTGTGATGGCCCATGCAAAAGAGGAATCTGCAGACATGGCTGCAATCGCATCTTCTTTAGTTTTGAACATAGGTACTCTGACCCCTGAATTGATAGATTCAATGATTGCTGCCGGAAAGAGCGCAAACAAGAAAAATATCCCTGTTGTATTGGATGCAGTAGGTGTAGGAGCTACAAAATTGAGGGACAATGAAGCTTTGAGAATTCTGAAAGAAATAAAAGTCGATATAATCAAAGGAAATGCCTCCGAGATTGCAAAGCTTGCAGGCATGAACGTTACAACAAGAGGAGTTGAGTCAACAGAAGTGGAAGCCAATTTAGCTGATTTGGCAAAAGATTTTGCAAACAAGGCAAATTCAACTGTTGTAATAACGGGAAAGCAGGATATAATATCAGACGGCAAAAAAGTTTATCTTGTTAACAATGGCCATCAGATGATGGGCTCTATTGTAGGCACAGGATGCATGGCAGCATCCATAATCGGGGCATTTGCAGGAGTTGAAAAAGATTATGCAAAAGCCTCTGCATATGCACTGGCTTCTTTCGGGATTGCAGGCGAGCTTGCAGCCCAAAATTCAAAAGGACCTGGCACTTTCAAGGAAAATTTATATGACGAAGCCTTTAATCTTGATGCAAAAAAACTCACCCAAATGGCAAAGATTGAAGAGCATTGACTTCTATTTCATAACAGATTCCGGATTGAGCAAAAAAGGAATTCTTGACGATGTAAGAGAAGCCATAAAGGCAGGCTGCAAAATCATTCAATACAGGGAGAAAAACAATCCAAACAGTAATGAAGCGCTTAAGCTCAAAAAATTATGTGATAAAGGCAATGTAATATTTCTCATCAATGATGATGTTGAATTGGCTGTTTCTGTTGGCGCCGATGGAGTCCATCTCGGCCAGGAAGACATGAAATACCGCTCTGCGAGAAAATTGCTTCGCAACAAAATAATAGGCTTGACTGTCCACAATGAAAAGGAAGCAGTTAAGGCTGAAAAAATCGGTGCAGACTATATCGGCTTGAGCCCGATATTCAAAACTTCAACAAAAAAGGATGCAGGCAAGCCATGCGGCATTTCAATGATAAGAAAAGTCAGGAAAAAGACAAATTTGCCCATTGTCGCAATAGGCGGCATAACAAAGCAGAACATTTCCAAGGTCATAATGGCAGGCGCTGACTCTGCTGTGGCAATATCTGCAGTCTTGAAAGCGGATGTTAAGAAAGAAGTTGAAGATTTTATAAGGATAATAAAAGAAAATAGGTTATAATTCTTTAATCCCTTCTTTTGTCACTGCCATCAGCCTTACTCCAACTCCAAGCTTCAATAATGCAGACAATATTGCCATGTGCTCCTTTCCGGAGCCAGAAACTATGTTCAATGCCACTTCCAAGTCAGATATTTTGCCCCTAAGCCCTTTCTTTATGTCTTCAATCAGCTCAAATACAGGCTTCTGGAAGTCAACCACAATAAACTCAACCATTCTGTCAGCCCTGAAATTTTCCTTCCCAAAATCATTTGTAACCAGAAACACATTATTCCAGTCTGCATCATTCACAAGCCTTGAAACATGGGCCCGGCTCTTTTCCCCAGTTGAAAGGCAGGCAACTAAATCAGTCATATTTTTTTAGAATAAGGAATACTATATTAATTTTTGGATAAGCATCAAAAAAGAAAATAAAAAATAAATAAAAATTTACTTAATCTCGTACACAATCTGCACATTGGCAGATATGTCAAGCTTCTGCGGGTTGATTACAGTTGGTGCAGCAGCATCTGCCTTTTCCATCACTGCAGCCCTTGCGGCATAAGGCATGTAGTAGAAGCTCGATTCAGAGACTGTTATCGGCTTCAAAAGTGTAACTCCGACATTTGTTGCCAATGCAACTGCCTTTTCCCTTGCATCGTTTGATGCTGCGACCATTGCCTGCTGCTTGACTTCCTTTTCCCTGTCTTTTGTCAATCCAAACACAACATTGTCTATGCTGTTAGCGCCATTGTCAACTGCAACATCGACAAGCTTTCCAGCCTTTTCCAATTCAAGTGTTGTGACTTTAAGCACATTTGTCACTTCATATCCAACCAAGACTTGCTTTGATGGGCTCCTGAAGTCTGGTGTAATAACCTCTTCATACTCGTATCTTGGGTAGATATTGAATTGAGATGTCTCAATATCTTTTTCCTTGACGCCTTCTTTCTTCAAGGCATCCATCACTTGCTTTGAAATCTGGCTGTTCTTGTTCTTTGCCTCTTGCGCTGTTTTCTCAAGCGTCACAACCTTCACATAGACTTCTGCCTTGTTTGGGTCAACAGTCAAAGAACTGACTCCACTGACGCTTATTGTATTCCTCTGCAATCCATTTTGGTCTACAATTACATCGGACTTTGTGTTGAATGCCAAAAGCAAAGCAACAACAATCAATCCGATTCCAAGGATTGCTGTCAAATAGCTTGTTTTTTCCATTTTAATCCTCCATTTATTTTTCTGTATCTTATATATTCAATAGCTATGTAAAATGCTATCATCATCAAAGCCCCTATCAAAAACCAAATGTAAATATTTGGCTGTGCCAGAGTAGCCTCAACAGCCATTTTTGACGCAATAGCATCCTGCGCCAGTTCCCTTGATGCAATTGCATAAGCTTCTGGTGCAGGCTGGTATCTCGAAATAAACTGCATCACAAATCCGACAGCAGCAACTGCAACTGCAGCAGGCAAAATATTTTTTAATTTTTCCTTTATTCCAAAAGTTGATTTCGGTGCAATGATAATATACTTATTTGCTAGCTTGTAATGCTTCACTTCCTTTCCCTTCTTGCTGTAATGGAATTCCTCTGCTGACACAAGGCCAGCATCCTCAAGCTGCTTCAGATTGTAATGGACTGTGGAAATGGGCAACTGCAATTTTCCTGCAAGCTCTGTTTCCGTTGATTCTTTTTCGGTCAAATAGTCAAGTATCTTCCTGCAGCTTTCATTCGATACAACCTGTGCCAGCTTCTTTGCCTTGTCCTCCTGCAACGAAACGAGCAAAAATGACTGCTTTGCCATAAGACAAGTATGTATAGCCCTTTATAAATACCTTTCCTTAGGTTCAAATTGGATTGAAGTAATGAAACAATACTTTTAATAACAATAAATCCATCCAACAATAAATGCCCCTCATAACTATAGGCGAAATAATAGACTTAATCTTGATGACTTTTTTCGTGGGTTACATCTTTTCCGGCATTATCCCCGTAAGAAGAGAAGAGCATTATGACCCATTGGCACATTACAAAAGAGGATTTGATGTTGAAGGCTTCAAGTTCACGATAATGGCAACAGCGCCTGCAATCATCCTGCATGAATTGATGCACAAGTTTGTCGCAATGGGGTTTGGATTGGATGCAGTTTTTTATGCTTTTTACAGGAGCACTTTCACCCTGATGCTTGGAATATTCACAATAATCTCAAAATTGACAGGCTTTGGCTTCATGTTTTTCGTGCCTGGATTTGTTGGCATAAGCGGAAATGGAACTCATTTGCAGTTTGCATTGACTGCATTTGCAGGCCCTTTTGTCAATTTGGTTTTGTGGCTTGTGCCATGGTATATCATAAAATACACAAAGTACAGGAAAAAGCATTATCTGCTTCTCATGCTTACACAAAGAATTAACATGTTCCTGTTTATTTTCAACATGCTTCCAATCCCGGGATTTGACGGATACAAGGTTTTTACAGGATTGATAAGGGCTTTCACAGGTTAAATTTTTATATCATTGCGTTAATTTAAGTCAAATATGCTGGAAGTATTTTTTATCGCATTGTTTTTTACATTTATTTCTGAGGTAGCAGACAAAACACAGCTGGTCATTTTGGGGCTGGCGTTAAGGTACAAGTCAGCCTTTCAAGTCTTCTTTGGCGCATTAATCGCGCATTCCTTTATGGATGCAATCGCAATATTTTTTGGCTATTTTTTTGGCTTTTCAATTAAAACCGGTTTAATAAAAATATTGGTTGGAATTGCATTTATATTGCTGGGTTTGTATGGATTATGCAAAATTTATTTCAAGAAGTCTGGGAAGGATGAAAAGAAAATTGAAAATAAAACTCCGTTTTTGGTTGCCTTTCTTACAGTCTTATTAAGCGAGTTTGGGGATAAAACACAGATAAGTTCTGGCTTGCTGGCTGCGAAATATTTATTGCCTTGGCACATATTGGTCGGCACAGTTTTGGCGCTTGTATTGGCAATTGGCTTGAACGTATTTGTAGGAGCTAAAGCAGCAGGAAAATTGCCAGCAAGAACAATAAAAATTGCAACCTCTGTTTTGTTTATATTGTTTGGAATTATTAGTTTATCGGGTTAATTTGTCAATCTCTCATACAGCCCAAACGCTTTCAACCCAATATTCCCGACATCTGCAGGAATTCCCTTGCTTTTCAACTCTTTTTTTGAAATCCATTTGAAATCATCAAGCTCGTTGTTTATTTTCAGCTTTTTTGAATTAAGTGATTTGCACAAATAAAAAAAGCAGCAGTGGTCATGGTCTCCGACAGAGTGCACATTGGCGTGGAAAGGCACAGCCAGATTTTTCTTGACATTTCCATCAAGGCTCATTTTATTCTTGCTGAGAATCCTGACTTCCAGATTAGTTTCCTCCTTTATTTCCCTCAATAGGGCTTCATCAGGAGTTTCATTCTTGTCAATATGCCCTCCCACAGGCAGCCATAAGCCAAGCTTTTTGTGCTTGACCAAAAGAACCTTATCCTTGTTGAAAATAAGCCCTGCAACAACTATGTCTGTCTTCATTTTCAGATCACTTGGCATTTTAAGTGAGAAGTATCAATGTCCAAATGATATATCTAAGTATTCTATTCACCTCTTTATCCATCACAAAACTGGGACTTAGAATTAATATTTAAAGCTATCTTCCTTTTATATGAAAATAATTAAATAAAAAATTTAATAAGTTGTGCCAGTTCCGGTTGTATCCTGCGTACTGGTTTCTGTAGTTGTATCACCACTTGTGGTTGTGTCTGCAGCGGTATCACCACTAGTTGTGCCTCCAGTCGTTGTATCACCTGCAATGTTCGTGTCTGTGGCACCTGATGTATCATTTTCCATGTCATTTACAACAATGCCATCTGCTTCCTCATCCGGCGATTCGGCTGCAGCCTCCCGCACCCCCTTTGCGCATCCCGCTATCACCAATCCAATAGCAAATATCGCAATCAGGCTAAATATTGTTTTTTTCATCTTCAAACCTCCTTTTTCTGATAATGAAAAATATCTTATTAAACTATAGTATACATTGTGTAAATGCAGGAGAATTTTTCTAATGCCGTTAATATTATTTTCAATATTGTAAATAACACTCAATTATTCATCAAACCATAAACTATAAATAAAACTTGCTTCATAAGCAATTAATGCACTCAACGAAATTTTGCAAGGCTAATTCTGGACTTTCCCGAGGTGAAAGCTTCTATGCCTAAATACATTGTTGTGGCTGGGGGAGTGATGTCCGGAGTCGGGAAAGGTGTCACAACAGCCTCGATAGGAAAAATATTGCAGGAATACGGCTACAAAGTCTCTTCTGTGAAGATAGATCCATACTTGAATTATGATGCAGGCACCCTAAGGCCAACAGAGCATGGCGAAGTCTGGGTGACAGATGACGGAGGCGAAATTGATCAGGATTTGGGGACTTATGAAAGGTTCCTCAACATTGACATTCCAAGAAGAAACAACCTGACAACAGGCCAGATATACAAGGCAGTCATTGACCGGGAACGGCAAGGCGAATATCTTGGCCAGACTGTCCAGTTCATTCCGCATATAATTGACGAGATAAAGGACAGGATAAAGAAAGCATCAGATTCATATGATTTTATAATTGTCGAGGTTGGAGGCACAATTGGGGATTATGAAAACATTCCTTTCCTGTTCGCATTGAAAAGCCTTGAAAGGGATATTGGAAAGCAGAACTTGATCTATTTTCTTGTCACTTATCTTCCAATCCCAAGCCATATAGAGGAGATGAAGACAAAGCCGACACAGCAAGCCATAAGATTACTGAGCGAGCATGGAATCTTTCCTGACTTCATAATATGCAGGGCAAAAAGAGCCTTGGATATTCCAAGAAAAAAGAAAATAGAGACTTATGCCAACATCGCTTCCGAGCATGTGATTTCAGAGCCTGATATAGAGACTGTCTACCAGATTCCTCTTGATCTGGAAAAGGAAAGGCTTGGAGAAAAGATACTGAAGGAATTCGGCATGAAGGCAAAAAAATCACCTGACTGGAATGAATGGAAAAAGCTTGTCAATAATATTTTGAATCCAAAGAAGTCAATTAAAATTGCAATTGTAGGGAAATACATCGACATCGGGGATTATGCATTGGCAGATTCCTATTTGTCCATAAACCAGTCGCTGCTTCATGCAGGCGCTTCATTGAATGTCGGCGTGGAGATAGACTGGCTGGATTCCAAGAAATTCGAGGACAACAAGAAAAATCTGAACGAGCTGAAGAATTATGACGGAATAATTGTCCCGGGTGGTTTTGGCTCAAGCGGAGTTGAAGGAAAGATTCTGGCTGCAAATTTTGCAAGAACCAGCAAAATCCCCTATCTTGGATTATGCTACGGGCTGCAGCTTGCAGTTGTTGAATTCGCAAGAAATGTCTGTGGATTAAAGGATGCAAACACAACAGAAGTCAATCCAAAAACCTCTTCCCCTGTCATTGATGTCCAGCCTGCGCAAAAGGAAATCCTTGAAAAAAGCATGTTCGGCGGCACAATGAGGCTTGGGCAATATGCAGCAGTCTTGAAGGACAAAAGCCAGATTTTGAGGCTGTATTTGGAAACGGGCAGGCTAAAGGAAGATGAAAAGAGAATCAATGAATTAATGAAAGTCAAGTCACAGGCCTTCAGGCTTGGAATTTTGGAAAAGGGCAGAAAAACTGTTTTGGAAAGGCATCGCCACAGATATGAAGTCAATCCAAAATTTGTGGATTTGCTGGAAAAAAACGGAATGATATTTTCAGGCTATTATGAAAGGTTCGACAGGACAAGATTGATGGAATATATTGAGATTCCCGGGCAGAGCTTTCGGGGAACGCAGGGGCATCCTGAGTTTAAAAGCAGGCTGGGAAATCCGTCACCTTTATTTTATGGATTTGTTAGGGATGCTGCAAAACAGCCATAAAAAGCTTTATTAAGTGCATACTTTTCTATCAGCTTTCTTTGGGGGTTAAATGGAGCAAAAAGATACTGTGCAAAAAAAATCAATCAAGCAGGCTTTGTTTGAGATTTATGACAGGAAATACAAGCTCCTGCTTGCAATCCCATTCATAATTCTGCTTCTTGCCTTTGCCCAAATCAGCTACCAGGTTTATACAACCGGGGATTTCATTGAGAAGGACGTTTCATTGAAAGGAGGGGTCACTATAACAATACCTCTTGAAAAAGAATTCGATTCAGAACAAATTGAAAGGCATATTTCCGGCAAATTTCCGAATAACGATATTAGCGTAAGGACATTGAGGAGCGCCGGGGCAATCGCCGGCATTATCATCGAAGCAGATATCAACGGCAATGATGAAGCACAAGTCCGAAATTTATTAAATGCTGTGGAGGACTCATTGAATATCGGCTTGGATAATATGGAGTATGGCATTGAAATCATCGGCTCTTCGCTTGGGGCAAGCTTTTTCAGGGAATCTCTCATAGCCCTTGCTGTTGCATTCTTGTTCATGGGTCTTGTCGTTTTCATTTATTTCAGGACATTTGTACCAAGCGTTGCAGTCGTTTTTGCGGCATTTTCTGACATGGTTGTTGCGCTGGCAGTTATAAATTTGCTTGGCATCAAGATAGGCACAGCTGGAATTGCGGCATTCCTGATGCTTATCGGCTATTCGGTTGACACTGATATCTTGTTGACTGTCAGGGTTTTGAAAAGAAAGGAAGGGACAGTCATGGACAGGATAATAAGCTCATTCAAGACAGGAATGACCATGACGATAATAGCGATAATATCCACAATTGTTGCATTAGCTGTAACACAGTCAGAAGTCATAAGGCAGATAATGCTTATCCTTCTTTTCGGATTGATTGCGGACATCTTCAACACATGGATACAGAATGTAGGCTTGCTGAGAATTTACGTTGAAAGAAAAGCAAAAAAGGGCATTCACATATGAACTATAAAATCAAGAAGTTAATCACAAACTGGAGAGTAATTTTGCTGGCGCTGTTCATAATAGTTTCTTTGGTGGCAATACACCCAACCTTAAGCAAGGGGGCTGCTGTAAGAAGCGTGCTGGCAAACAGTTCTGCAAGCATCGCAGGAATACCGCAGCCAAAGCCCAATGTGCAGCCGGTTGCAAGGGAAAAAATATTGTCCATCAGCAATAAGCCTGTAACTGATGTTGAAGATTATTATAAGCTTCTTTCAGCCACAGAGCTAAACAGGACATTCACAATTAAAACAACAAAGGCCTCTTACAGGATCACAAAATCAAGCGAAGATATCGGATTAAGGGTTTATGAAGCCCCATCCACAAATATCAGGAAGGGGCTTGATTTGCAGGGCGGCACAAGAGTGCTTCTGCAGCCTGAAGTTAAGCTCAACTCATTTGATGTCAGTGTCCTGATTGACAATATGAAGGAAAGGCTGAATGTCTACGGGTTGTCGGATTTGACAGTCAGGGAGGCCAACGATTTGCCGCCTCCATTAGGCACTGGCAGCCAATACATAGTTGTTGAGATTGCAGGGGCAACAGAAGAAGAAGTAAAGGATTTGCTTGCTAAACAGGGCAAGTTTGAGGCAAAGATTGGCAACAAGACAGTCTTTAAAGGTGGTCAGGACATTGTTTACGTTGCAAGAAGCGCAAATGAAGCAGGAATTGATCCATCAGCCGGCTGCGGCCAAGATAACTCGCGATGGTTTTGCAGCTTCAGGTTTTCAATTACCTTGAGCCAGGAAGCAGCCCAGCGGCAGGCAGACGCTACAAGGGACTTGGCAGTTGTCTACGATTCAGTTTCCGGAAGAAGCGATTATTTAAGCGAGAAGCTCGAGCTTTATTTGGATGATGCAAAGGTTGACGAGCTGAATATAGGCGCTGATCTCAAGGGGCAGGCTGTAACCCAAATTGCAATTTCAGGCTCGGGAAGCGGCGCAAACGAGCAAGATGCAATCTTCAATTCACTTCAAAGCATGAAAAGGCTGCAAACAATTTTGATAACAGGATCCCTTCCCGTAAAGCTGAGCATTGTAAAAACAGACTCGATAAGCCCTGTTTTGGGCGAAGGCTTTGTCAAGAATGCTATCCTGATGTCGCTGCTTGCAATTGCCGCAGTTGCAATAACAGTCGGCATAAGATATAGAAAGCTGATGATTGCAATCCCTATATTAATCACCATGCTTTCTGAAGTTATTATATTGCTTGGCGTAGCTGCATTTATAGGCTGGAACATTGATTTGGCTGCAATCGCAGGAATTCTTGTCGCTATCGGCACAGGAGTTGACGACCAGATTGTCATTACAGACGAGACACTGAAAGGGGAGACAGCGAATGTCTATAACTGGAAAGAAAAAGTGAAGAGAGCTTTCTTGATTATCATGCTTGCTTATTTGACTGTTGTTGTCGCAATGATACCCTTGATATTTGCAGGCGCTGGCTTGTTGAAGGGCTTTGCAATAACAACAATAATTGGGGTTACAATAGGGGTTTTTGTCACAAGGCCGGCTTACTCAGCCTTTGTGGAGATAATGCTGAAATAATGCAATAAATATAAAAATAGCTTAACCATCAATCACTTAAATGGCTACCAAATTTTCAGCTGCACTGCTTGTTTTGTTCACCACTTTGCTGACTTCTTCTGCCCAATTGTTTTGGAAAAAAGGCTCTGCAGCCCTGTCTTTTGATATATTTGCCATCTTGACAAACCATTACCTCATGGCAGGCATCCTGCTGTATATTGTTGGGGGGGTTTTGCTCATCCTTTCCTTTAGGGGAGGAGAAGTTTCTGTTTTGTACCCTATAATAGCGACAAGCTATATCTGGGTCAGCTTTCTCTCCATATTTTTTCTGAATGAGTTAATGAATAGTTTTAAGTGGCTCGGGGTTGCATCAATAATCACAGGAATTGTCCTGATAGGCTATGGGAGCAAGGATTCTGTGCCTGGAGCAATATAAAATGGCAACTCAGCTTTGGGCTATTGGATTTGTAATTTCTGCGACCTTGATAGGCGCTTTTGGACCCATACTCCTGAAAAAGGCATCTTCCAAAAAATTGTCAAGCCTGAAGTCGCTGTCGACCAACTACCCTCTTTTTGGAGGCGTCGCATTGTACGCAATAGGCACTTTGCTTTTCATTCCTGCATTGAAAGGAGGTGACTTGTCTGTGCTGTACCCTTTTGTTTCATTGGGCTACATCTGGGTCAGCCTCTTAAGCGTGAAATTTCTCGGAGAGAAAATGAACAGGTTCAAATGGGCAGGCATTAGCTTGATAATCCTTGGGGTTGCTTTCATCGGTCTTGGGAGCCGGTAGCCATTTTTCGTGGCCTTATTCCAAAACTTTTTTATAGCCTCGTTTAAATTAATCGGTAATGCCAAAAACAATTGTCCTTTCCTTGGGAGGCTCATTGATATGCCCTGATGATTTTGATTTCAATTTTTTAAGGGGATTCAAGGCAGTAATTGAAAGATACATAAAAAAGAGCTATAAATTTGCCATAATCTGCGGCGGCGGCAGACTTGCGAGGAATTTCCAGCAGATTGCCTCCAAATCTTCAAATTTGGGCAATGACAAACTGGACTGGCTTGGAATCTATGCGACGAAGATAAATGCGCATCTTGTTAAGTCCCTGTTTGACCGCAAAGCCGAGAATTTTATAGTTTCTGACCCAACCAAAAAAATAAGCTTCAAAAAAAGTGTTCTTATAGCCTCTGGATGGCTTCCGGGATGGAGCACGGATTACGATGCTGTGTTGCTTGCTAAAAATCTCGGTGTCAGGGAAGTCATCAATATAAGCAATATAAATTATGTCTATGACAAGGACCCAAAAAAATACAGAGATGCAAAAAAAATTGAAAAAATAAGCTGGAAGCAATACAGCAATATAGTAAGCCATAAATGGAAAGCAGGCATGAATGTGCCTTTTGACCCAATTGCTGCCAAAGAAGCGCAAAAATCCGGATTAAAGGCCAGTATAATTGGCAGCGACTTGAAAAATCTTGAAAATCTTTTGAATGGCAAAAGCTTTAAGGGGACAACAATGGAATAATAAAAATGGAAGAAGAATATAACTGGGGGATAATCCTTAAGATTGCAATTCCTATTTCATTGGTAGAAGCATATGTATTTTACACAAACATCAATGACGTATGGAAATGGCTTTCTTTGATTGCTGGCCTCTCATTGGCAGGCTTCATAGTCTACATTAAAGACAGGAAAAGAAGCACCATATTCACAGCAGTTGGAATTGTGTTCCTTGCCGCTTTGATTGTAAGGTTTTTGAAGAATTTTATCCTCTAAATAAAGTCGCTTATCCTGTGCAATTTTTCCTCATGCCAGAGCCATGCAAGCAGTACAATCGCTTCAAGCCCTTCGGCAGCCAATGGTAAGTTTATCATCCCGAACACATTCAATCCATACACTGCACCGGAAAATGGGTAAAAAGGAGCAACTCCGCCTGTAAAAAACCAGTCCAGAAATAAATGGAATGCAATTCCAAAAGTTATTATAAAGAATAATTTGCTCACTTTCCTGTTAAAGTCAAAATAGATCAGCGCTGCAACTAAAAACAGCAAAATAAACAAGAATGTATGCGTGAAAATTCTGTGGAAGAATGGCACATCAAAGCCAAGGAAGTTATGCAAAACCCAGAATAATGGAACGTCAATATCCGGCAACAGACCTGCAACTCCCCCAATAAAAATATAATGCAATGGCAACTTTTTCTTGTCTTTTAAAAAATGGTCCCTGAACAAGTCTAATGCAATTATTGTGAAAAGCACATGGACTACTGCCTGAGGCATTTTATTTCTTTCCGGGCTTTAGCAGCTTTCTGGCCGTTTTGGTGCCCCTATCCACAAGCGCTTTTTCCAGTTTTTTCGCTTTTTTCTTCAATACCTTTGCTTGTATTGCGCTTAGCCTTTCAATCTGCTTCCTGCTCTTGGACAGCTCGTTTAAAACCTGCCTTGCAATCCATCTGCCGTCTTTTATTGTTATCGCCTTTCTTTTCACGAACTCTGCGACAAGCTTATCGACCTTTTCCTTGGTCAACGAGGCTGCTCCAAGCCCAAGAAGCACGCTTTTCCTTATCAGCTCTTTCATTTTTACCAATGCCTCAGCCTTTCTCTTACTATGGAAAAGAACAGGACAAATACGAGTGCAGACGCGAACAAGAAGCTGAAGAAAGACAAAAATGGAATACCTAAAATTACAGGACCTTTTGGGATTTGTATCAAAATAGCGGGTGTCCTCAATGTCAACCTTGATTGTGCCTTTTTGTATCCTGTCAAGCGCCCTTTCAGCCTTTTCAGGGAACTCCTCTGCAAATTTCCTGTACTTGTGCATGTTATGTACAAAATTCTTCCAGATGTAGATGGGATTGGTCCTTTTTGCAATCAGCTGCTCGATGAATGGCTTTGCAGTCTCCACAAGCTTGAAGTTAGGGTCATATTCAATTGCAACCCCTTCAAGGGTTATTATTGTCTTGCCAAACAGTACAAAAGAAGCCGGGACTCTCAGCCCATGCCTTAATGCAATGTCAAGAATTTCCTCAAGAACTTTGCTGACTTTCAGCTCTTTTATGGATGCATGCTGCAGCGGCTGTATCACAAACCCTATGTCGGATTTGAGCTGCTCGTAATCAATGTCGCTGTTTTCCATTCCCATGCTGACAAGGGTTTCCATTATGAGCTCTTCATCCTGCTCGACAATGCCGTAAAGCAGGTCGATGCACCTGTTCTTCAGCCTGTCATCAAAATACCCCACAATCCCGAAATCGACAAATGCAATCACATTATCCTTCATCACTATCATGTTGCCTGGGTGGGGGTCAGCGTGAAAGATTCCATGCACAAAAACCTGCGTCATGACGGCATCAAAGCCATTCTTTATTATTTGGTTGAAGTCCAATTTTCTTTTTTTTATTTCCTTTATGTCGTGCAGCTCCACCCCTTCCATGAACTCCATTGTCAGCACCTTCTCGCTTGTCATTTCATCGTATATTTTTGGGATTTTTACAGTCCTGCTGCCCTTGAAATTCTGTGCAAATCTTTTTGCATTTCTGGCTTCCAGCCTGAAATCAAGCTCTTTCTCCGTCCATTCCTTGAATTCGCTGACAACCTTTACAGGCCTGAACCTTCTTAATTTTTCAATATGCTTTTCAAGGAGATTGGCAAAATAAAACATAATCTCGATGTCAGTTTCCATAATATGCTTGACATTGGGCCTTTGGACCTTGACAGCAACTTTATCCCCATTTTTCAGGATTGCCTTGTGCACCTGGCTTATGGAAGCTGATGCTATAGGCTTCTTCTCAAAATGCAGGAATAAATGCTCAAGGCTCTTGCCAAGCTCTTTCTCTATTGTGCCCTTTACTTCATTGAACTGGAACTCCTGGACTTTATCCTGGAGCTTTTCAAGCTCTTTAGAATACCCTATTGGCACCAAATCCGGCCTTACACTCAGCAGTTGCCCGAACTTTATGAAAGTCGGGCCAAGCCTTTCCAAAGTTTTCCTTAGCCTGACTTCATGCTTCACTTCAGTTTCTTTTTTTGGCTTGAATCTTTTAACTATGGGCACATATTGCTTTAAGTTTATTTTTGAAAGGAGAAGGTCAAAGCCCTCTTCAAACAGGACTAGAAGTATCTGGTTGAATCTGTTTATGTCGCGCACCTCTTTTATAAAATGTAATGGCATATCCTGTAATGTCAATTACTATTATAATAATCTATCTCATCTCTTTATTTGCCCACGCATCATAATCCCTGTTTGCAGCTGCATTTAGCTTTAAAATGCACGGTATTGAATAAGAATGTATTTTTTTAACCTCGGCAACAACCTTTTTAAAATTTTTATTGCTGGTCTTTGCAATAACAGCCTGCTCCCTGTCATTTATAATCTTGCCCTGCCACCAATATGCGCTTTAAAAATATTGGCGCATGCTATCAGCCTTTTTTTCAGCAGATGCATCGCTATTTTTTCCGCTTCTTTTTCATTCCTGCACGTTATATAAGCTACTGTCATCAATTACTATATATTTTTAAATGAATATTAAATACTTTCCCTCATGTATCTTTTTTCAAATATACTTGGGGTATTTGTCTTTGACGAGCGGATTGATTTAGCTGATGAGTTGTTGTTTAAAGGCCTTAAAGATTATGAAAATAGGGAAAAGTTTATTGGGCAAATAAAAGTCAAATACCAAAGCCTGGAAGAGCCGGATAGGGATGCCATTAAAAAGATCCTGCTGTATTTTAAAAACAAAAAATTCTTTGATGAGTTTTATAGTAAAAATCTCCAATTGACTAAACTGCATGTCAAAAATTCTGTAAGCAATGACGCCCTGCTAATCCAATCAACCAATCTCGTTGATGACCTTGACAAGGCAATAAACCTTCTTGTGAAAAGGCTGAGGGAGTGGTACGAGCTGTACAACCCCGAATTCTCAAGAGCAATGGAAGATCATGAAAAATTTGTAATGGAAATACTTGAGAAGGATAAGGGTGAATTGCTCAAGGAACTAAAAGTAAGCCACGAAGACTCCATAGGGGCTGATTTGGAGCAGGAAAATTTGGAGCCGATAAAAAGCCTTGTGCATCAGATCTTTGGCATGTATCAGCTGAGGAAACTGCAGGAAAATTATATTTCAACGCTGATGGACGGATTCT
>JACPMW010000017.1 GCA_016185805.1 Candidatus Woesearchaeota archaeon | reverse complement strand
TTCTCTTTCTTCTCTAGTCAATAATTTTGAGTCTTTGGGTTTGAGCTTAATTAGTTTAGGCAAGTTTGATTCCTCAATCATCGCTCCGCACATTACCATAACTCCAAGTACTGGACCTCTTCGGCTCTCATCAATACCGCAAATCAGCATCAAAACACCTTTTTTATTTTTTAATAAAGAATTAGCTTTGATTTATAAAAATGTTTGGGAAAAATAAGTTTATACTGAAAGTCTAAACCAACCCAAGAATGCCAGCCATTCATAAAGAGCAAACAGAAGCCACAAAGCGATTAACACAACAAAAATCCACAAAATTACTTTTAATAGCTTGTTTTTGTTTTTTATTATCATATTCTATTTATTTATACTTAAATTTAATAATATTTCTAAAAATTCCTTTAATCACCTCAAATGTTGTCTCAATTCCCAAATTATGATTTCTAGTTTTTAAAATAGATATCCAAATACCACTGGACATGCCTGTGTGAAATATTTAAACCATAAATCATTTACGTAGTTTCGACCATAATAAACTAGGTGATTTAAAATGGAATTTGATTTATCCGATATTAAGTTCAGCGAGCCTGATGTTCTAAAAGGATTGAAATTGCCTAAAATTCCCTCAAAAAAGCTTGCATACTTATGCGGAATATTTACTGGAGATGGAAGCATATATGAGAGAAAGGACAAAAAAGATTATGTACTTAAATGTGTAGGCAATCCTAAAGACGAGCAGGAGCTTTACTATAGCGTTATTGGTCCTTATTTCAAAGAAGTTTTTGGATTTATGCCCAATATCAGATTACAAGATACAAATACTACTTTTGGATTTGTAGTTCTATCTAAAGGTTTGCTTCGCTTTTTAACAGACAAAATTGGCCTTGTTAAAGGTAGAAAAGATGAAAGATTAGGCATTCCTGAAATATTCACAAAAGACAAAGAACTGATTATACATTTTATTAGGGGGTTATTTGATACAGATGGTTGCATGTGTTTTAAGAAAAGATACAAAATCAACCCTTACTATCCGACAATTTCTTTATCTTCTTTTAGCGAGAAATTGATTAAAGAAGTGGCTATAGAGTTAAAAGGTATCGGTTTTAAGGTTGTAGAAATCTACAATTACAAAGTTATTGATTCCAGGCTCAAAAATGGATTTAATTTAATTAATAGAATTGAGCTAAATGGTTTTAAAAATCTAGAATTATGGGTTTCAAAAATAAATTTTTCAAGTCCAAAGCATCTTAACAAAATCAAGAAATATTATTATAAATATAGCGAGGGGAAGATTTGAATTCGGCAGTAGTTTTTGGGCTACTTCTTCCGACCTATGGGTTATGAGCCCATCGGGCACTCCTGACTGCCCTACCTCGCTATCATAAAAAAGAATTAAACTTCGTTTATAAACGTTACTGAAAAAGTCAAATCTCCAGTTTTTCAAGAATTTCCTCTTTTGTTGTTTGTCTTACCTCCCCAGCTTTAAGCTTTCCAAGCTGCAGCCCGGCAATTGAAACTCGTCTCAAATATACAACTTTATTATCAATAGCATCAAACATTTTCCTTATCTGCCTTTTCTTGCCTTCTGATATTGAAATATAAACTTCTTTCTCTCCGACAACCTTGATCCTGCACGGCTTTGTCCTGTACTGCTCATGCTCAATTTCAATCTGTATTCCCCTTTCCAGCAGTTTTGTTTTATTGATGTTAATGATATCTTCCAAAACTGCATAGTATCTTTTGATGATTTTATTCTTAGGGTTCATGACCAAATTTGACAGTTTTCCGTCATTTGTTATCAGCAGCAACCCTTCGCTTTCCTTGTCAAGCCTTCCGACCGCAGACAATGATTTGGCATGAGTCTTTGGCAAATTCAATTTCCCCAGCAAGTCATAGATTGTCTTCTCACTTTCAGCCTTTTGGGAAAGATAGCCGGCTGGCTTGTTCATCAGAAAATAAAGATAAGGGACTTTTCTGATTTTTTCACTATCAAATTTCACAAGCGATTTTTTTGGATTGAAGAAAAAATTGGGGTTTGAAACAACTTTCCCGTCTATCGTGATTTTACCGGTTTTGATGGCCACTATGCAGTCATATACCCTATCAAACTTTCCGCTTCTCATTAGAAACTGTTTTAAAGAGATTTTTTTTGACATAGTTAATGTTTATCTTTTTTCAAGAATTTGTATACTTCCCTTCAATTCTATAAAGGTTACTTGGTCACCTTCATTTAGATTATTGGATATTTCAGAAGGTGCGGTTGCATCAAGCGTTTCGTAGCTCACCATGTCCATGACCTGCACCTTATCGCTTGCTTTTGAAATAACCTGCCCAAGCTTCCTTATTATTTCTACAATCTCCACCTTGTCTGCATGCTGCAATGTGATTGTTTTTTCTCCCCCTCCATTCAACGGCTGGTAGAAAATCTTAAGCTTGCTGTGCGAATGGGTCCCAAAAGCCACAACCTCTTTTTTTGTGATCCTGACAGGCTCGCTATTTACAAGAAAATAATTTCCACGTTCCAGTTCGGATGCGGTTGGCATTTTAATAATAAAACGCCGAGGGGGAGACTTTCATAACCGAAGATTTGCGAAGCAAATCCTTTTAGTTTCCAGAGGAAACTATTTTTGGTCAAGCTTTTTGCTTGCAAAAAGGTTGTTTTGAACTCCCGTATCCTTTCGGACAGTGGATCTGTGTGAGCCACTGATATAGCCCTTAGCAATCTTGCAGTCCAGTGGCATGCGAGCTTTGCTCGCTCACAATTGCCCAGAATCACCGCAATGGCCAGGCTATGCGACCTCGGCATACTTAAAAGGGTACTTGAAAGCTTTATAAAATTTGTTGATTTTTAGTTTGAATTTAATAATCAACCTTTTTCAATCTGCCTGCGGCGCATTTTACTGCTCGGCGGCACAGGCAATTAATATCATTTGTGCATATTTTGTTTCACAGCCTCTCCGCCTCGCCAATATATTAAAACATTAAAAGCGGTTTACTTTAATCACGCTATGCTTCCAAAAGTCGCTCTCGTGTTTTGAAAGTTATTTCGTAATGCTTATTTTAATTTAAAAGCCAATAACAAAACTTATAAACTAACATTTCCAATTTGCAGAAATGAAAAAATTAGCTATATTTTTAGTATTATTTATTCTAATCCCTTCTGTTATTGCAGACTGGTTCTACAACAGCCAAAATATAGTGGCAAACATTGACATTAGTGGCCAAGCCGAAGTTGTCCCTTCAACCCCAAGCGGCTACATAGACACTGCCACAATAAACATGACTTTTTTCCCGAAGCAAACCGAAACCCAGGACTTGCTGAAGCTTTACACCAACCCAATGGCAGATTTCACAGGCAATTCCTTAAAATTCACATTCAAAAGGCCTCAAGGAAAATTTGATTTCCAAGTGAATGCAGATGTAAAAACAATCAACACTTTTCCGGAAATAAGCCAAAAAATAGATTTTCCAATCAAGGAACTGCCAAAGGACATCATTGTTTACACTGCTCCAAGTGAAACCATTGACTCGGGAAACGAAGGCATAATAAGGCTTGCATCCGAGCTTGTCAAGGGAGAAGATGATTTGTACGCTGCTGTCTTTAAAATAGCAGACTGGACAAAAAATAACATAAACTACAATTTGAGCACATTGACGGAAAAAGCAAGCTTGAAAGCATCATGGGTTTTGGAAAACAGGCAGGGTGTCTGTGATGAGTTAACATCCCTGTTCATAGCCCTGTTAAGGGCGGTTGGAATCCCAGCAAGGTTTGTCTCGGGCATTTCCTACACGAATTCTGAGCTTTTTCCGGAAAACTGGGGTGCCCATGGGTGGGCAGAGGTATACTTTCCAGGCTATGGGTGGGTTCCTTTTGACGTGACTTATGGCGAATACGGATGGACAGATCCAACCCATATAAAATTCAAGGAATCAATTGATTCTGACGAGCCATCAACCTATTACCAGTGGCTTGGCAGAAATGCTGACTTAAAGACGAATGAGCTTGAGATAAAAACAGAATTAAAAGAGAGGATAGGCTACTTCAAGACCCCATTAAGCCTCAAAGCTGAGCCATTGAAGCATGCTATTGGCTTAGGCTCCTACAATTTGCTGACAGCAACCCTGGAAAATCTCAATGACTTTTATTATGCCACAGAACTCAGGCTTGGCAGGCCAAAAGAAGTAAAAATAATCGGAAATGAGCAAAAGAGCGTTTTGCTGCTGCCAAAAGAAAAAAGGAAGGTTTTCTGGATTTTAAAATTAGATGAAAACCTGGACAGCGGGTATTCCTACACATTTCCATTGCTGCTGAGCACGACAAACAACATAACATTTGAGGCAAGCTTCACATCAAGCATAAGGGAAAAAGATGTTTCATTTGAGGATGTTGAAAAGATAGCGAAGCTGCTGGAAGAGGAAAAAGAGAAAAAATATTCAAGCAATGTAGAGCTCAAGTGCAGCATTCCAAAGGAGAAATTCTATGAATATGAGCACATAGGGGTTTATTGCGAGGCAAAAAATACAGGAAACATCTTTTTGGAAGATGTTGATGCCTGCTTTGAAAATCAGTGCAAAAAATTAAGCTTGGGAATTTCACAAGCCAAAAATGTGACTTTCGACATTGACGCTTCAATCATTGGTATTAGGGAAAGCCCTGTGATTTTGGCTAATGAGATTGTTTCAAAAGCCTATCACATCAGCTTCAAGGTAAAAGACGTGCCAAAAATAGAAATTGAAGAATTGGAATTTCCAAGAAACCTAAGTTACAGCGATAATTTCACCGTTTCTTTCATTCTGGCGAAAAAATCACAGTCAAATCCTAAAAATGTTGAAATCTTGTTTGAGCAAAATGGAATAGAGAAAAAATGGACAATTGACGAGCTTATGGAAAACAGGAAATTTGTCCTGAATTTTGCGGCCAGGCAGTTAAAATACGGGAAAAACATACACATTATAAATGTAAAATACTATGACGGATTAAACAGGCAATACGCTGTAAATGAGGAATTCTCAATAGATTTGTCAAATGCCAATTTGTGGCAAAGAATGCTTTTATGGCTTAACGGATTTGAAAAGGTTAATTTGAAAGCCATCATTATACTGCTTTTTGGCGTTGCTGCTGTGTTTATTGGGTTGATTGTTTGGTTATGGAAAAAGAGATGAGTAGAATTTCTTTCAATATTGAAATTAATAAAAATTGTATTTATTTAATTTATTTTCTATATAGAAATTATATTTAATACAAAGTTTTAAATAGAAAAAGAGCATTTCTATTCCTTATGGAACAAATAAACATACAGAATATAGATAAAATCGTGCCTGACACATCTGTCATAATTGAAGGCCTTCTGTCTGAAAAGGTCTCTAATGACCATATCAAGTCAAAGGAAATCATAATCCATGAGGCTGTGATTGCAGAGCTTGAGCACCAAGCCAATATGGGCAAGGCCATCGGCTTTCTTGGGCTTGATGAGATCAAAAGGATCAAGAAATTGTCGCTGCAAAAAGGATTTGAGCTTTCCTTCAAGGGCTCAAGGCCTAAGGCAGCTGAGATAAGGCATGCTTCTTTGGGAGAGATTGATTCCATGATAAGGCAGCTTGCCTTTGATGAGGATGCAACATTAATCACATCAGATAAGGTTCAGAGTGAAGTGGCTTTGGCAAAGGGAATGAAGGTTATTTATTACAGAAGGCCAGAAAAGGGCTTGAGAAAGCTAAAGCTTGAGAGATTTTTTGATGAAACAACAATGAGTGTTCATCTGAGGGAGAATGTGCCCCCTTACGCAAAAAAGGGCATGCCTGGAAACTGGGAGTTCAAGGAATTGAGAAAAGCCTTGTTGAAGCAGGATGAAATCCAGGATATATCTCGCGAAATCATAGAAGATGCAAAATTAAGGAAAGACGGGTTTATAGAAATAGAAAGGCCTGGCTCAACCATAGTGCAGCTTGGCTCGTTCAGGATTGTCATAACAAAGCCCCCTTTCTCTGATGGATGGGAAATAACTGCTGTAAGGCCTGTAAAAAAATTAAATTTAAATGATTACAAATTAAGCGAGAAGCTGATGGATAGGGTTGCCAAGCAGGCTGAAGGAGTTCTGGTTGCAGGCGCGCCAGGCATGGGCAAATGCCATGGAAAGGGCACACCGATACTTATGTATGATGGCTCCATAAAAATGGTAGAAGATCTAAAAAATGGGGATTTGATAATGGGGCCCGATTCTAAGCCAAGGAAAGTTTTTGGTACTGCCCTTGGTTATGGGAAGCTCTATAGAATTGTGCCAGTAAAAGGTGACCCTTATATCGTTAATGAATATCACATCCTGTCCTTAAAATATAAAGCCAAAAAAATCGAAAGAACTATCAATATTTCTGTTAAAAATTTCCTAGAACTGCCTGAGCATATTAAAGAACGATGCAAAGGATACAGGACAGGCATTGAATTTGATAAAAGGGGTGTTCCCTTAAATCCTTATTTTTTGGGCTTGTGGTTAGGAGATGGTTTATCAGCGAGCCTTAGAATATCCAATTGCGAAATTGAAGTTATAAGCTTTTTGGAAGACTATGCGCAAGAAAACGGTTTGGTATTAAAGCAGCATTCAAATTACTCCGGTCCCTGCCAAACATATGGAATTACAAACGGTCATCGAGGTGGAATTGTTATTAATCCTCTGCTTAACAAGATGAAATCTCTTGGTATATTAAATAATAAACACGTACCGGACATCTACAAAATTAATGATTACGAAACCAGAATGGAACTTTTGGCTGGTCTGATAGACACAGATGGTTATCTATGGGCAAATTGTTTTGAGATAGCTACTAAATATGAAAGATTAAAGGAAGATATCCTGTATTTGGCAAGGTCTTTGGGATTTGCAGCTTATAGCAAGGAAAAGTTTGTAAAAAGTAACAAGTACCACCGCATAAGGATAGCTGGAGATATATCCAAAATACCGACTAGAATTAAAAGAAAAAGAGGCAGCCCAAGACAACAAATCAAGAATGTTTTAAGAACAGGTATAATTTTAGAGCCAATTGGAGATGGAGAGTATTTTGGCTTTGAGCTGGATAAAGATGGGTTATATTGTTTAGGTGATTTTACAGTCACTCATAATACAACCTTTGCGCAGGCATTAGCAGAGTATTATGCTTCTCAGGACAAGATTGTAAAGACTGTGGAAGCCCCAAGAGATTTGATATTGCCTGAAAGAATTACGCAATACGCAATAAGCTTGGGGGATGCGCAGGAAATCCATGATATATTATTGCTTTCAAGGCCTGATTATACTATTTTTGATGAGATGCGAAATACAGATGATTTCAAATTATTTGCAGATTTAAGATTGGCAGGAGTTGGGATGGTTGGAGTTGTCCATGCAACATCCCCTGTCGATGCAATCCAAAGATTTATCGGAAGGGTTGAGATGGGTGTCATTCCCCAAGTCATTGACACTGTAATTTTCATCAAGAATGGATTCATACAAAAGGTTCTTGCATTAAAAATGACTGTCAAAGTCCCTTCAGGAATGACAGAGGCTGACCTTGCAAGGCCTGTAGTTGTCATAAATGATTTTGAGACTGGAAAATTAGAATATGAAATTTATAGCTACGGCGAGCAGACTGTAGTCATTCCGGTGCAGGCTGGGAAAGAAAAGACTGCTTCTCATAAATTAGCAGAGACAGCAATACTTGCGGAATTCCAAAAATACTCGAGAAATCCTGAAGTTGAGATGGTTTCAGACAACAAATGCATCGTGTACGTGGCTGAAGGCGACATTGCAAGGATAATAGGCAAGCAAGGCGAAACAATAAACAAAATAGAGCAAAGGCTTGGATTGAGTATTGACGTCAAAAGTTTGAATGAGAAATATGGCAGCGTAAAAGGGACTGCCAAGGAAAATAAGGAAGTGCCTTTTGAAATTAATTTCAAGAAAAACCAGTTGCTGATTGAGATGGGGATGGACATGCAGAACAGGGATGTGGACATTTACGCAAATGAGGAGTTTATCCTGAGCGCAAAAGCAGGCAAGACAGGAACTATAAAGATAAAGAAGAGCAACAACATAGGAAGAAGATTGATGGAAGCATTAAGCAGGAAAGAGAAGCTGAGGCTAGTGATTTAATTTTGTTATTTTCCGTATAAAAAATTATGAATTGTTCTCCTTGAAGTTGCTACAAACTCATTAAAATTGCCCGGCAAACTAGTTGCAACAGGTACTGCAGTCTCTGGCGATGACGCAAATCTTCTCAACAAGGCCATCTCACCCAACCCTGTCCTAAGGGCAAATTCGGTAGGATGAAGCCCTCTGACAGCCTGGTCACCTCCCCTTGTATACTCGCTTCTATTTTTGAAGCCCATCCTGTGCATCATGAGATCAGTCAGGAAAAGACCATGCGCAAGGCTTCTTAATTCGCCAGGCTCCCTGTCTAGGAAACTTCTTACATATCTGTCACCATCAGTTTGTAATTGCACAGATACATGGCCATAGCCCAGTGCAACAAGTTTGACCCCGCCATCAACATATAGTTCATTATCTTTTGTTGCCTCGCGCCTACTTGGTCTTGGAACAAAGCCCTCTGTTTCAATAAAATATCCCTGCCTATGCCATTGCCTTGAGGATGCAGCAAATCCGTCATTTTGACCGGTAACAATTGCAATATTCCTCCAACCAGTCTCGCTGAATATCCTTCTTCCAGTTAGTTGCTGGCTTGTTAACATAGCAAAATATCCATCGGGAGTTTTTTCTTCAGTGTCGGTCCCAAAAGTTGTGCTGTAAGTTACTGCTGCAATTCCTAGAGGTATTCCGCCTTGTCCAGTGCCTAGAGCATAGCCAAGATTCACTAAATGGGGCCCAAATCTCCTATCCAAAATTCTGGGAAATGGCTGGAATCTGTTCGTATAGGTCATCGCACTGACGCCCTCAATTCCCAGGGAAGAAAGGTCTCTGGCATACGCGCTTGGACTTAAAGGATAGTCCAGCACTCCAGGAAATCTTTTATTATTCTCTAATGTGTCAAGCGATAGAATAATACCGTGGCCATCAATCATTGAACCTACGCCTAACATTCTTAAAATATCGGGATTGGTTACAGCACTGTCGATTGTTCGTTTATCTGCATCTAATTTTCTAGCTCCTACCAAAGACCACAAAAGATCAGCTACAGCTTGTGGATTTCCATCATAGTAGCCGAAGTAATGTGATCTGAATATCTCTTTTTCAAGCCCATTCGGCCTGTTGTCTCTTAATGGAGTATGCAAAAATTCGCGGCCATTTGATATGCCTACTCTTGGCAAACTGTCTGCTATGCATTGTTCAATTGAAACGCCTCTTCTTTCAGCCTCTCTTCTTACCCTATCATAATTCAAGTTGCCCCAGGCAAAAACTTCGGCGTCCTCCGGGGACTTTTCCGACAATTTAAGCCACGGAAGCCTTTCCCTTGCAACTTCAAGATATTCGCGTTCATTTGGGGCCACAAATCTCAAAATAGCCTTCCTAAAAGGTTCAGGAATTTTTTTTGTAGAGTCATTTATCTTGGAATAACCCTCAGGAAATTCCATTAAATCCCTTAAATTTCTGTCAGAAACCCTACGATAGTCATCACGGCCTTCATGCAAGTAAAATTGGCCTCCGGGAAATTCAGGATCAAAATAATGAGCACCTCTTCCGCTCCTGACAATTCTTCCTCGTTCAAGTTTTCGCGTCAGCCTTTGAAGTTTATCTATTGAGAGGGGCTCTAATCCATGAAGTTTCTCTTCAAAGACAACCCTCACCATCCATAATCACCCCGCACAGAAATAACTCTTAAAGAACTCTGGTTATATCCTCCAATATCTACAGGCTGGCTTTGACCAACTTTCAATATGTCACCTTTTTGGAAATATCCCAGAACTGTCATTTTAAAGCTCATTTATATATCTTTTCTTTTGCGATTTAAGAAACCTTTTTATACATACTTTAAGGATTCTTTTATTTAAAGCAATATTTGATTTTAATTTTATTATTGCTCAATATTTATCAATATGGATAATATATATGGTGGATTGATATGCTTGACATAAGATTCATTCGCGAAAACCCGGGAATTGTAAGGAAAGACCTTGAGAAAAGGAATGACAAGGAGAAGCTTGAGTGGCTTGATGACTTGATTAGGAGCGACATCGAGCACAGGAAATTATTGCAGGAAAACCAATCTTTGAGGCAAAGGAAAAATATTATCACTGATGAAATCAACAAGCTGAAAAAGCAGGGGGAAGATATAAAGGAAAAGGTAAAGGAAGCAAAAGAGCTCCCTTCAAGGATAAAGCAAAGCGATGAAAGGATTGAGGAATTAAAAAACAAGATTGAATATTATTTGATGAGGCTTCCCAACATATTGCATGAGTCTGTTCCTGTTGGCAAGGATGTAAATGACAATGTTGTTGTAAGGCATTGGGGTGAAAAGCCAAAATTCAATTTTGAATTAAAGCCGCATGGTGAATTACTGCAGGAGCTTGGCCTTGCCAATTTTGAAAAAGCAAGCGAAGTTTCAGGCCACGGATTCTATTATCTTCTTGGGGACATTGCAAGGATGGAACTGGCATTAATTAATTTTGCCGTTGACTCCCTTATAGAAAAAGGCTACACCTTTGTGGAGCCTCCCTTGATGCTCAGAAGAAAGCCATATGAAGGCGTTACAGATTTGAAAGACTTTGAAACGATGATGTACAAGGTTGAGGATGAAGATTTGCTGTTAATTGCAACATCCGAGCATCCAATTGCAGCGATGCACATGGATGAAGTTCTTGATGAAAAGCAATTGCCCATGAAATTTGTCGGCTTTTCTCCCTGCTTTAGGAAGGAGCTTGGAAGCCACAGCCTTGACACAAGAGGCATTTTTCGAGTTCATCATTTCAACAAGGTCGAGCAGTTCATATTCTGCAGGCCCGAAGACTCATGGAAACTGCATGAAGAATTGTTGAAGAATGCTGAAGAGATTTTTCAAAAGCTAAAAATTCCCTATAGGGTTGTGAATATCTGCACAGGCGACATTGGGACAGTTGCTGCTAAAAAATATGATATAGAAGCATGGTTTCCAAGAGAAGATTTGTATCGTGAAGTCATAAGCTGCTCAAACTGCACAGCCTACCAATCTGTAAGGCTAAATATAAAATACAGGAAAGGTGAAGACAAAGAATTTGTGCATACATTGAACAGCACTGCAATAGCAACCTCAAGGGCAATAAGGGTGATTGTCGAAAATTACCAGCAAAAGGATGGGACAATCAAAGTTCCGGCTGTCCTGCAGAAGATGATGGGCAAGAAAGTGATTGGTAAGGATAAATAAATATTAAGAAGGATTGGAATGAAATTAAACAGACTCCTTATTTTTGTTATATTTTTTTTAATTGCCTTGTTGCCATTTGGGATTCTTGCTTTACTCGAATACATTAAGATTGAAAGTATTAAAGCAATGGTTCTTATTCTTTTTTATGCTCCATTATCTGGGTTAATAAGCGGGTTATTTGGATTGGGATTTAATTATGCTTTCAAGAATGACAAAACTTATTTGTTAATGAAAATATTGATAGCTTTTTATCTGATATTATTGATTATACTAATTTTATTTTTAATTATCATATACCACTATGATACAGATCCTATAGTTCCATTTAAAGATTTATAATTAAAGATTGATATTTTGATAACTCCACTTAACAGGGCTTAACAGCAACATTTATATACCTATTTTTATGAGAGGATAATATGTCAAAAAAATATACTGTGATTATTGAAAAAGGTGAAGACGAATTTTATGTTTCTGAGGTTGTTGGGCTTCCAGGATGTCACACTCAAGGGAAAAGCATTGACCAGCTGTTGGAAAGAACAAAAGAAGCTATAACTGTATATCTAAAAAGCGCCGAAGAGCCAGAAATTTCTGGAAACTTTATAGGAATACATCAAATCGAGGTTTAATTATTCTCTAAATGGCAAAAATCCACGGCTTGGTTTATATCTTGGTTGGGGCATTTGTGTCAATAATGTCATGGAGGCTGAATCAGGAAAAATTGCTGTTTTTCTATTACGCCGGATATTTTTTCATTTTTGTTGGGGTTGTCAAGCTTCTTTTCAATTGGATAAAAAACAATGCTGAAAAGCCAAAAGTTAGTGCGCAGCAGGAATCGCATCATGCCGTCCATAAGCCAAGCCACACATCAACTGCCCATCAAATCAAGTACTGCCATAATTGCAGGACTCCATTGAGATTGCACAATAAATTCTGCTCCAACTGCGGCGCAAGAGTCTAGCAAAAGTTATATAAACTACTTTGAAACCAATTCCATTAAAATGTGCGGCATGTTCAAGGACATTCTGGGAAGCTCTGAAAGCCTGTTCAGGAATGAGAGCGATGTTCCCTTAGACTTTTCCTTCATCCCAAAGCCAGTCAAATACAGGGAAAAGGAGCAAAATCAAATTGCATCCTGCATGCGCCCATTGTTTCAGGAGAAGACCGGAAGGCATATCTTTGTCTATGGCCAGCCCGGAGTTGGAAAGACAGTTGCATGCAGGCATCTTTTGAGGGAGATAGAGGACGAGACAGATGAGGTCATTCCAATCTACATAAACTGCTGGAAGCACAACACCACTTTCAAGATTGTGATTGAGATATGCGATTTGATGGACTTCAAGTTCGTGCAGAACAGGAAGACAGAAGAGCTATTCAGGTGGATAAAGCAAAACATAAACAAGAAATCCGCTGTCTTTGTATTGGATGAGGCAGACAAGCTTGAAGACCTTGATTTCCTTTACATGATATTGGAAGAGATAGCCAGAAAATCGATAGTTATCATTGCCAACTATAAGGAATGGGCTACAGAGCTTGATGAAAGAATCAAGTCAAGGCTGGTGCCAGAGATTCTGGAATTCAGGCCATACAGTCATGAGGAGACAAAAGGGATTCTGAAGCA
>JACPMW010000016.1 GCA_016185805.1 Candidatus Woesearchaeota archaeon | reverse complement strand
TAATTCCTGCTCCCCGCTCCACACCCTTCTTTCTTTTGCAAGACTGAAATTATGCTTTTCTGCATGCTTTTTAACAAATTCCGGCACTTTTGTTATTAAGGCCATTGCCCCACCTTTTTTCAATATAAACTCGGCTTGGTAAAAAAACTCGTTGTAAATCTTGTCCAGATTTGCATTTTTTGAGGATGGCAGGTTGGTTACTATCCTGCCAACAGCCTCTTTCCTGAACTTTATGTCAAGCCACTCAAGCTCGACTCTGCTGAAATTGATTTGCTTGTCAATGCCGGCTATCTTCGCGTTTTTCCTTGAGTAGTCAACATATTTAAACAGGTGGTCGAAGCTGTATATTTCTGTCTTAGGCTTAGCTATCTTTTTATCCGCATTTTCAAAAAATTTTTCAGATTTAATAAAGCTGAATTTCAAAAATGCAAATTTCTCTTTTTTATAATAATTGACGGGAAAGCCGGATGCGTATAAAGCGGCCTCTATCGCTATGACACCATCCCTTGAAAACGGGTCAAGCAAAGAGTCTTTTTTTTCAAAGCCCGCTTCCCTGAGCAAGGCGTATGCAATGGTGCCCCTCAGCGAGCTTGAATGGAGAAAAATCTTGTAAGCCCTCTTGTTAAGCTCGAACCCCGCAAAATCAATCCCAAAATAGCACTTTTTGTGTACAATGTAAACAAAAAAGATTATGCCATAATCCCTCATGCCAAGGTTTTTGCTCTTGTCTTTTTTCAAGAGGAGCTCCGCTGTTTTCGCCCCTGCATCAACACTCTTAAAAGCATGATTTCCAATTCTTATACATTCAACCCTGAATTTCCTGCATTTGCTTGTCCATTTATCAAACATGATTTTTTCCATAAACCTTTCCAATTCGCCAAAGAAATCCTCAAATTCAAATTCTCCAATTAAATGCAAAACCCTGTCGGCAGACTGGCACTTATAGCACAGCATGCACAAGTCTTCAAAGTTCCTGAAATCAAATGAAACGGCGCAGTCCTCAATCTTGCAGTCTGCATCTATAAGCTCCTTGACCTCCAAGGCCGCTATATCCTCTATGCCTTTTGATGTGATAACAAGGCCTTTCATAAGAAATTAGCAACAGACTCATTTTAAAAACATTTGTAATCTATTTTTTAAGCAAAGACTTCTTTCTGACTTTTCCCCTCAATTTTGGGCTGCTCTCCAAATGCTTGAAAAATTCAACCTGCTTAAGCCTTTTTTGGGCTTCTTTCTTGGTTTTGTAAGTGCCAAATTTTCTTCCGGTTGTTTCTGACAAAACGACATATTTTCCCCTGACTTTTTTGATCATGCCAATAAGCATGCTTTTTATACTTAAATAATTTTCTTTGTGACGAATGCGAGTGAGCAAATCACTCGCTCACATGCCACTATGAAGAAGATAATAATTGACACTAATTTTTTGATGATTCCCCATAAGTTCCAGGTAGACATATTCTCGGAGTTCAACAGGATATGCAATTTCAACTATAAGCTGTTCATAATGGAAAATACGGTTGGGGAGCTCAGAAGCATAATAAAAAATCAGGCAGGGAAGGATAGAAAAGCTGCACAATTTGCGCTCAAACTGATAGGGATGAAGAATATTGAAACAATTGCTTCAAAAGAAGATGATGCCGATGCTGCAATACTTCATATAGCAGGCAAAGATGTTGTTGTCGCAACCCAGGATGGGTTTCTTAAGAGGCAGCTGGCTGAAAAAGGGGCTTCTGTAATTGTGCTAAGGCAGAAGAAATACCTTCAATATTTTGAAGGAAAACCAGCGTAAGCAAGGTTTTACTGGGCTTTGAAAATTCTTTGAATTTTCAAAACTATCGAAAATTTCAAATTTTCGGAGTTTCGGAAAACTTTTTGTTTTCCGCAACCTTTATAAATCAGGCAACTCTCCTAAAGGGCATTGGCTAGTCGAAGCCAGAAGAATGCGAGTGAGCTGGGAGATGAGCGAGCGAGAGACGAACTCTCGCATGTCACACGAACTCGCTCACATGCCACTGATAAAAGGTTAAAATGTTCTATAAAGTTGAATTAAGAGACCATATAAGGGTGCCCCCTAATTTGTTTAGCTTGCCCTTGGAAGAAGCCGTGATAAAGAGGATCAAGAACAAGTACAGCGGCTATATCTCAAAGGACTTGGGCATAGTGATTGACGTGCCTGGCGTGAAGGGAATTGGTGAAGGGGTGCTGATAGCGGGGGATGGGGCATCATATTATGACGTGTCATTCGAGCTTTTGACCTTCAAGCCGGAAATGCAGGAAGTTGTTGTGGGAAAAATCAAGGATATTGCGGAGTTTGGCGCTTTCATCAACATAGGGCCGATTGACGGCATGGTGCACATTTCGCAAACCATGGACGACTTTGTTTCGTTCAGCAAGGACAAGACATTAGCTGGGAAAGAGACAAAAAGAATCCTGAAAGTCAATGATATCTGCCGAGCGCGCATAATAGCGGTTTCATTCAAGGATATGCTGAACCCCAAGCTCGGCCTTACAATGAGGCAGCAGGGTCTTGGCAGGCTTGACTGGATAAAAGAAGAAGGCGAGGAGAAGGCTCCAAAAAAGGAAGAAAAGGAAGCAAAAGAGAAAAAGGAGAAAAAATAACATGGAAGCTCAAAATGAAGAAAAAAGTATGTAAGAAATGCAAGATGCTTGTTGAAGGAAATGAATGCCCTGCATGCAAGGGCAACCAGTTCTCAACAAACTGGCAGGGGCGCATGTACATCATAGACCCGTCTAAGTCACTGATTGCTGAAAAGATAGGATTGCAGGCAAAAGGCGAGTATGCAATCAAGGTAAGGTGATTTTCTATGCAGTTTAGCATAACAGCCAAGAAAGAGGAGCCCTTGCTTGCAAGGACAATGGTGAAGGCAACCTTGGAGTTTGAAAAGGCAACTCCGTCATATGCTGAGGTTACTTCATTGCTTGCAACTAACCTGAAATCAGACGAGAAGCTAGTTGCAATAAGGCATATCTACAATTCATTTGGGGAGAAGAAAGCTGAGGTTATTGCCTATGTCTACAACGATGAGGCGAAGAAGCAGCTTATCGAGCCAAAATTAAGGGAAAAGAAGGAAAAGGCAGCTTCAAAGAAATAGAAAAATGGCAAAGGAAGCTAAAAAATTAAAGGGAATATGGAACCTTTATCAAATAACCGGGAATAAGGCTGAAAGAAAAAACAAATCATGCCCTAAATGCGGGCAAGGCGCTTTCATGGCAAAGCATGCAAACAGATGGACATGCGGCACTTGCAAATACACCGAATTCTTGAGTAAACAACTTTAATTGTTGGAAATATTTATAATGTTTAATTTTCACTTCTTTCATATGTATAAAAATATGGTCATGCTATGCCCTAAATGTGGAAGCACAAATGTGTATTCTGATTTGAGCAAAGACATGATGGCTTGGGGCGCTTCTACAAGATGGTTGTGTAAATATTGTGATTATTCCTCTGTAGTATTTCCAGAAATTAAAAAATCAGAAATAAAGAAATTCAGAAAAAACATAAAATTAAGAACAAAAGAGCAAGAAGAAATTATTAATGAGCCCACAGTAACTAAAGGTTTTACTAACAAAAGATTTAATTTTATTTTGCTCTCGTTATATCTTGGCGGAATAGTATCCAGTTTAGTTCTTTTGATTACTTATTCAATAACAAATAAGAATTATGTAATTTTTATTTTCATACTTTTGCTTATTTTAGCAATAGGCTTTGGAACTCTTTTGAATAAGTTGATTAAAAACTAATATTTTCCAAACTTCTGAAAAACAAGCAAATCTTCTGTCGTCAGTTTCTGGCGTTTTTTTATCTTCTCATTGACAGCGTCTTCCTTTGATTTCAAAAATGATTCAGTCTCCTGCCTTTTCTTTTCCTTTTTGTCAAAATGAATCTTGTCCAGCCCGGACCTGACACTATTCATTTCCTTTAATTTTTCCTTCAGTTGGATGTTAACCTCTGAAAATCGGCTTTTAAGCTCTGAAAATTTCCTGAAAGAGCTTTCCTCCTCAACTTTTGCTTTGTCTATTTCAGCGGAAATTTTCAATATTTCCTCATGAAGGACCTGGCTTTGTTTTGCTTTTTCCTGTATTGACTTATGAAGCTCGTTTGCCCCTTTCCTCATACTTCTGAATTCGTCAAAAGCCGCACTGATTTTCTTGCTTAATTCCATGACGCCAGAAGATTCGTTATACTGCTTCTTCAATTCCTTTATTTTTTTCATCAAGTCTTTTTCTTTCTCAAAAGAAACAGTTTCAGTTTCTATCCTAAATTCCAGCTTTTCAATTTGCTGTTTAATTCTTGAAGGGGAATCTTTTATATGAAGGGAAGAAATAAGCTCTGATTTTTGCTTTTTCAGATCATCAAATTGCTTGGACTTTTCGGCTATCTCCTTGTTTATGGAATCTCTTTTAGGCTTGAGGTCTTTCACTTCCTGAGTCAAGCCGTCTCTTTTAGCCTTATTTTCCTTGATTTTTTGTATATAGGCCCTTATTTTGGATGAGGACTCTTCCTTCTTTTTGAACCATGACTCCTTTTCCCTGTCAAGCTCGTTGAGGGAATTTTTTAATTTAGATACCTCTATCCTTAGATTATTAAGTTGTTCAACTAGCTCCTGCTGTGATGACATGAAACTGACATTTAGCCAAACAATGCCCCTAATCCAGCTGCAGCTGCTTCTTCGCTTTTCTTCTCTTCCTCAGCCTTCTTCTTCTCGTCAACCTTTGGAGCTGCCTTTCCATGTTCCGCTGCCGGCGCTGCCGCTACTGCAACAGGCATGGCTGCCTTCTCTATAGCTTCATCTATGTTGACGCCTTCCAAAGCTGCAACAAGAGCCTTTACTCTTGTATCATCTGCCTTGACTCCGGCTGATTCAAGCACTTTCTTGACACTCGCTTCATCGACCTTATGCCCGGCCTTGTGAAGCAACATTGCTGCATACACATATTCCATTTTATTTTACCTCCTGATTAATTTGATTTTTTGATTAATGCTCTTTTTTATTCTGCTCCTCAATTGCTTTTTTGTGAATGTCATGATAAATTTTTTCAATTTTCTTCACTTCCTGCTGCTTTTCCCTCATCTTGATGTTTGCTTCAAGCTCTTCCCTTGTCGGGGCTTTTATTTCAGCTGATTTTGATTTTTGCTCTGTTTTCGTTTCTTCGATTTCAGCTTCTTCTTTTCTTTCGTGCTTTGACTCAAAAACTTCTATATTTGCTGTTTCTTTCAAGCTTAACATCTGCTGCTGGGCTTTTCCCAGTAAAACATCTATAATCCCTTTGTCAAATATATTTTGCGCGACTCCAAGCGCTCTTGCGTCATTGTTCGCTTTTCCAATCAATAAAGTGATAGTTTGTTTTGCCGGATAGGCAGCTTCAACTGCAAGGTTGAATGCCCATCTTGATGCATTGCTTAGCCTGTTCTTGTACTCCGACTCATCAATTGACAAGACATCCCTTGTATAAATCAAGCCGTTTTCATATACTGCAACCAAATCAAGGCCAACCTCCATAGGCTGCACACCCAATCTTGTTAAAATTTCCGCAACTTTCGGCTTGATTTTTTCACCTGACTTGACAACAACAGTGTCTTCCTTTATTGCAACTTTTCCACCTTCAACTCCCGCCTTGATGCCTGCCATGGCAAGCTCTCCAATGATAGGGCCTGGAGCAAATGATGTTGCGCCTTTATTCACCATTATATCCCTTGGCGCAGTCTGGCCTGCTTTAGCCGGTGCTGGAGATTTGCTTTTCTGCAGTGTCTTGCTCAATCTGAATGGATTTTCCCTTGTGAATATCAATGCAGGCATTCCTCCAAGATGCGACTCGATATGCTCGATATTCTTTTTATTTGCCTTTGTCTGGGCGATAGCGAGCCTCATAAGCCTTCTCTTGGTCATCGTTATGTAAAAATTGCCCCTTAATTGGGCTCGCATCTGCTGCAATTGGGGAGCCGGCAAATTTTCCATGTTTACAACTCCGATTATTGGGTATTCAGTAATCAGATTAACGAGATTGCCTACAATTTCCTTTTTGTAAGGTGCTACGTGAGCCTTTACTTTTGTCTTAAGTTCCTGCTCCATTTTATTTTTTTGTATTTTGAAATTTTTATTCGTATTGAATTATCTTATTGTGTTATTAAGGTTCTGTTGAGTTATTTGACCTCCTTTGCAACTTCCAATTTTTCTCCAACTTTGACTGGCTTGCCCATGGTGAGCTTGACATAAATATCTTTTATGTTGTGCTTTTCATTCGGCAAAACCTGGATTAATGAATTGTAGACTGTCAGCGCATTTTCAGCGATATCATCAGCATTCATGTCTTCAGTCCCTATCGGGCACTGTATCAATGGCGCTGTTTTTGCACTTGCCTTTATTGTGCGCTGGAATTTTTCATACAGCGGCTTCAGGTTTGCATTTGGAGGCACGACGGCGCCTGATTTTGGATTTGGCATTTTTCCTCTTGGGCCAAGCACTCTTCCAAATGTTGTGGCCACTTTCGGCATTATATTGGCCTGTGCTATGAAGAAATCAAAATTGTTTGCTATTTTCTTTACTTCCCTCTTGTCCTTGTATTTTTCGAAGTTATCTGATGAAATGACAGAGTCAAAAATTCCCTTTGCCTGGGATTCCAATTCAGCACCTATTAAAGCGCATACTTTTACTTTCTTGCCCCTTGCATGCGGCAGAGTGACAAAAGTTTCCACCTGATGCTCGGGCTTTTTCAAGTCAAGGCCTTTTAAGTTTATGATTAAGTCAAATGACTGCCTGAAATTTCTTTTATCAGAAATATCTTTGGCCTTTGAGATTGCTGCTTGAATCTGCTCTTTATCCATTTAATTCCCTCCTGTCGAAACAGT
>JACPMW010000027.1 GCA_016185805.1 Candidatus Woesearchaeota archaeon | reverse complement strand
GCCGGCACTTATGAAGCAAGAATACATGCGGAGGGAAAAGGATTTAGAGAGGATAAAACTGTCAATGTTGTTGTGAATGACGTTGACAGGGCTCCTGTTTTTGAGAAGATAGGCAATAAATTCGCAAACGAGGGCGATGAGGTCAGCATAAACTTGGATGCAAACGACCCTGACGGGGATGAAATAGCCTATTCTGCAGAAAATCTTCCGGAAGGTGCGGAATTTGATGAAAATACCTTTGTATGGAAAACAAGCCATGACACTGTGAGAAAAGAGGGCTTTGTCGACAGTGTGATGGACAAATTCAGGGTTTTCAGCAAGAGTTTCCATCCCCAATTCATTGCATCGTCAAAAGACAAAAGAATTGTCCAGAACATCATAATAACCGTTAAAGACATCAATAGAGCTCCTGTAATCGAGGATATGGAGCCAATCACAATAAATGAAGGTGAAATCGTGAAAATAGCGCCGAAAGCTTACGATCCTGACGGGGACAATGTAAAGCTCAGCTATTCTGGATTTATGGAATCAGACACTTTCAAGTCAGGATTTGACGATGCAGGAGCTTATTATACAAAGGTAACTGCAAGCGACGGCCTGCTTGAAACATCTAAGTTTGTTCAGGTTAATATCAAGCAAAGCAACAGGGAGCCCATATTTGGCAAGCTGCGGGATGTTAAGGCAAGAGAAGGCGACAGCGTTGCAATTTTGCTGAGCGCAAACGACCCTGACGGGGATGAAATAGCCTATTCTATTGACAACCCTCCGCAGGGCTCCTCAATCAAGGGAAATGCCTTCTTGTGGACTCCAAGCTATTCAACAGCAAGCAAAAAAGAGACAAAAAAGCTGGACTTGGTTTTTGCAGCCTCTGACGGAAAGGCAGAGGCAAGGCAGGTTTTGAGGATAGAAATTGCTGACAAGAACAGGGCTCCAAGGATAATTGATTCTACAAAAAGCATTTCAGCAAGAGCCAATGAGCCGGTGCTTATGTTTGTGAAGGCAGTTGATGACGACAATGATGAGCTGGCTTACACATGGAATTTTGGAATTCTGGAGAAGTACAAAGCGACTTCAACCCACCAGAGAATATTCACCAGCAAAGGAGTCAAGACAATTAAAGTTATTGTCAGTGATGGAATTGACGAAGTTGAGCAATTGATTAATGTTAATGTCGTTTGAGTTTTTGGTTATCGGTTGACAATCTTTATAAACCACCTTTTCTTCTTTTAGCTTATGAAATCATTGAAGCTTGATGACGAGTTTGACAGTGGGGTGCTTAACATAGCATTGGACACATTGAAAATAGGTAAGCAGGCTTTGGTGTTTGTCAACACAAAAAAATCAGCTGAAAAGACCGCTGAAGAGGTATCAAAAAAAATAAAGACGGAAAGCGAAGAGCTGAAAATATTGGCAAATGACGCACTCAATGCGCTTTCAAGGCCCACAAAGCAATGCGAGAGGCTGTCTTTCTGCATCAAAAAAGGAATTGCGTTCCACCACGCGGGATTGATAGAAAAGCAAAGGCACCTTATCGAGGAAAATTTCAGGAGCGGGGCAATAAAGATAATCTGCTGCACGCCCACCCTTGCTTATGGCATAGACATGCCTGCTTACAGGGCCATTATAAAAGACCTGAGAAGGTACACAACACATGGATTGAGCTGGATTCCTGTGCTGGACTATATGCAGATGTCCGGAAGGGCTGGACGCCCAAATTATGACAAGGAAGGCCAATCAATTGCAATTGCAATCAGCAGCGGGGAAAAGGAAAAGATAGAAGAGAAATATCTGAATGGTGCTCCTGAAGAGATATATTCAAAGCTTGCTGTGGAGCCTGTGCTAAGGACATATGTTTTGTCGCTTATTGCAGCTAGCTTTACAACAACAAAAAAGCAGCTCTTTGATTTCTTTGACAAGACTTTTTACGCTTACCAGTTCAAGGACTTGAGAAGAATGCACGCCACTATAACAAAAGTGCTTGAGCTGCTTGAGGACTGGGAATTCATAATGTCAAACGGGGATGATTTTTCAGGCGCCAATGAATTGGGCGATGAAAAGCTGAAGCCCACATTGATTGGAAAGAGAGTTGCAGAGCTTTACATAGACCCGCTGACTGCGCATTTTATCATCACATGTTTGCGCAACGGCTCTGACAAGAAGCTTGATGACTTTTCATTCCTACAGATGGTATCCCATACTCTGGAGATAAGGCCATTGCTTAAAGTTGGAGTAAGGGAATATGACAAAATACAGGAATCAATGCTTGAAGTGAGTGGTTTCCTGCTTGAAAACGAGCCGTCAATGTATGAGCCCGAATACGAGGATTTTTTGAACTCTATAAAGACAGCCTTGATGCTCAGCCAGTGGATAGGAGAGCAGGACGAGGAATTTTTGCTTGAAGAGTTTAACATACGGCCAGGTGAGATAAAAGCCAAGCTTGACATAGCAGACTGGCTTCTCTATGCAACAGAGGAAATATGCAAGATTATGCACTATCAGTCCCTGATAAAGGAAATTGTGAAATTAAGGCTCAGGATGAAATATGGAGTAAAGGAAGAATTGCTTCCTCTTGTAAGGCTGGAAAACATAGGGAGAGTAAGGGCGAGAATGCTTTTCAGGAACAGGTTCAGGGACATAAAGGACTTGAGGAATGCAGACTTGTCAACGCTGACACATCTTCTTGGGGAAAAAACTGCATTAAGCGTCAAGAAGCAGCTCGGGCAGGAGAAATTGGAAGTGCCTGAAAACAAGAGAAAAGGGCAAATTTCATTAAAGGATTGGGAAGAATAAAAAGAATTGGGATACATCTTTTATTATTATCTTGAATTTTCAAACACGACACGGAAGACCCATGCAAAGCATTCTATAATGGGTGTCCCTTCCGAATGCTTATGCATTATATTTCTCAAGGATTTAATGCAGTATCAACAACTGGTCTCCTCCAACGGCAAAGTCCGTTGACACCTTGTGAGGCATAAAGCCTCACTGCCAGAGGACGTTCTCGGACTTGAAAATAGAGTTCGTAATGCGTCATTTTTTCTTATAGGAATTTTTAACAAAACTTTATAAATCATATTCCAATTTTTCAGCCTTATTGCCTCTGTAGTATAACGGACCAGAATACGGGCTTGCGGTAGCTGAACGCGAGCATGCGTTCTCATATGCAACTAGCTTGAGATCGGGGTTCAATTCCCCGCAGAGGCATTATAACTAAAAGTCTAAATTATATATTTTGGGTATTAATAGTTTATTTATTTTCTATATAGTAAATATACCTTAAAGAATATAATTTGACATATACTTTTTTATATTAGATGCTTAATTTTACATGTATAATGGCAAAACCAATAAGAGCAACTCCAACATTAAGAGGAGAAGAAGCAAGGAAATTCTTAAAGCTTATGGAAAAAAGAGAGAATTCTCCAATGTCTGAAATAGATAGAAAGCTTTTTGCCAATGTAGAGAAGCATAGAAAATATTTTGAATCATTCCTTAATTAAATCCTTGTACATGGATGTAGTCCCCTTTTCTCTCTGCCTTAAAATTTCAAATCCAAATCTCTTATAGAAATGTACAGAATCTTTTCTAGAGTCTGGATTTCTTTTTGCATCTGTTGTTATAAACCTTAATCCAATTTCTTTGCTCATTCTTTGAGCTAATACCAAAACAAATTCAATCATTAAAGTCCCAACACCCCTTCCTAAATATTCATCAGCGACACACAATCTGCCGATTTTTAATGCAGGAAGTGACTTATACAAAACGCCTTTTTGTCTGAAATGTTCTTTGAGCTCTCCTTGAAGGCTTATTGCATCAGCTAGTACTGATACATAAGCTATTAATTCATTTGTTGATTTCAAAAACCATAAATATGTTATGGACATTTGTTTTGTTTGATTATCGAAAGCATCTTCAACAAGAAAATCAACAAGTTCTTTTTCATATGACTTAAAACTTGATAGAATTGGCTTATGGGAATCATTAATTTGCCGAATTTCTATCTCGGTAATGCTTATTTTTTCCTTTGATGAAGCCATAGTAGCTTATTTTTATGCAAACTTATAAACATTTGTAAAGAATTATATAATCAGAATTAAATTTAAGCGTGATGCCATTAATATATACTTTTTTATCCCATTCCCCGCAGAGGCATTTTACAAATATTCAAACACTTCTTCCTTAGAAAACCTTAATTTTTCTTTGTTCTTGTCAGCAGCATATCCAACAGGGCATAATGCCGTAGGCACAAGATTCTTTGGAAGATTGAGGATTTTAGAGACATCTTTTGGACTAAACCCTTCCATCGGGCATGAGTCAAAGCCAAGAAATTTTGCTCCATTCAATGCATTTCCCAATGCAAGATAAGTCTGCCTTTGTGCCCATGAAAGCTTTTCAGCCTCTGAAAGGCCCTTCTCAAAATCCCGCATCATCTGAATGTAGTCCTTG
>JACPMW010000026.1 GCA_016185805.1 Candidatus Woesearchaeota archaeon | reverse complement strand
GAGCATGCAAAAGATGTTGCAGCACAAATAGGAATGGTGTTGAGAAGCGTCGAGAATGTGAAAAGAGGGCTTGGCACTATAAGGCAGGATGTCAACATTTCAATAGAAAAAGGCGCAAGGACCGAGATAAAAGGCTTTCAAGATCTAAGAAGCATTCCAAAAGTTATAGAATACGAAGTGAAAAGGCAGCTTGATGCAATCAATCAAGGGAAAAAATTAAGCAAGGAAGTGAGAAAAGCAGAGCCTGATTTCACAACTTCATTTTTGAGGCCGTTGCCAGGCGCTGCAAGGCTCTATCCGGAGACGGACTGCATGCCAGTCAAAATAGGCAAAGATTACATTGCAGAGCTGAAAGAATCGCTTCCAAAATTATTGGATGAGAAAGTCGAGGACTTTGAAAAGAAATACGAGCTGCCGAAAGGCATGGGCAAAGAACTGATAGGCACGGATTTCGAGCAGCTTGTGGAAAAGCTAAAGCTTGAGCCGCTAATCGTGGCAAAAACCATAGTAAACACGCCGAATGAAATAAAAAGAAAACTGCAAACCAAAGATTTTGAAGAGGTGCTTTCTTATTATGCCAAAGGAAAAATAGCAAAGGAAGCCATAGCTGATTTGCTGGAGAATAAGGCTTCAGGGCAAAAAATTGATTTATCCCATTTCAAGCCAATTTCAGAGCAAGATTTGGAAAAAGAGATCAAAAAAATAATCGGAGAAAAGCCGGGATTGAATGCAGGCGCTTACATGGGCTTGATAATGGCAAAGCACAGGGGCAAGGTTGACGGAAAAATAGTGATGGAGATGCTGAACAAGCTCTTAAAAAATTAAGGCAAACATTTAAAACAAACAAAGCTTTCTTACTCATATGGCGTTCGGAAAGTTTGACAAGAGCCTGGACAAGGAGTTATTCTCGGAAACTATCGCTTTTGAGACATCAAGAATAACTGTTGGAGTCTTCTCCTACAATGACGGCGAGAAGAAGATGCAGGTTTCAAGGGAGAACATGAACCAAGATGGGGAATGGTCTTTTGCAAAGCTAGGCAGGATGTTCAAGGACGAGGCAGAGAAAGTCATTCCAGTGATGGAAAAAGCCCTCAAGCATATGTGATTTAAAAATAAAGATTTTTAAAAGAAATCGATTTCTGTTTCTATATGCGCCGGTAGCTCAGCTTGGAGAAGCTAGCGAGCAGTGAAATGCGAGGTTCGGTGAGATAAGCGAGCGAAAGCAAGCTTTCGCATTCGACTGAAACTCGCTCACTATCTGCCTGCTACGCTTCGTGCAAATAGAGCGAAAGGTTCCTAACCTTTAGGCCGGGGGCATGATTGAGTGAATGCTCTTTCATCCCGAATTCGAATCCTCCCCGGCGCGCTTTCTTATACAGTATACAGCAAAAAAATTTATATATACTTACTAAATAGCCACTAAATATGGAGATTAGAAACATCCAGAAAACTGGCGATATGCATTACCTTTACCTTCCCACTTCATGGTGCAGGGAACACAAAATAAGCTCAAAATCAAAGGTAAGCATAGAGCAAAGCAGCGACGGCTCGCTTCTTGTATCCCCCCACATAACAGAGAAGAAGCCAAAGCATCTTAAGCTGAACATTGCAGAGGACGAGCCTGAGATAATAAACAAGCTTGTTGTCGCGTGCTACATCAATCCAATCGCTTCTTTTGAAATCAACCTCGAGAAGGAGATGGACTTTACAAAACTGCTGAACCAAAAAAGGCTGATAAGCCTCGAGTCAATAGAGATTGACAAGAAGCAGATAACGTGCCACGGCGCGATTACAGTAAGCGATCCCGAGTCATTGCTCAAGACAATGACAAAGAAAATAAAAAACATGATAGTGGTGATGCAGAAAAACTATGACAGGGAGCTTATAGAAAGGTATGAGGACGAGATTGACAGAAGCAAGATGCTTATCGACAAGTCTATAATAAGCTCGCTCAGCTTTGAAAGAACAACACACGCCAAAACCATCGACTTGTATTACATATCCCTCATATCAAAGGATTTGGAGAGAATGGTTGACCATCTTATATGCCTTAGCGGCAAAGAATTGGACTTTCTCGCGCAAATCCATGAAATAATAGATAATCTGCAGTTCATAATAGAGAATACAAATACCCTGAACAACAAGGCAGCGCTGCAATTCATCAAGAAAGCAAGCAAAATAAAAAACTTTGAGGTAAAGGATATAAGGAGCTACGACAAGGAAAGGATAAGGCTTTCATTAATAACCATAGCAGAGGTAATAACGGACTGGGCCATAACTAAGGACATAGAAAAGTAGCTATTTGGGCTTAGGCTTCATCATGGCATATTGTATGGCGAGGCTCAGCCTGCCTATTATAAGGCCGCTGACAAAAATTGCAGAATATTTTGCGTAAAGGGCAAATTGCTCAAAGCTCATGGCATAAGGATAATTTTAAAATACAAAAACAAAACCCAAATACAAAATAGAGGCTAAATATAGTAAATATTTTATATAACAAACATACATATATTTCCCATATAGTATTTAGGCATCATTATTAAGAGCATAAGCATTACAAGCGAGGATGAACGTCAATCTAATGGACAATGCCAAAGAAGCTGAAATCTTGAGCGAGATAAGGGAATCCGAAAAAAAGGCAGATGAGATTCTGGAAAGGGCCAAAAAGGAAAAAGAGTCAATCATACAGGAAGCAATCAAGAATTCTTCAAAATTATTGTCGGACAGGGAAAATGAAATAAAAAAACTGCAGGAAAAAAAAATTATGGATTTCAAGGAGAGGGCAAAGCTGATAAAAGAGGAGAAGCTTGCGGAAGGCAAGCTGTCAGTCAGGCAATTAAGGGCGAAAGCCGAGAAAAACATGGCAAAAGCGGTAGAACTTGCCGTCAAAAAATTCGAGGAGGCCGTTTAATGCTCAGCCCGCACAAGATGAGCAGCGCCATAATAACGGGCCCCAACCACGTGCAGGAAGCTGTCATCAGGGAGCTTCACAACCTCAAGATACTTCATATTGTGGAGCATTCGAAAAATGAGCTTGCTGACATAGGCAAGCCAATGGAAAGCGCTGCAAGGCTTTCCGAAATTCTTGTAAAGATAAGGGCCATGATGGCATCCTTAGGCATCAAAAAGGATGAAACAAAATTTGAGCTTAAAAGAAGCCTGGCAGAAACAGAGTCAACAGTGAAAAAACTGAATGAGGAAGCTGGCATGGGCATAGAGGAGCTGAAGGAGCTGGACGAGCAGCTGTCAAAGATGCGGGCAATGAGGCAAGAGATTGAGGCATTGAAGGAAATAAACGTTCCATTGGAAAATTTTACACAATACAGGGAATTATCCTATTTTACGGGATACATCAAAAACAAAAAACTGCCATTTTTGAAGCAGGAAATACAGAGAATAACTGACAGATTCATGCTTTTTGACAGCATTGCCAAAAAAAAGGCATTCATAGCTTTGTTTATTGACGCAAAACACCAGGAGAAAGCAGGTGAAGCACTCCAAAAGGCCGGATTTTCAACTGTAAATCTTTCAAACATATCCAGCCTCAGGGGAAATGCAGCGGCAAATTTGAAAAAAACCAATGATGAAATTGAAAAGCTCCAGAATAAAAGGAAAAGCCTGATGAAAAGCCAGGAAAAGCTCGCCAAAGAATACAAGGGCTTTTTGATTGCATCAGACAAATTCCTGTCAGAGCAGCTTGAAAAGGCAGAAGCCCCATTGAAGTTTGCGTCAACCCAAAGCAGCTTTCTTATAAAAGGCTGGATTCCAGACGACCAGCTGAGCAGATCAATTGAAAGGCTGAACAAGGCCTCAAGGAACAAGATATTCGTTCATTTCGAGCCTGCCAAAAAGCACGACAAAGTCCCTGTGAAGCTGAAAAATCCAAAACTTGTCAAGCCATTTGAGTTCTTCATGGACCTTTACAGCGTACCCTCCTATAAGGAGATTGACCCCACTTTCTTTATATTCCTGACATTTCCGATATTTTTCGGCATAATGCTCGGTGATGTCGGTTATGGGGCCGTAAGCCTCGCCTTGTTTTGGATGCTGAGGAGGAAGATGCCAAAGGCAAAGAATTTCTTAAACATACTGATCCTTGCATCTTTTGTCACTATACTATTTGGGATTATATTTGGGGAATTTTTTGGCAAGGAATTTATAAATCCCATGATCAGCAGGGAGCATGAGATGTTCACGCTGCTGTATTTGGCAATTGCAATCGGAATCGTGCATGTCAATATAGGGCTTGTAATAGGATTTATTAATGAACTTAAATCACATGGGCTTATGCATGCAATATATGCGAAAGCAAGCTGGATTATTTTGGAGGTTGGAGTAGCTATGCTGGCTCTTACTTATTTTGGCAAAATTGCAATATCCCCCATTCTTGGAGCAGCATTTTTAGGGGCAGCTTTATTGATGCTGATAAAAGGCGAGGGATTTATAGCGCCAATAGAAGTTCTCGGATTGCTCAGCAATATTCTCTCTTACGCAAGACTGATGGCAATAGGATTGTCCTCTGTCATACTTGCGGTTATAATAAATGACTCTGCAAAAGAGTTTTTCCACCAAGGGGGGTTTTTCGTGCTGATTGGGATATTGGTGCTCATAATTGGCCATGCGATAAATATCATGCTTGGACTGCTTGGCTCATTTTTGCACTCATTGAGGCTACATTATGTCGAGTTTTTTTCAAAATTTTTCCATGGCGGTGCTAAAAAATACCAGCCATTCGGAACAATGGAATAATAAAAATAAATCATGGAGGTAAAAAATGGCAGTGGAAATATCAACAGGGCTGATTGCGCTTGGCTCAGGGCTTGCAATTGGCTTGAGCGCGATTGCGGCGGCTATTGCCGAGAAAGAAATCGGGGCAGCGGCTGTCGGGGCAATGGCTGAAAAGGAGGAGCTGTTCGGTAAAGGATTAATCCTGACCGTCATTCCCGAGACATTGGTCATATTCGGGCTGGTAGTGGCTATATTGATACTGAACTTGGCAAAAGGAGCCTAAAATTTCAAGATGGGCCTAGAATCGGTGAAGGAAGAAATATTGAACAGTGCGAAAGAGCAGGCAAACTCCCTGATTGCAGAAGGAAGAAAAGAGGCCAGCAGGATATCTAAAGAAACAGAAAAAAAAATAGAAGAATTGCAGAGAAAGAGCGAAGAAGAAACAAAGAAAACGCTTGACATGATTAAGAGGCAGGAGCTGGCATCAGCTGAGCTTGACAGCAAGAAAGCCGTGCTTGAGGCGAGGAAGCAATCTATTGAAAATGTCTTTGAAGAGGCAAAAAAAAAGCTGGGAATCCTTGATGACAAAAGAAGAGAGCAAATCATGAAAAAACTGCTGGACAGGGCAAAAAATGAAATCGAGGCAGCCAGCATTTATTGCAGCAAAAGGGATGCAAAATTTTTCAAGGGGCTCACTGTACATGCGATTGACATAATCGGGGGGCTGGTTGCGGAAAACAAGGAAGGTACAATAAGGATAGACTACAGCTTTGACACAATCCTTCAAAGCATAAAAGAAGGCGAATTGCATAACGTCAACAAAATATTATTTGGTCAAAATGCCTGAGCTGAAAGAGCCAAAAAGTTTGAAACTGGGCAAATATCCATACACCTATGTAAGGACTTCAGTGATGAAGTCATTGCTTTTCAGGAAGGAAGACTACCATAAAATGCTCAAGATGGGATTCAGCGAGATTGCAAAGCTTTTGCAGGAGTCCCATTACAAAGGGGAAATAAACGAATTTGCAAGAGAATATTCGGGGGCTGATTTGCTTGAGCTGGCCCTCAACAGGAATCTGGCAGATTCTTTCAAAAAGCTGATGAGGATAGCGCCTTACGAGCTTTCCCTCCTCATCAAGGAGTACGCAAAAAGAAAGGATATAGAGGATATAAAAACAATCATAAGGGGCAAATTTACAAATACAGACGAGAGGAAAATTTTGAGCTCCATAACAGCTGCCGGAGCCTTAAGCTACGATTTTTTGGCTTCCCTTCTGAAGATGGAGTCCATCGAGGATGTTCTGAAAAACAATAAAATAGCAGATTTTGGAGTGTTTGCAGACGGCCTGAAGAATTTAAGGGAGAAAAATACGCTCGCGGGGATCGAAAACGCGTTCGACAAATTTTATTACAATCACCTTATTCAATTTTCGAAAGTTTTGCCAAGGCAAGGCGCATTTTTCAGGAAATTTTTGCATATGGAGGTTGAAATACTGAATATACTGACTCTCCTAAGGCTGAAGAGGGCAAAGTTTGGGAAGGGGGCAATAAAGGATTTTATAATATTGTCAGAAGACAAATTAAAGGACGCGAAAATAATGAGGCTGGCAGAGCTCGATGATTTGGACGAGCTTTCAAAAGCGCTGGAAAAAACCAAATACAATGGACTTATTTCAAAGGGAATCGATGAATTCAAAAAAAATGGCTCGTTAATCACACTCGAGACTGAAATTTACAAGCATTTGCTTAAGCAATCAATATTGCTTTTGCACCAGCACCCATTATCAATTGATGTCATATTGGGCTACATGTTTGCGAAAGACATTGAAGTGAGAAACCTGAAAATAATTGTGAAAGGAAAGCAGCTTGGATTGAGCGAACAGTTCATAGAAAACCAGATGGTGTTTTAATGGTCAAATTGGCTGTTGTCGGAAATAACGAATTTGTCGTAGGATTTCAGCTGGCCGGAATAAAGGACACAATAGAAATCAATGGCAATCATTTCAACGAGCTTAAGGGCCTCAAAAGCAAAAAAGAGATAGGGGTTATTGTTGTCGACGAGAAAATAATGGAGGGCCTCGAGCCGCATCAAAGAATGGACATAGAATCGTCTGTGGAGCCCGTGTTCATTCCTATTTCAACAAAGGCGGAGCAGGACAGCCTGAAAAGGCTGATTAAAAAATCAATTGGAGTGGACTTATGGAAATAAATGAAAAAGGAGTCCTATACAGGATTGCAGGGCCTGTTGTAGTGGCCAAAGGCATAAAGCCAAGAATGTACGATGTGTGCAGGGTTGGAAAGGAAAATTTGATGGGGGAGGTAATCCAGATAGAGGGGGAAAAAGCAATCATCCAGGTTTACGAGGATACTTCCGGAATAAAGCCAGGAGAGCCTGTTGTGAATACAGGAGAGCCTTTAAAAGTGGAGCTTGGCCCAGGGCTGCTGGGAAGCATTTATGACGGCATACAGAGGCCATTGCCTGTGCTTATCAAGCAAATGGGCGATTTCATCAAAAGAGGAGTTGACGCGCCTGGCTTGGATTATTCAAAGAAATGGGATTTTAAAGCTGTTGTCAAGAATGGCGAGCAAGTTTCAGGAGGCAGCGTTATAGGCGAAGTTGAGGAAAATCCCGGCATTATCCATAAAATAATGGCGCCCCCAAGCCAAAATGGGAAGATTTCCGAAATAAAATCCGGAAAATTCACAGTGAATGACGTCATTGGGAAACTGGACAATGGTTTTGAGTTGAAGTTAAAGCACAACTGGCCTGTGAGGGTTGCAAGGCCTGTGAGCGCGAAACTGAAGCCTGAAGCACCATTGATCACTGGGCAAAGAATTTTTGACGCGCTGTTTCCATTGGCAAAAGGAGGAGTAGCTGCAATCCCGGGCCCATTTGGAGCGGGCAAATGTGTTACAGGAGATACTGTAATTTTTGTAAATGACGAATTAATGGAAATTAAGAAATTATACAATTTATGCACATTTAATAAATCAAATAAAATAGTAGACTCAAATGAGTATGAAACACTACTTGAGCTAAAACGACCATTGAAAATATACACTTTCAATAAAAATAAGATTGAAGAAGGCAATGCAACACATGTATATAAAGGCAAAACAAGCCGCTTAGTTGAGATAAAAACGAGGTCTGGCAGAAAAGCCAGAATAACACCAATTCATAAATTGTTTAAGGTTGATGATAATTTAAACATTGTTGAAACAGAAGCTCAAAACTTAAGTGAAGGGGATTTTATAATATCGCCAAGGAAAATTGATTTAGAAACAAAATGTCAGGATTTCTCAGTTGATTTTGAGTGCAGGGTTTGTTATGAAGAGATTTTAAGAAATATACCTATTTTAATTGATGATTATTGTGGAAAAAATTCCATTACAAAAAAGAAATTTGCAGAGCTTGTTGGAGTGCCTGAACATACGCTCCAGAACTTTTACCTTAATAGAAATCATCCTACTCTTAGTTTTGTAAATTCCTTATACAAATTAAGTAATAAAGATGCGAAAATCACAAAAATAAAGGTGGAGAGAGACTCTAAGCAAATTAATGTCCCACAATTATTTTCAGAGGAATTTTCAGAATTGATAGGTTATTTAATGTCAGATGGCATGATAAAAGGCAGTTCATCGGTTCATTTTTTTAATCAGAAAAAGCAACTGCTGGATAGGGTATCCTACTTAATAGAAAAATTATTTGGTTTGAAAACTAAGGCGTACTATGCAAGAACAGTAGAGGCTGTTGCAGTAAACAGCAAAGCATTAGTCAGGATTTTAGAAAAACTAGGATACCCATTAAATAAAAAATCAAGAAATATCAAAGTCCCGTCAATACTGCTGAAATCACCAGACTTTGTAATCAACAGTTTCTTGGCAGCTTATATACGCTGTGATGGCCATATAGGAAAAAAAGAAGTTGAAATAACAACTGCAAGCAAAGAAATGCAGTCTGGCATGTCTTATTTGTTGTTAAGGCTAGGCATATTGCATAGGCTGAGCCAGAGAATAATAAAAAATAGCACTTATTATAGGGTATTTATATCACCGAGGGAAGCTATAAAGCTTGCACCATACTACAACAAAGATTTTTACTATAATAGCAATGATATTGTTCCAATCACGTCTGGATTTCTAAGAAAAATATTAGACGGCAGAAGACCTTACGAGCTGGAAAAAGAAGGAATTTCAACAACAACATATTATTCAAACAGCAAACAAACTGTGCAGACTTTCAGCAAAGTTGTTGAGTTGTTAAATGCTGATTATCTCCAAGACTTCAAAAATGCACTCGAATATGTATTCTGCGATGAAATAGTAAGCATAAGCATATTAGAGGAGGAAACAGATGTATACGACATTACTGTTCCAGTAACTCACAATTTTATAGGCGGGAACTTTCCAATGATTCTTCATAATACAGTAAGCCAGCAGCAGCTTGCAAAATGGTCTGATGCAGACATAATTGTTTACGTAGGATGCGGGGAAAGAGGAAATGAAATGACGGAAGTGCTTACAGAGTTCCCTGAACTTATGGACCCAAGGAGCGGCAAGCCGCTGATGAACAGAACAGTCCTTATTGCTAATACAAGCAACATGCCGGTTGCGGCAAGGGAAGCGAGCATCTATACAGGCATCACAATAGCCGAATATTTCAGGGACATGGGCTATTCGGTTGCACTGATGGCTGATAGCACTTCAAGATGGGCAGAGGCAATGAGGGAAATATCTTCAAGGCTTGAGGAAATGCCTGGAGAAGAAGGGTATCCAGCTTACTTGTCAACAAGGCTTGCGCAATTTTATGAAAGGGCTGGAAAGGTAATTCCACTTGGAACCAAAAAGGAGGGTAGTGTGTCTGTAATAGGAGCTGTTTCCCCTCCCGGAGGAGATTTTTCAGAGCCGGTAACGCAAAGCACACTAAGAGTCACAAAATGCTTCTGGGCATTGGATGCAAAGCTTGCGCAGAGAAGGCATTTTCCCTCGATAAACTGGCTGACTTCATATTCGCTTTACCTCAAAACTTTGGAGCCATGGTATGAAAAGCATGTTGCACCGGATTGGCATAATCTTGTTGGAGAGATGATGGGCATTTTGCAGGAAGAGGAAAAATTGCTGGAGATAGTCCAGCTTGTAGGCTCTGATGCGCTGCCTGAAAGGCAGCAGCTGTCATTGCAGGTTGCGAGGCTGATAAGGGAGGTTTTATTGCAGCAGAACGCATTCCATGAAATTGACACTTTTTGCGAGCTGAAAAAAACATACCATATAATGAAATCCATAACAAATTTTTCAAAATTGGCGAATAATGCACTTGATAACGGGATGAGGGTGCAGCAGATACTTTCGACAAAGGCAAAAGACAGATTGGGCGAAGTGAAATTTGTCAAGGACTATGAAAAGGTGCTTGATGAAGTCACAAAGCAGATGGAAAAAGAATTGAAGGTTTGATGCAATGAAGGAGTACAAAACAATAAACCGAATCGCAGGCCCCTTGATTTTTGTGGAGAAGACAGAGCCTATTGGGTATGCTGACATTGTGAGGATAGCTCTGCCAAGTGGGGAAATAAAAAGCGGGCAGGTGCTGGACACAAGCGATGACATTGTTGTTGTACAGGTGTTTGAGGGAACTGCCGGCATTGACGTTGACTCGAGGGTCAAGTTTCTTGGAGACACTTTAAAGCTTAATGTATCAAAAGACATGCTCGGCAGAATTCTCAGCGGAAGCGGAAAGCCAATCGACAACGGACCGGAAGTAATCCCTGAAAAAAGGCTTGACATAATTGGGGCGGCAATCAACCCGTTTGCAAGAGCCTCTCCGCATGACTTCATTCAGACCGGAATTTCGACAATTGATGCAATGAACACGCTTGTCAGAGGGCAGAAATTGCCTTTGTTTTCAGGCTCCGGACTGCCGCATAATGAAATTGCGCTGCAAATAGCGAGACAGGCAAAAGTTGTTGGAAAGCAGGAGAATTTCGTTGTTGTTTTTGCGGCTATGGGAATCACAAATGAAGAAGCGCAGTATTTCATAAGCGACTTCGAGCAGACAGGCGCCTTGGAAAGAAGCGTTGTATTTTTGAATTTGGCAAATGATCCTGCTGTCGAGAGGCTTGTGACTCCAAGAATGGCCCTGACAGCTGCTGAGTATTTTGCATATGAGCATGATGCGCATGTCCTCGTCATCCTGACGGACATGACAAATTATTGTGATTCATTGAGGGAAATTGGAGCGGCAAGGGAAGAAATTCCCGGGAGAAGAGGATATCCTGGGTATATGTATACTGATCTTGCAATGATTTATGAAAGGGCAGGGGTCATAAAAGGAAAAAAAGGAAGCGTCACGCAAATACCGATTTTGACAATGGTCGGGGACGATATAACCCATCCAATTCCTGACTTGACAGGATACATAACTGAAGGGCAGATTGTCCTAGTGAGAGAATTGCACAGAAAGGGGATTTATCCGAGCATTGACGTGCTGCCTTCGCTTTCAAGGCTGATGAATTTAGGGATAGGCCCGACAAGGACAAGGGAAGACCACAAGCAAGTCTCTGACCAGCTTTATGCAGCCTATGCCGAAGGAAGGGATTTAAGGGGATTGGTTGCAATTGTTGGAGAAGAAGCATTAAGCGAAAGGGACAAAAGATTTTTGAAATTTGCAGCTGAGTTTGAGGACAAGTTCGTAAGGCAGAGAAGAGACGAGGACAGGAGCATCCAGGAAACGCTTGATCTGGGATGGAAATTGCTGGGAATACTTCCAGAGAATGAGCTGACAAGGATATCTCCTGAGATGAGGAAGAAATACTACAAAGCCCAATAGCCAAATGATTACAGAAAACATTTCACAGGCACAGGGCATAACAAGGATAGCAGGATTAGAGCTGAAAAAAACAGGCAATAATCTGATTTTTGAAAATCATGAATATGTAGGGAAAGAGCCTGATACAAAATTTGTATATACATCAATCAAAAAAATTGCCGAAAAGCTCAGTATTCCTGTTAATGTAGCCTCTTTTATGTGCTCCGACGAGGAAAATGGGCTGGAAAGGAACAAAAGGGCGTTTTACTTCAGCAAGGTTTTTGCAAGCGATGTTGTGGGGCCAATGGTGTTGAGCCAGCCCTCTCACGTTGCAAACAATATTGGGCACTCCTCTAATATCTTCATTTTCAAGGGACATATTGGAATGCACCAAAATGAGAGTGATGGCAGGCTTTTGTATGGAAAAGTGGAGAGCGAGAGGGACAGCCTGTTAAGGCCGACGTGCGGTGCTATGCACCATGTCATGAAAAGACTGTTGGGTGAAGAACATCCAGAGGAATTGCCCAGCTGGGATGTGGACTTGATAGGCAAGCTGGAGCAAAGCCTGAACCCCTTCAAGCAGGAATTTCTGCAAGAGTACAAGAGGGGAAGGGACGAGCTTGAAAAATTGTCAGCCGGGATGAAATTTCTGGTGGGCAAGAATGTTGAAATTCAGATTGGCAGGCTCATAAATCTTTTGCATCACAACCAAAAGGATGTGCCAAAACTCGTATTTGGAGGCATAACAATAAACCGATATAAATATTCTGACACAACACTGCTTACCCAGGCATTTTTGCTCAAAGGAAGCGATGTTTTGGACTTGACAAAAATACCAATATAATGCCGCAGGACATCAAGCCGACAAGAAGCGAACTTTTGAAGCTGAAGAGACAGATAAGGCTGGCCAAATCAGGCTATAACCTGCTCAAGAAGAAAAGAGACGGGCTGATTCTTGAATTTTTCGAGATACTGAAGAAGGCAAAGACATTAAGGGAAGAGCTTGTCAATGAATACAAGACTGCGCTTGAAAAAATGAATGTTGCAAGAACCCTTGAAGGGGACCTGAAAATAAAGTCGATTGCAATGGCCATAAGGGAGATTCCCGACATCAAGCTGATGACAAAAAACATCATGGGGGTGAAAGTGCCGAAAATCGAGGCGTCTGAAATAAAGAAGGCATTCATGGAAAGGGGATATGGCGTTTACAACTCATCCGCTATTGACGAGGCAGCCTCTGCATACGAGAAAGTCGTTGAGAAGATAATACTTGCAGCGGAAGTCGAGACTTCAATGAGGAAACTTCTGAATGAGATTGAGAAGACAAAGAGAAGGGTGAATGCGCTGGAATTTGTTGTAATTCCAAACCTCGACAAGGTTAGGGGATTCATCCAGCTTAGGCTTGAGGAGATGGAAAGGGAAAACATCTTCAGGATGAAACGAATAAAAGCCAAGGCATGAAGAAAGTATAATTATTCTTTTATTGGATATTGCCTGCTTAAAACTAAAAATTTAGAACCTTGTTGGTGATTATATTGCATAAGTTTTTCTGCACCCACTGGATTTCTTGGTTCCATTAAATCGTCAGAATGTGTTTCCCTCCTTTTACCAAATCCAATTAGTTTATGGAGAAGTGATATAGTAACTTGTGCTCCGACTTCTTCAATGGGAATCAGCTGTGCTTTTACTTCTTCCCTTATCACTGGTTTACCATATAAAATAAACTCCACGTATGGCGGCAATCGATCGCGTAATACCAACGTAGCCTCTGCTTGAGGGTCCAAATCATTGTCTGGGCTTAATGGATGCTGAGTCAACAAAAATAAATCAATATCGCGGTAATCTTTACGGCCAATGCTTGAACCTGCCACTATGATAGCTATTTTATTTCTATTTTTTCTCGATGGATCATCCAAATAAAACTCCCCTCCATTCAAAACTCCTAATGTGTCTTGAACACGTTGCCTTTCAGGCTCACGTAATTGCCCCAACCAATCTCGTGCAGACTGAAGTTCTTCAGGAGACAAATTTTGAAATTTTTCTTCTAAGCCCATAATTTTTGGAAAATATATCGCTTTATCAAATTTTTGGTAAAAATTAAATATAATAAAAATAATGACATAATAATGAACAAGAAAACAAAGCAGAAAACAATAGTCTGGACAACCATAATCATAACTGCCATTAATTTCATTCTTGTCATTGCATTTATCGTTTACATTTATTTCTGGGCAAAAAAATTCAAATGAACAAAGTTTTTAAACTTAAAGGGAAATAAATACTAAATGCTGCAATACGCAATCAGCATCAGCCTTATTTCTTTGCTTGTAGCTATGTTTCTGGCATTCTCCATCCTGAAGAAGCCTGCTGGCAGCAAAAAAATGCAGGAGATTTCAGAGGCAATACATAAAGGGGCATTGACCTTTCTGGCAAAGGAATATGAGGTTCTTGCAATTTTCATGGTTTTGGCTGCTCTGGCCATGTATTTATTTCTGGATAATGGAACTGCGCTTGCAGCCTCATTCGTGATTGGCGGAGTTTCATCTGCTTTGGCCGGCAATATAGGAATGAGGATTGCCACAAAAGCGAATGCAAGAACAACAGAGGCAACAAAAATGCATATTGGGGAAGGTTTGAAGCTTGCTTTCCATTCCGGAGCGGTGATGGGGTTGAGCGTTGCTGGGATAGGATTGCTTGGAGTCACTTTGCTTTACAAATTTTTTGGCGATCCAAACTTGATATATGGATTTGGGTTTGGCGCGTCGTCAATCGCATTATTTGCAAGAGTAGGGGGGGGAATTTATACAAAGGCTGCCGATGTAGGGGCTGACCTTGTCGGAAAAGTTGAGAAGGGAATCCCAGAGGATGACCCGAGAAATCCAGCAGTTATAGCGGACAATGTAGGCGATAATGTAGGGGATGTAGCAGGCATGGGCGCTGATTTATTCGAGAGCTATGTCAACAGCATAATAGCTGCGATGGTTTTGGGGATTGTGTTGAGCGTAAATCATGCTGTCCTGCCATTGGGGCTTGCAGCGCTTGGAATCTCAGCTTCGATAATCGGAATATTTTTTGTCAGGGCAAGGGATGAAGCCCATCTTTTCAAGGCGTTGAATAAGGGGCTTTACATAAGCACGATACTTGCCGCAGTATTCTCATATTTTTTTATAAAGCGGCAAAATCTTGACATTGGAATTTTTTATTCGGCTCTGGCAGGATTAGCTGTTGGGGTTGTGATTGGGCTGTTCACAGAATATTACACTTCAAACAAAAACAAGCCTACACAGAGCATTGCAATAGCAGCCAAGACAGGCGCTGGGACAAATGTGATACAAGGGCTTGCAATTGGTATGCTGTCTACTTTGGTTCCCGTGCTTGCTGTCTCTATTGCTGTCTTGATAGCTTTTAAGTTTGCCGGACTGTACGGGATTGCAATTGCAGGGGTTGGGATGCTTGCGACGCTTGGATTTACCTTGGCAATTGAGACTTATGGCGCTGTGGCAGACAATGCAGCCGGCATCTCAGAGATGGCAAATGTTGGCAAGGAAGTGAGAGAAAAAACTGAAATGCTTGATGCAGTTGGAAACACGACTGCTGCAATAGGAAAAGGGTTTGCAATCGGAAGCGCTGCCTTGACAGCGCTTGCGCTTTTTGCCAGCTTCACCCAAATCACAAAAATTGATGTGATGAGCATTTCTGATCCAAATGTGATAATTGGCCTGTTCATCGGAGGAATGCTGCCATTCCTGTTCAGCTCGTTTGCAATGCAGGCTGTTGGAAAAGCTGCGTCAGGCATTGTTGAAGAGGTCAGGAGGCAGTGGAAGACAATCAAGGGACTGGCACAGGGAAAAGCAAAGCCAGACTATGAAAAATGCATTGCAATAAGCACAAGAAGCGCTTTAAAGCAGATGGTAATGCCTTCATTGCTTGCAATATTTTCCCCGCTTATTGTGGGCTATATTTTTGGCCTTGAAGCCCTTGGAGGCTTGCTTGTCGGCTCGATTGTATCAGGATTTTCTCTTGCGATCTTCATGGCAAATTCAGGAGGCGCATGGGACAACGCAAAGAAATACATTGAAGCCGGCAATCTTGGAGGCAAGGGAAGCGATGCGCACAAGGCTGCTGTTGTCGGTGATACAGTAGGGGACCCATTCAAAGACACTGCAGGGCCTTCATTGAATATTTTGATAAAGCTGATGTCTATTGTTGCGATTGTGTTCGTGCCGCTGATACTTTAAAATGAAAAAATTTGCTCCAAATATTTTCAGGCAGAGATTATTGATTGAAGGATTTTATAAAATCAAAATAGACGAGGAAGTGATAAAAGATTATTTTAGAACTATAACTAAAGCATTAAAATTAAGAATGTATGGAAAACCCATTATTTTTTCTCCTAGCGGCATTGGGAAGAAGGAAAATCAAGGTTATGACGCTTTTGTTCCACTAATAGACTCTGGCATTTCAGTCTATGTATGGTCGAATGCCAAATTCTTTTCAGGAGTAATCTATACTTGCAAAGGTTTTAACAAAAAGAGGGCGATATTTGTTACAAGGAAATTTTTTAAAATCGACAGGATGATGGCTAAATCTTTCTAGCTTAAAAACCAAAAGGCTTTAAAATTCCGTTATCTTACCCTATAGCATGCACAAGTTCTTTACTTTGAATGACTTGGATTTTAAGGGCAAGAATGTTATTGTGAGGGCTGCATTTGACGTGCCATTAGATGCGTCAAAAAAACTTTTAGACTCTAACAGGGTAAGGGATGATTCCAGAATAAGGGATGTTGTGCCAACGCTTTCTTATCTGATAAAAAATAATTGCAAAATAATTCTTGCCGCTGGATGGGTTGGAAGGCCAAAAGGGGAAGACCCGGAGCTAAGCATGGCACCAGTCGCTTTGAAATTGCAGGAAATCCTGAAAGAGGAAAATGTTCTAAAGCATGATGTCTTGTTGACGCCAAATTGCCTGGACGGAAGCAAGCCGAGAAGCGTGTACAGAAACAAGGAAGAGGTTTTAAAAGATATTTTAAAATTGAAAGGCGGACAAATGATTTTATTAGAAAATGTGAGGTATGATGATGAAGCCAATGCCAATGACTTGGAATTTGCAAAATTCATAGCTTCTTTAGTCGGCAGAAATGCAGTTTATGTCAACGAGGCAGAAGCCCAGAATCACAGGCCCGAGGCTACCGTATCAACAGTCCCGAAAATTGTTGTTGAGAATGGAGGCAAGGCAGCTTTTGGCTTCAAAATGGCAGACGTGATAAAATATATGGGAAACCTTTCCAATGTCTTAAGCGAAAAGGAAAGAGGGGCATTTATCTTTTTTTTGTCTGGCAAAAAAATAGAGACTCAAGTCGGCATAACCTCGAAAATCAGCGTTACCCACTCATTATTGAATAAAATGAGAAAAAATGATGTCATAGTGGTGCAGGGCGCTGTAACATACACATTCCTGCTTGCTGGTCATTATATTGGCGAAATTGAAAATAAAATTGAAAATGCATTACATATCATAAGCCAATACAACAAGAAGCAGGACGACGAATCAAAGAGAATCAAGAAGGAAAACAAGGACGCATCTGCCTTAATAACAGAGATGCAGGCCAAATTTCAAAAGGAAAAAAGCGATAAACTGAAAGAGCTTATAAATATAAGCGATGACGATATCAAGAAGCTTATAGGAAACTCCTTTGTTGAATGGAAGGAGATAGGGGAGCAAATTATTTTTGCTGCAGAGGTTTTGCTTAAGGCTAGGCAAAAAAATGTCGAGGTTCTCCTGAATTCTGACCATACAATAACAAACCATTTCCCGGACAAGTACGGCAACCTTCCCAAGGAGGCTGAAATCAAATCTTACAATTCTGCAGCAGCCATCCCTTCAGGATGGCTTGGAGTCGCGCCAGGCCCTAAAACACTGCAAAGAATATGTGACAAAGTCAAAAGTTCCTACTTGCTGATTTTGGCAGGCCCCCTGTCGATTGAAGACGAGAGAGTTGAGAATTTTTCAAGCACAAATAGAAAACTGTTTGAAGCTGTTAGAGAAGCTAAGGATAATGGCGCAATTACTATTGGTGCAGGCGGCGACACAGCAGCAATAATAAGGCAATGGAAAGGAGAAGATGCTTTTACGGTAATTTCCAATGCAGGGGGGGCAACTTTGGAGCTGATAGAAAAAGATGGCAAATTGCCGGGAATTGAGGTTATAGAAGAATCCTACAAGAAATTCAATAGATAACCCTTATTTCCTCGTTAAGGATATTCCTCAAGTCGCTTTCTATCTCATTAGCCAGCTTTGCAATGGCATCATCAAGCCTGGCAGCATCATTCTTCAGTTTCTCGAACTCCTGCCCGTTCTTTTCAATTCTTAGATTAGCGTCCTCAAGCTCCCTGTTGAAGTTCCTGAATTTTTCAGCCACCCCGCTTAATTTTATTTTATTCTCAAGCTCTTCCATTTCGGACTTGAAGGAGAAATATTTTTTGACAAACTGCTCGAGGAACTCCTTGTTCAGCTTTTTTATTTCCTCCAGTGGCTTTTCCTTTTTCTTGCCGTCAATTTGAATCCCGTTTTCCATTAATGCCTTTTCCAAATTTTTAAGTATATCGAGTATGGCGAGGCTTTTGTCATTTGACAAAGTCTCTATTGGCTTGTTTAAGTAGTCCAGCACTGTCTCCTCATGCTCAAAAGCTATATGCGAATATTTCCTCAACGGCCTCTCAAGGCTTGAAAAGCTCTGCAAAATGCTGTTTTCATCTTCGTAAAATGCCTTTGCTTTATTTTTCCTCTCCTCATTGAGGCTTAAGAATTTGGCATGCTCCTCACTGGCATTGAATTTTTCTATGTTTGCTATTATTGCATTTTTTTCCTCTGTCGCAATCTTCAAGCTTGCTTCCGCATTTTTTGAGTCAACATCAAAGTTTATCTTCTGCCTTGACTTCATCTTCAGATTCCTTATTTTTACAATTGCTTGGTTTACAGCAACTAATCTTTCATTATTCAGGACACTTTTCATCTCCCCAAACAAGCTGTCGAAATTCTTGAGGCTTTGCGCTATCTTGCCTGTCTCATGGGCAAAGAATTCCTGCAGAATCGTGTAGCTTCTCAAGGTGCCCTTGTTCAAGTCATTTATCAATTCGTCAAAAGTTTTGCAAAATCCTATAAGATAGAAATAATCCCTGTTGTTTATCTCCATGTGGCCAAGGAATGAGTTTACAGACCTTACATAGGCTTTCCTGTTGCCTTCCATGTACTGCTTTGCCTTAAACGGTATGTTTGGGTTTTGCAATTTTGCATTCTCGAGGGCTTCTATGCTGAACCTTGCGCGCTGGAGCTCTTCACTAACCTTCATCAGGATATGGGCAGCCTGCTGCTGCACATCTTCCATCAGGGGCTTGGATTTTTCATTAAGCCATTCCTCAAGGTTCTGCAGGCTCATCTGCGTCACTTTTTTAGCTGCCTGTTCCTCCTCGTTCCTGAAGATTTTTTTTAGGAATTCGAGCATTTTACTGTCATTAGAAGCTTGGTGCATATAATTTTTACTATTTTG
>JACPMW010000025.1 GCA_016185805.1 Candidatus Woesearchaeota archaeon | reverse complement strand
GGTGAACATCACCCCGGGCTTTTTCATGAATCCTGAGGCAAAATAAACTGCATCGGTGCAGACTTGGCCTATGAATATTGCAGTTGCTCCCTGGTCAGCGGCACCTTGCATGAATGCCCTGCTCAGCTTTGGAGATGAAACTCTCATGTCAGTCCCGACAATAACATCTTTGCACTTTAGAAAATGGACAAATGCCCTTCCTATCTTGTAAGAGACATCTTCGGTCAAATTCTGGCCATAAATCCCCCTTATATCATATGCCTTGAAGATGTCAGAAATCATAGATTTCTGAGCATGCTCGGAAATCGCTGTATTATGTTTATTTAAAGCAGAAAATGTTATAGTTCTTGCGATTTCCGACATTTCTGATAACATGATTTTGTGATATTTTTAATGGTTATAAAGTTTTTGAAGTTTTCACTCCAAATCCATTTCGTCTTCTTCAAAAGGGGTTACGCCTTGCCATATTCTCTCTGCAAGTTTGTACCTTTCAATGTTGCCAATATCAAACCACTGTCCTGCAAATGGAAACCCCCTCAATCTTCCCAATTTTGCAAGTTTTGGGAAGACATCCTTCTCAAGCATTGCAAAGCCGTCTGGAATCATGTCTATCGCTTCCGGCTCCAAAATGTAAAATCCTGCATTGATTAGGTTTGAGGGCGCTTTGTCTTTTCCCGGCTTTTCGACAAATTCAACAATCCTTGACCCGTCAAGCCTTGCAGCCCCATAATGGCTAGGATCGTCAACAGTTGTTAATGCAATTGTTGCAAGCGCATTCTTTCTCTTGTGCAGCCTGAACATCCTCGGTATGTTTATGCTTTTCAGCTCGTCCCCATTGGACACTATGAAGCTGTCCTTAAGGTGTTTTCTGGCCAGTTTTAAGGACCCTGCCGTTCCCAATGGCGCATCCTCTTCTATATAGGTTATGTTGATGCCGAAATTTCTTCCATCGCCAAAATAATCCTTTATCTTCTCCTTTAGGTGGCCAACGCACAGAATTACGTCCCTTATCCCATACTTTTTAAGCAGGTCGAACAAATGCTCAGTTACAGCCTTTCCCTGCACTTTAAGGAGAGCCTTTGGAATTTTATCGGTCAACGGCTTCAGCCTTGTCCCTTTTCCACCGACAAGCAGCACAGCTTTGCTTGGGATATTTGCGCCAAGGGACTCTGCCAAAATCATCTCAATCTCCTGGCTCCTGTTTTTTAAATCAATGCCGTCTATTCTCTTGTCTATCTGCTTTATAATGTTCGCGTCAAGAGTTATAGTGATGCGCTCTTTCATAATTCCCCCGATGCCATGTTTTTAAACATATTTATAAAGCTTTCGTTTTTTGTATGATAAAGTATGATAAAGGGAAAAATTTAAATATAAGAAAATTATATCCGTTTCACAGGGAGTTGGTTTGATTTTATGGACAGGAATTTAGCGCTTGATTTTGTAAGGGCAACCGAGGCTGCAGCCATAAGTTCCGCGTACTGGATGGGCAAAGGCGACGAGAAGTCAGCTGACCATGCTGCTGTCGAGGCGATGAGAAAGGCTTTCAGCATAATTGACATGGATGGCACTATTGTCATAGGCGAGGGCGAGAGAGACGAAGCCCCAATGCTTTACATAGGGGAAAGGGTAGGCTCTGGGAAGGGGATGAAGCTGGATATTGCTGTTGATCCCTTGGAAGGCACAACCATAACGGCAAGAGGCGACCCAAACGCTATGTCGGTGTTTGCAGCTGCCCCAGCAGGAACCCTTCTGAATGCGCCGGACACCTACATGGACAAGCTTGCAGTTGGCAGGGAATGCGTTGGGGCTGTTGATTTGGATGCTTCTGTAGAAGAAAACTTGAATGCTGTTGCGGAAAAATTAGGCAAGGAACTGGAAGAAGTGACAGTCATCATTCTCGACAGGGACAGGCACAAAGAATTGATTGAAGATGTCAGGAAATGCGGCTGCAGGATAAGGCTGATAAGGGATGGAGATATAGCGGGGGCTTTGGCGCCTGCAATTGAAGATTCCGGAGTGGACATACTTCTTGGGATTGGAGGCGCTCCAGAAGGCGTCATTGCTGCAGTTGCCTTGAAATGCCTTGGCGGCGAAGTACAAGGCCGCTTAAAATTCAGAAATGAGGATGAAAAGCAGAGAGCAAAGAAAATGGGGATAACAGACTTTGATAAGAAGCTGATGATGAAGGATTTGGTTAAAAATAATGAGGCCATGTTTGCAGCAACTGGAGTTACAGACGGGACAATTCTGAAGGGCGTGCAATTTTTAAGCGACGGCGCAAAAACACATTCAATTGTAATGCGCGCAAAGACAAAAACAGTGAGGCTCATAGAGGCCCATCATAAATTCGAGCATTTGCCTGACTATTAAAATAACAACAATTATAAAATAATCGTGAGGTGAAAAAATGTCAATGGAAGAGCTGAAATCAACCATCAAGGGCATGGTTGTTGTAGGAAAGGGAATTCTTGCAGCTGATGAAAGCGCCAAGACAGCTGCAAAAAGGCTTGCGAGCATCAATGTTGAGTCAACGGAAGAGACAAGAAGGCAGTACAGGAACTTGATTTTGACTGCGCCTGGAATTGAAAATTACATATGCGGAGTCATATTATTTGAAGAAACGCTAAGCCAAAAAACCGACAACGGAATTTTATTTCCGGAGCACCTTTCTAACATTGGAGTTGTGCCGGGAATAAAGGTTGACGAAGGACTGGCGGAATTTGAAGGCTCTGTAGAGCAGTACACGAAAGGGCTTGATGGCCTGGGGGAAAGGCTTGAAAAGTACAAAAAATTCGGCTGCAGGTTTGCCAAATGGCGTGCAGTCTACCACATCACAGAAAACACTCCAACTGAAATGGCCATCAAAAGAAACGCGCAAGACCTTGCAAAATATGCAAAGATATGCCAGCAGCATGGAATTGTGCCGATAGTAGAGCCTGAGGTCTTGATTGACGGAACACACTCAATTGACACTTGCCATAAGGTGACTGAAAAAGTGCTGAATGAAGTGTTTGCTGAATTGAAAAAGCAGGATGTCATGCTTGAATGCACAATACTCAAGCCCAGCATGGTCATTTCTGGAAAGGAAGCCGGCAATCGTGCAAATGTTGACGAGGTTGCGAAGCGCACAATGAAAGTTTTGAAAGCAGCTGTCCCAAGCCAGCTTCCAAGCATCAATTTCCTCTCGGGAGGACAGACTCCGCAGGAGGCAACTGCCCACTTGAACAGGATGCACACTTTAGGAGAGCATCTTCCATGGTATGTCAGCTTTTCATATGCAAGGGCTTTGCAGGACCCTGCGCTAAAGGCATGGAAAGGCAAGGAGGAGAACTTCAATGCAGGCCAGCAGGCCTTTATCAAAAGGGCAAAGCTCAACAGCCTTGCCACAATGGGCAAATATACAGAAGACATGGAAAATCAAGATCTTGATATGTTGATTGTGCAATAAAAAATAAACAGTGGCAAAAATGGCAATAAAAGTTGGAGTTGTTGGATACGGGACAATCGGCAAGAGAGTTGCTGATGCAGTGGCAATGCAAAAGGATATGAAGTTAATTGGGGTAACGGCCCATTCCTACAGCTTCAATACAGAAGTCGCAAAGGCAAAAGGATACAAAATATTTACGATAGATGGTGATGGTGATTTGAAGCTAAATGGGATAATTCCTGATGGCGACATAAATAATCTGCTTGAAGAAGCTGAGGTCATTGTCGATGCAACGCCAAAAAAAATTGGAAAAGAAAACATTGCAAAATACTATAAGCCCAATAAGATAAAAGCTGCTGTACAGGGTGGGGAAAAGCACGAAGTAACAGGAACTTCATTTGTCGCCCAATGCAATTATGATGAGGCACTGGGCAAGGATTATGTAAGGATTGTGAGCTGCAACACTACAGGATTATGCAGGACTTTGCATGCAGTAAATGAAAAATATGGAATTTCAAGCGTTCATGCGACAATGATAAGGAGAGGAGCTGATCCTGGAGACATTCACCATGGCCCGATAAATGCAATTGTGCCTGTGCTTGAGATGCCAAGCCACCATGGGCCTGATGTGCAGACTGTTTTGCACAATGTTGAGATTTTTACAACTGCATTAAGCGTGCCATCCACTTTAATGCACCTCCACACTTTGACCGTTGACCTTAAGAAAAAGGCTAATGTAGAGGATGTTGTTGAATTGTTCAGGAATTCCACAAGGATAAGGGTTGTGAGAAATGCAGAGCATTTAAGGTCCACAGCAGAGATAATGGAATTCGCAAGGGACATCGGAAGATTAAGAGGGGATATGCCTGAAATTTGTGTATGGAAGGAAGCGATTGGAATAACGGCAAATACCCACAACAAACTGCTCTACATGCAGGCCATCCATCAGGAATCAGATGTAATACCTGAAAATATCGACGCAATCCGTGCAATGACGGGCTTCAAGGACGGCCAGAAATCAATAGAAATGACGAATGAGAGCTTTGGGATAAAGTGATTATTAATTAGGGACTCCAAATTCCGATATTTTTAGCAATATATTCATGAATAACTTTGCTCGCTTCCGCAAATAATGTATAATCTTTTTTAATAATATGGTTAAGGGGTAAATCTCTAAAAACTGCATCTGCGAAATCCAATAATGTTGGCAATCCTGTTAAAAATGTCCAATCAGATGCTAGTGTGGCTGTCCTCTCCAACTCATTTGCTCTGCTAAAAGCTATCAATCCTTCAAACATTGCGGCTACAGATATCATTTCTCCAGAAGCATAAGGTCTACTTTCTACCAATGCTTTCCTCTCATTGCTTAGATATAAACTTATAGCCATTCTCCCCTCAAATCAAAGCTCGTGAAATCAGTTATTTTGACATCTATTTCACTTCCCAATTTAAAATCGCCCTTGACGATAACAGGCTTGTAGCAGTAATTCCTCCCAATCCACGAATCTTCTTTGCCTTTCTCATCTATTAAAATTTTTCCCTGCCAATCCAGCCATTTTTTGTTGTTTTCGTAAGCTATTTGCCTAAAGACATTCGTCGTTATCCTTGATCTTTGCTTTAATGTATTTGTGGGCAATTGCTTCATTTTGGCTGCAATCGTGCCATCTCTTGCAGCGTATCTTGATAAATTTAGCACATCTGGTTTTATTTTTTTTATTATTTCCAATGAATCGTTGAATTGCTCTTCTGTTTCAGAAGGAAAGCCAACAATAACATCAGTCGATATTGTTATTTTAGGAATTTCTTTTCTAAAAGCGCTGACAACGCCAATAAAATCCTCAACATTATATTTTCTGTTCATCGATTTCAATATGCTGTCATTTCCAGATTGAATAGGAATGTGCAAAAACTTGAACATTTTTGAATTCTTGTAAATTTCAATAAGCTCGTCCAAAATTGTAATTGTATTGCCTGGGTTCATCATGCCCAATCTCAGCTTGAAATCAACCGGAATGGACAATATCTGTTCCAGCAACTCAACTAACTTTTGCTTGCCTCCCTGCTCCACCAGATATGCCCCATTGTCATTGCTTGTGACCCAAATTTCCTTGCATCCTGATTTCAAATGCTCCTTGACATCCTGCCTTATCGCATCCATTGGATAGGAGAATAATTTTCCCTTCACAAGCTTTGTGGAGCAGAATGTGCAGAAATAATTGCAGCCATTGAGTATTGGAACAATTCCAACAACAGGATTTTTTCTTATGGAAGGCAAATTGACTTTTTGCTCGTATCTTTTATCCAGCAATTCCAAAACTGTGCCGTTCAGGGAATTTTCAACAACGGTTGATATTCTTCCAAGATTGTGGGTGTTTGCAAAGCTGATATTTTCATCTATGTTTTTTATTTTTGGCACGATTCCTTCTGTTATACAGCCCGTGACAATGAGATTTTTTTCGGGATGCATCTTCTTCAGCCTTCTTATTTCTCTCAGCGCAGTTGTGTCTCCCTTAACCGTGCATATATTCACAACATTTATTTCAGAATTATTCTCCTCTTTAACAATGTCATAGCCTGAATTGTTTAATAGGCCCGCCATTATCTCTGATTCCCTTGCATTGCTGCTGCATCCTTGAGTGATGAAATGAACTTTTGGCATAGACAAAGGAATATTCAGATGGTTTTAAAGGTTTTGAAAAATTTAATCATTTTTCAAAGCCCAGAAAATTCGAATAATTTTCGCTGGTTTTCTTAAGCTGCCAGCATCTGCAAAATGGCTCTGTCAATTTCCTCGGCTTTATGGCCTTCAATAACAGAAGCATCTTTTTCAACCCTTCTGGGAAGCTGGTCAAAGACTCTTTTTGTGCTTAAGCGCACCCTGCTTGATTTTAAGGTCAATAGCAAGGAGCCAATGTCATCACACGACCCGTTAGAAATAGGCTCGCCCCGGCTCCATGTACAATAACCCAACACATATCGTTCTTGTCCGGAGGGTACTTTATATATATAAACCTGCTCAACCATGAAAGATATAAGAGAAATTGGATTATAATAAGTCTTTGAGCTTATTATTTGATTATTTCACATACTTCGGCCTCATTTTTTCCATTATCCAGCTCGTCAATATTCTTGTTTCGTATTCATCAGGAGTATGGATGCTCTCGTGTATATCCACCATTCTTGCTGTTTTACCTGTTAAATCAGCCCTTCTGCCCATGAAATTTTCTCCAAGATAAGTGAAGCCAAGAACTCCCCCCATCATGCTCTCGGGAAAAATGTTGAGCCATTTGAGAGGCACCATGTTTGTCATGTCTTCCTTGTTTTCAATATGCTTTTTCATGTAATTTCTGAGCTGCTGCCTGTAAGTTATTGTCAATCTTTCCTCGCCATATCTGTCCTCATAAGAAGCTGTTACCCCATAAGGCGCAACTTTATCTTTCATCTCTTTTTTGTCGCTTGATTCAGCTGAATAAATTTCCTTTCCGTCTTTCCTGATTTTGATTGACAGTTTTTCATGCCCGCTGTTTTCCTCATAGTTTATGGAGACGGAATATTTCTCTTTCTCATCCTTGTTTTTCTGGCGCTTTAAACTTATTGAATAGAAGATATCCCTTGAATTTATCGCAACTTTTTTGCTCGCTTTCACATTCTGACCCAAATTTTTCACCAGCAATGATTCAAGCTCCTTGAAGTCCCTGATGCCTATTTTTGGCTGCTGATTGTTAACTATATTTTCAAGATTGCGTGTCTCTTGTTTGGGTTTTGAATCAATTTTTGCGCCAATAAAAGGGGAAACGTACTTAAACAAAGCAGATAACAAGTCCAATTCAATTCCCCTAAAAATTCTTTCAGAATTTTTGGGCACAAAAAATCTCTGATTTTTTTGTGTTTCAATGATTTTTGAATCAATTTTTTTAGCTTGCATGTTTGAAAACATCAACAGCTTCGTTTATCAGCTTTTCAGCCTCTTCTTTTTTATTGGAATCGCTCATTATTCTGAAAATATTTGCCTCTGTTTTCGAAGCCCCCTTTGTGCCTCCATTTTCCATTATGCTAAGGCCTTTTTTAATGTAGTAATGCTTCAGGTATTCTTTAATTTTGTCATGCCTTGGCTTTTCAAACTCCATTTTTCTCCTTAGTGTGTAATACTTTGGAAATTTTTCAATGATATCGGCAAGCTTCATGCCTTTTTTAGCAATGTATGACAAAATCTTCAATAAAGTGATAATCCCGTCCCTGCATCTTGAAGGCGGAATAATCACTCCGCCGCTTGAGCCTTCCCCCCCGATGATGGCTTTTGACTTTTGCATCTCTTCAATCACATTTATCTCCCCAACCTCAGCTTCCTTGACTTTGGCTCCATATTTTTGCACAATGTCCCTTACGACATTTGATGTTGCATCATTGACAACTACAACCTGATTTTTGGGGTTTTTTGCATTTGATAATACCTCATCTACAGTCAAGGCAAGGATATAATTTCCTGAAAGCAGCTGGCCATGCTTCATTAGTATATCAACCCTGTCTGCGTCGCAGTCAAACCCTGCTGCAAAATCTGCATTTTTCTCGTCGATAACATTCTTCAGGTAAAGCAGCGAGTCTTCAGTTGGCTCTATTGCCCTGCTGAATTCCCCGTATCGCATATTCACCCCTATCGTATTGACGCCGGCCTGCTCAAGAATTTTTTTTGAAATTGCGCCTGTTCCCCCGTTTGGGTCTATTATTATTTTCTGGCCTGAATTTTTTATTGCTTCAATGTTTTTCCTTCCTGCAATGTCAAAGGCGAATTCTGCATATCCCTTGATGGCTTCACTATTTTTCTCTATTATTTTTCTTTCCTGGATTTTGTGGAAATTCTTGAAGGATCCGATCCTAAAATTTTGTATTACCTTGCTGATGTCTTCCTCATTCAATACTCCTCCATCATTTCCCAGAAACTTGAATCCGTTCCAGTAAGGCTCATTGTGCGACGCCGTTATCACAATTCCCCCGTCGGCATCAAAATGCCTCACAGCAAATTCTATTGCTGGAGTTGGTGCAATTCCCACATCGATAATGCTGCAGTCCAACACCCCCAGTATGGCGTCGCTTATCCTTATTCCAGACGGCCTAGTGTCCGTGCCTAGTGCTATAGTCGGAGTTTTCTTGCCGGCCTCTCTCCTCAAAAAAGAAAGGTAGCTCCATGCGTATTTTACTGCAATGCTGTCTGTCAAATCTTTTCCATAGACGCCCCTTATGCCGGAAATTTATAAGCTTATCTTTAGAAAAATACATGTTCACTTGAAATCCTGCAAAGATAATATTTTTATAGTAAGTAGCTAACAACCTTGAAAATGGCAAAGCAGAGCCAAAAAGTTACCCTGGCAGGGTTTAGGGACATTGATGAGGCCACAATGCCTTTGGTGGACAAGGTAATCGCAAACCATGCCAAAAGAATAGGCGAGCTGGCAGCAGGCACGGAAACTCTGCATGTGACCCTAAAGCAAGTGCACCAGCGGGAAAAAAGCGAGAAATATGAAATCCATGCCAAATTACTCGACAGTGGAAAAGTTTATGTTTCAAAAGTCACTGAGAGGAATCTTTTGGCAGCTGTTGACAAGGCGCTAAATAAACTGATTAACGAGATGGATTAGAATTCCTTGTTACTTATCACTCATTAACTAAAAATTTCAAACCAGAGAACGTCCTCTATAGTAAAAGACACAAATTTTTGAGCAATAATAATGTCTTTTACTCAAAGAAAACCTTACAGTTTTCGAGTGTTCGAAAATCCTTGATTTTCGACATATTACGAACGGGCAACAATTGCTCAATTATATTTGCCCGTGAGTATAGCTGCAAATTTAATAAATATTTAAGAAAAGTTATGCCTGTGGCTGCTCTTCAGCTTTGTTGACTTTCTGCTTCAGGCTTATTATCTGTATTAATTTAAGGGCGTTTATTTCCTGCTTAAGCTCCTCTATCTGGTCTTTTAGTTCATAGATAA